>JAFTFA010000157.1 GCA_017449785.1 Muribaculaceae bacterium | reverse complement strand
GGCAACCTCTTTCAGACGGATGAAACCACCATTGGCAATGCGAGCAGTGCTGTAGTTGTAGGCATTGTAAGCCATACCCAGGTAGTTGTTGGAGTAAACCTGACGACGCGATGCGATGGCAGGAATATCGGTAACGGCCTCATCACCGGGGAGAACCCAACGGTTCTTGAAGTCCTTGGTGAAGGAGGTGAGGTCACTGTAACCATAGGCGAAGGTCGGGTCAAGACGGAGCTTGTTGCCGAACGAGTAGGTCATGAAGACATTCAGGTGGAAGCCCTTCCAGTCGAAGTTGTTGCCGAAACCGCCAGTGATGGTGGGATCAACGGGACCCTCATACTTCAAGAAGTCGAGTGCCTCAAATTCCTGGAAGTTCAGACCGACGTTGGACACGTTGCCCGTCTCGTCGATACACAGGGGAAGACCATGAGCATCAAGACCAGCGTAGGGGATCGAGAAGATGGCACGGTGGGGATAGCCCTGCAAGGGGAAACCGCTACCGGTCACCAGATCGATGACGCGAGAACGCGACTGCAGCTTGGTAATCTCGGTCACTGCATAGGAGAAGGTCCAGTCGGTGCTCCAACCGAAGCCGCCGGGACGGCTGGGCTCGATGTTGCGCGACGAGAGGGTGAACTCGACACCGTGAGACTTCATCTCGGCCACGTTACCATACTTGTTGGTGTCACCACCGACACCCTGGGTGCGGATGAGACCGATCAGGTCGAAGTTGTTACGGAAGTACCAGTCAAATACCAGGTTGATGCGGTTGTAGATGAAACCGAGGTCAACACCGAGGTCAAACTCATGCTTCTTCTCATAGGTCAGCTCGCTGTTGCCCAGACCGGACAGCTGGAGAGCCATCTCATAGGTGCTCAGCTCCTGACGCCAGGGGCGAGTGGGATAATACAGGGCCTCGGCGTTAGCCAGGCTGGTGGGACCACTCTCGGCGGTCAGTGAGTAGCTCAGACGGAGCTTAGCATAGGTAATGGCCTTCTTGCTGAGGGACATATTCTGGAAGAACGGCTCGTCAAAGATGTTCCATGCAGCCGATACGTTCCAGGTGGGGAGCCAGCGGCTCTGCGAGGTGCGGCCCATCTGGTTGGAGCCCTCATAACGGAGGGTACCGTTCAAGATGTAGCGACCCAGCAGCGCATAGTTGGCGTTGGCAAAGTAGGCCATGTCACGACGGTGGTACTCACCGACGCTGAAGTAGGTACCATTCTCCTCCTGCATCTGCTTGAAGAGCTTGTAGTTGGTGAAGGGCAGGTTACCGTTGGCATAAACGATACCCCAAGCGTCAAACGCCTCGCTGAAGCGGTCGAAGCGGATAGCCTCCATACCGGCAAACAGGTTGAGGATGTGCTGACCATTGTTGAAGTCCTTCATGTATTGACCCGAAGCACGGAAGGTGAAGGTCTTGTTGTTGTTCTTGTTGTAGAACAGCATACCACCCTTGTCAAGAATCGTCTCGGGGAGAGCGTTGGCGACATCGGGGTCGGTGTAGAGGTAGGAGTTGGACGAACGGATGATGGCGTTATCGGGGTTGATACCGGCACGATAGGCCATGGCCTGGTTACTGTTGTCCAGCACATAGTGGTTCTGCTCGGTGGTAGCCACGCGCATCGAACCCAGGATGTTGAACTCCAGCGACTGGTCCTGCTTGATGATGGGCTTGATGTTGAGCTCGCCCTGGAACTTGAGGTCGGTCACGTTCAGGTCGATGTAGTTCTGCTCCAGCTCATCAAAAATATTAAATGTAGTGTAGTTGCGCACATAACGCTGATTGGGATCAACGGTACGGGCCGTGTTCAAGGCGAAGCTGTAGGGGTTGATATCAAAGTCGCGCCTTACTTCACCGTTCACGACGTCCACGTTCTGGCTGAGGGTACCGGGAGCCTTCTGCTCACGGAAGCTGTCACTGTTCAGAATCTTGATCCTGATCTTGTCGGTCAGGTTGTAGATAGCGTTGGCGTTGAAGGTGTAGCGCTCAACGCGGCTGCTCTTGTACCAGCCCGGATCGGTCATGACCGAAGCCGAGGTGTAGAACGAGCCCTTCTCGGTACCACCCGAAATGCTCACCGAGTGGTTCTGCATGATGTTGTCGTTAAACAACAGGTCGAACCAGTTGGTGTTACGCATCTCGGCCTCACGCAGATACTGGTTGCGTGCATTCTGAGTATTGGGCAGAGCATATTGACCAGTTGCGGGATCATAGGTGTCCATCAAGGTGTACATCTGGCCATAGATACCCGAAGTGGTGCTGTTCACCAGGTTTGCATACTCGAGCCAACCTTTCTGCTCCATCTCACGCAGGATACTCATCTGCTCCTGTGAGTTACAGATATTGAAGTCGCGGTAGTTGGGTTTCAAGCGATAGGTGAACTCACCCGTGTAGTTAATAGAACTAGTGCCCTTGCGGCCGGTCTTGGTGGTGATCACGATCACACCAGCGTTGGCCTTGGCACCATAGATAGAGGTCGCTGAACCATCCTTCAGGATCTGGAAGCTCTCGATATCGTCGGCGTTCAGACCGGCGACAGCCGATGCAATCAGAGTGTTGGCATCACCCGACGAGAGGTCGTCGGCGCTGATGTCAACGTTATCCTCGAGAACGACACCGTCCACAACCCACAGGGGCTTGGAGCTACCGTAGATTGAGGTAGCACCGCGCACGCGGATCTTGGGGGCCGTACCGAAGGTACCGGACACGTTCTGAACCTGCACACCCGACACGCGGCCTTCCAGACCACGGCTGACGTCGGCAACACCCGAGAGTTTGGTCTTCTCGGCGTCGACGCTCTGGGTTGCACCGGTAAAGAGTCGCTTATCCACCTTCTGATAACCGGTTACGACAACTTCACCAATAACATTACCCTTAGGCTTCATGGTAATCGTCATGCCAGCCTTGGCAGCAACGATTTCATCCTCATAACCCACATAGGTAACTTTAATCTTAGTGCCAGCAGGCACATTCAATGAGAAATGACCGTCAAAGTCGGTAGCGACGCCGTTCTTGGGATTGTTCTGCTGAACGACTGATGCACCGATGACCGGTTCATTGTTCTCGTCTAACACTGTACCATTCACTTGAGCCGTAACTCCAAGCGCGGCAAGTGCCATGACAAGGAACAAGAGTAAATGTTTTAGACTCATAAATTTTAGTTTAAGTGATTAATTATAAATGTTTTAAGTTTACTTTACTTGTGGTTCCCGCCTCTTGACAGACTCTATTGGCTTCAAAAAACACAAAAAACATCTCATAGCCACGAAACCGCGACGATTCAGGCCATAGTTAGACATTTATCCACAACCCCCTTGGGGATTGCCAATCTACAGTTTCCTTGTTTCTTAACTCCATCTATAAAAAGACAGGCTTGCAAAATTAGTGATTTTTTTTATAAATAATGTAAATCTGTCCAAAAAGTTTTTGATTTTTTTATCACGATGACACGAATATCCCCACAATGCACTACAAATCAACAAATTACACGTGTTAAAAATGGCAAAATTCGGCAAAACGGCCAATAACTCACTGAATAACAATTAATTAAACCCGAAAATCAACTCTTTTCCACCATATTTCATGAAAAGATGGGGCAAATCGGGGATACACGCTAGCCGGGCGACGGCCATTCCAGGAAAAATGGGGACTTTCATTTTTTGCCACGCCGAGAGCCGCCGATTGCTGGAAACGATGTAACTTTGCACTGCCGCTGGCCATGATGACCGACGGCTAGAAGTAAAACCAAGGCTTATGGAAATCGTGTATGACGACAACCACCTGATCATCGTCAACAAGAGCGCCGGCGAGCTGGTGCAGGGCGACCGCACCGGCGACCCCACGCTCATCGACATGGTCAAGGCATGGATCAAGGAGAAATATGACAAGCCGGGCAACGTGTTCCTGGGCGTGACACACCGCATCGACCGCCCCACCTGCGGGCTGGTGGTCATGGCCAAGACGAGCAAGGGACTGTCACGGATGAACGAACTCTTCCGCAAGGGGGAGGTCCACAAGACCTACTGGGCCGTGGTGGGCAACCAGCCGCCCAAGGACGAGGACACCCTGACACACTACCTCAAGAGCGTGGAGCAGGGCAACAAGACCAGGGTGAGCATCGTGCCGCGAGAGGGGCACCAGCGATCGGTCCTGCACTACCGCATCATCGCCGCGAGCCAGCGCTACTGGCTGCTCGAGGTGGACCTGATCACGGGCCGCAAGCATCAGATACGCGCCCAGCTGTCGGCCATCGGCTGCCCCATCAAGGGCGACCTCAAGTATGGTGCCCCGCGCAGCAACCCCGACGGGGGCATCTCGCTGCAGGCCCACCGCATCTGTTTCACCCATCCCGTCAGCGGCAAGGAAATCGACATCACCGCTCCCCTTCCCGACGACTTCAAGCGCCTGGGCTTTGACATGTGAAGAAAATACATTACTTTTGCAGCATTGAAATCATTTATTACAAAATAATAACACAAAAGAGTTTTTATGGCAAACAATCCTGAATTCCGCTATGCGCCCATGTTCCAGTTGGGCAAAGATGACACCGAATACTACAAGCTCACCAGCGACTATGTGTCGGTGGGCGAGTTTGAGGGCAAACCTATCCTGAAAATCGAGCCCGAGGCCCTGACGATGCTTGCCCAGCAGGCTTTCCGCGACGTGAACTTCCTGCTGCGCCGCTCACACAACGAGCAGGTAGCCAAGATCCTGCGTGACCCCGAGGCCAGTGACAACGACAAGTATGTAGCCTTGACGTTCCTGCGTAATGCCGAGGTGGCCGCCAAGGGGCAACTGCCTCTGTGCCAGGACACTGGCACCGCCATCATCCACGGCGAGAAAGGCCAGCAGG
>JAFTFA010000156.1 GCA_017449785.1 Muribaculaceae bacterium | reverse complement strand
GTCGAGCCAGGGATTTGCCGCCGACTTCCTTCAGACCCTGCGTCACCGCAACGCCCTTGTCTTTGGCTATGCGCTTCCCGCCATTAGGGCGCGCTCGGGACTTACACCCGTTAGAACATGACCATGCCATGCGTACAACAAGAAATACAAATCATTGATTATCACTCAATTGATTTGTATTTCCTGCTTTAAAAAATACTTAGCGGCTTCGCGCCTTAGCGTGAGTGCTCCCGAATGCGGATAAACTTCGGGCTCTAGCCCGCATTAAAGGGTGACCACGGTGCCGATGGGCTCGCCGGACATCACCTTCTTGAGGTTGCCCACCACGTCCATGTTGAACACATGGATGGGCAACTTGTTGTCGCGGGCCATCACGGTGGCGGTCATGTCCATGACCTTGAGGCCGCGGTTGTAGATTTCGTCATAGGTGATGCGGTCAAACTTGGTTGCCGTGGGGTCCTTCTCGGGGTCGGCGGTGTAGATGCCGTCCACGCGGGTGCCCTTGAGCATGACGTCGGCCTCGACCTCGATGGCGCGCAGCGTGCTGCCCGTGTCGGTGGTGAAGAAGGGGCTGCCCGTGCCACAGGAGCAGATGGCGACCTTGCCGGCCTGCATGGCCTCGATGGCGCGCCACTTGCTGTAGGGCTCACCGATGGGGAACATGCCGATGGCGGTGAACACCTGGGCGGGCTGGCCGATGGCCTCGAGTGCCGACGACAGCGCCAGCGCATTGATGACCGTGGCGAGCATGCCCATCTGGTCGCCCTTCACGCGGTCAAAGCCCTGGGCGGCACCCTTGAGGCCGCGGAAGATGTTACCGCCGCCCACGACGATGGCTACCTGCACGCCGGCGTCCACGATTTCCTTGATCTGGGTGGCATAGTCGGCCACACGCTGCGGGTCAATGCCGCTACTCTGTTCTGCTGCCAGCGACTCGCCGCTGAGCTTGAGCAATATGCGATGATAAATCGGTTTCATAGTGTCTAGCAATATTATATATTAAGGTATTAAAAAAAGGGTTGGCACAAAACTGTGTTTTGTCCAGCCCTTATTGGAATCATTTGAATGGTTTAATTACTTACCTGCAAGTGCATTGGCACGCTCCAAGTACTTGTCGACATTGAACCTGCTCTGCTGGGTGTAAGCAAAGTACTTGTCCTTGATCTCCTGGTAGATGGCGGCCTCCTCGGCATACTTCTTCTGCTCGTGCAGGACGGTTGCCTTCTTGATCATGAATGCGGGAGCATAGTTCTCATTGCCGTTAGCCAGCTTGATGGCCTCGTCATAGGCGCTCAGGGCCTTGTCGAGCTTCTTCAGGTTCACATAGCAGTCACCCTGCAGCGACTTGCTGGCAGGAGCGATCAGGTTGCCCTCGGCACTGTAGTCCTCGAGGTGCTTCACAGCCTTCTCATACTCACCCTTCTGGTACAGCAGGATGGCAGCGTTCAAGTGAGCGCGCTCACCCGTTGTGTTGCTGTACTCGTCGGCGACCTTTTCAAAGGCCTTCAGCGCGTCGTCCTCACTGCCTTGCAGCAGCGTGATGTCGGCCTCACCGATCTTGTTCTTGGCTTCCTCCAGGTTCTTGTTGTGCAGCCAGATATAACCACCGGCAAGCAGTGCAATCACTGCAATAGCGATAAGAGCCCAATTGATGTACTTCTTGTTGTCTTCAATGCGTTGTGCCGCGCTAGTGAGGGACTCGTTCACCTCTTCGAGCGTCGTGCGGGCACCTTGTTCTTGTTTTTTTGCCATTGTATTGCGTTAATTTAATGTTTTCGACAGTTTTGCGGGTGCAAAAGTAATAGATATTCTTAACATTGAAAAGCAAAAAAGCAACATTTTTTGATTTTTCCTCATTTTTAGCACCTTATTCTAGCTTGATTTGGTGAATATATGGGGACTATCCGATTTTTTATTTGCATTTTTGACTTCAAAGCAGTACCTTTGTGGCCACTTCAAGTATAGAAACATGGAACTCAAGTGCCCACAGTGTGGAAAATGGATGGCCGTGTCCCAGGAGGAGCTGGTGATACACGACTGTCAGGTCGTGTGCCCCCAGTGCCTGGCCGTGTGCCAGTATGAGGGCGGCGTGCTCGTGGTGCGCGATGACTCGGATGCACCCTATCGCCACAACGCTACTGTCGAGACCGCCAAGGCCGAGACGACTGCCCACTTCTGCTACAGTTGCGGCAAACAGCTGCCCGAGGGCATCAGCTTCTGCCCCTACTGCGGAGCCGACCTCAATGCCCCCTTCGAGCACGAGACGCCCAAGAAGCCTGAACCGGCACCCGCAGCCGTCAAGCCGCAGCCCAAGCCTGCCGTCAAGCAGGAGGCTCCCGCGCCAGCCATGACCGAGAGACCTCGCCGCGAGGAGCCCACCCAACGCGACAGCTCCACCCTGGTCGAGGACAAGTTGCGCACCGTCACCCACCAGTACCGTGCCATGCATCCTCACATCCACCAGAACGGCACCATGCCCAGCGCGACTTTTAAATTCTTTGCCTACGCTGCCATCATCCTGCTGCTCATCCTGCTCGTGTACATCATCATCGCCGGCTCCAGCATCGAGACCACGACCATGTAAAGCGTCGCCCCGTGATGCCAAATCGGGGAGCGGATTTGCACGGGAAAGAGAAAATCACTACCTTTGCGCCACCTATTTATAATAATGAGGAACCGATGGACATATTGGCTCTGGTCGATCGTCACGGCGTGTCTGCTTGTGGCGTGTGCCACCATCGGCTCGCCCGAGGGCGGGCCGCGTGACTACACACCGCCGCAGGTGGTCAAGTCATCACCCGAACCTGGTTCACTCAACTTCAAGGGGCAGAAGGTGGAAATCACCTTCGACGAGATCATCAATCTCAAGGACCAGCAGAAGAAGGTCATCATCTCGCCCGCGCCCAAGAGCCAACCGCTCATCCGCGCCGTCGGCAAGAAGGTCACCATCGAGTTCCGCGACCCGCTGGAGGACAATACGACCTATGTCATCGACTTCTCCAACGCCATCGAGGACAACAACGAGAGCAACCAACTGGACGGCTACGCCTTCGCCTTCTCGACCGGCGACCAGATCGACACCCTGGCCGTGTCGGGCATCGTGCTGCGTGCCAGTGACCTGGAACCGATGCAGCACATCATCGTCGGCCTGCACAGCAATCTCGACGACACTGCCTTTACCCACCTGCCGCTGGAGCGCATCTCCCGCACCAACGACCGCGGCAAGTTCACCATCCAGGGCCTCAAGCCCGGCAATTACCACGTGTTTGCCATCAACGACGTGGACGGCGACTACCGCATGGCCCGCACCGAGGATATCGCCTTCATCGACGAGCTGGTCGTGCCCTCGACCGACCAATATACGTCCCAGGACACCGTCTTCACCTTCGACCGCAAGGTCGATACCGTGATGACCGCCACCCACACGCTCTTCCTGCCCAACGACCTGCTGCTGTGCATGTTCAATGAGGGATACCGCAGCCACTACCTCCGCCAGACGTCCAGGCCCGAGGCCAACAAGCTGCACATGCTCTTCGGTGCTCCCAACGAGACGCTGCCCGACCTCAAGGTGCTGCGCCCTGCCCAGCACGCCAGCGACTGGTACCGCGTGGAGCGCACGCTCGACAACGACTCGCTCTTCTACTGGATCACCGACTCGGCCATGATCAAGACCGATACCATCATCGTGGCAATGACCTACCTGCGCACCGACACAACCGACAAGCTGCAACAGGTGACCGACACCGTCAGGTTCGGCTACCGCAAGCCCGCAGCCCAGGTCAAGGAGGAAGAGAAGAAAGCCAAGGAACGCCAGGAACGTGCCAAGCGTCTGGCCCAACTACTCGAGAAGCAGGAGCAGGCCGCTGCCCAGGGCAAAGAACTCAGCGAGGGTGAACTCGAAGAGTTGAAAGAACTGCAACACGTCGATCCCAACGAGATACCCAAGTTGAAGATGGATCTGGCCAAGAGCGGTGCCATCGACATCGGCGACTCTATCGTGCTGAAGTTTGATGCGCCTATCGCGACCATCGATTCCAGCGGCGTGCACCTGGAAGTGAAACGCGACACCCTGTGGGTGCCCTACCCCGGCACGACGCCCCAGTTGCAGCCGGTTGATGACTGCGACCCCATGCGATACTGGCTGCCGGTGACCATGCAACCCGATTCGGCCTACCGCCTGACTATCGACAGCGCGGCCGTCGCATCGGTCTATGGCCTGTATAACGAGAAGCTGGTCAAGGAATTGAACGTCAGTGGAGTGGAACAGTATGCCAACGTCTTCTTCAAGGTCAATGCCCCGGCGGGCGGTGCCTTTGCCGAGTTGCTGGCAAGCGGCGAGAAGGTAGTGCGCACGGTCACCGTCACCAGCAACGGCACGTTTGAACTCTTGAACGTCACGCCAGGCACCTATTACCTGCGGCTCACCATCGACAAGAACGGCAACGGCAAGTGGGACACCGGCAACTACAGCCAGCACCTGCAGCCCGAGGAAGTGTACTACTACCCCAAGAAGCTGCGCCTGCGCGCCAACTGGGACCTCGATGAGGACTGGAACATCTACCAGACTGCCCTTGACCTCCAGAAACCCGACGACATCCGCCGCAACAAGCCCGAGCAGGCCAAGAACAAGATCGAGAAGAAACAGGACAAGAACAGCGACGACGAGGAAGAAGAGGACGAATTCTCGACCGGCATCACCAACAACACCTACACCGGCGACAAGTACAACGACACCAAGAACAATCGCCGCCGCCTCAATCGGTAACTCTTTTCCCTCCCGAAAAATCGGCCAATCCGGGCCCGATTTGCCCCTTGGGAGGCAAGAAAATGAGTTTTTTCAACTTTTTTTCTCACAAAATGCTTGCATATTAAAAAAAAGTACTACCTTTGCACCGCTAAACGCAAAACGAATTGCGCATGGCTACACGCCCAGGTGGCGGAATTGGTAGACGCGCACGTTTCAGGTGCGTGTGCCGCGAGGTGTGCGGGTTCGAGTCCCGCCCTGGGCACCAACAACAAGATTCCCCCGACGATCGTCAAGATTGCCGGGGGATTTTGTTTTTATGGCCTGGATGATCGTTGTTACTTGCCGGGCTGCAGGCGGTTCTCGTTCATGCGCGACATGTATTGCTGGATCAAGGCCTTGAGGAACAATTCCATTTCCTGTTGTTCGGGCAGCTTGCCCACGAGGTTCTCCTTCAGCAAGGGGTCGGTCTTGAAGCGATAGACAGCGGTGGTCCTGCTGCCGTCAAATTGCAGCAGGAGATCACCACGAACAAGCTGATAAATGCCCGCGTTGTAGTTGAATGCCCACGACTGCAACACTTCATCGCCATCATGAGCCAGCAGCAGGTCTTCACCGAAGGCGAGGTAGGGCTTGGTGTAGCCCAACAGGTGCAACAGGGTCGGTGTAATGTCAGTCTGCTGGGCGATGGCTGCCTCGTCATGCCGGGGCTGCAGGCTGCCGTCGGGCGTGAAGAAGATGATGGGGATGCTGTAGAGCCCCAGATCTGTCTTATAGACGTCATGGCTGGTCTGGTTGGTGTGGTCGGCCACCAGGACAAAGATGGTATTCTTGTACCACGGTTCATGGCTGGCACGCTCAAAGAAGCGGCGCAGGGCCATGTCGGTGTAGCGGATGCACTTGTGGATGGGCTGGCCGCCCTCGTCCACCAGCGAGTCACGGTACTGCTCGGGCACATTGTATGGATGGTGGGACGAGGCGGTGAACACCGTTGCCAGGAAGGGCTGCTTCATCTGTTCAATGCCATCGAGGGTGAATTGCAGGAACGGCTCGTCCCAGATGGCCCACTTGCCGTCAAAATCGTCCATGCCGCCATACTTGGGCGACTGGCAGTACTCGTCCAGGCCGTAGTAGCGCTGGTAGCCGATGCTGTGGGCATAGGCACTGAAGCCCATCGAGATGTTGTGCCCGCCGTGGAAGAAGGCGGTGCTGTAGCCCTCACGGGCCAGGATCGACGAGATGCCGTCCACGTCGTTGAGCGACGCCGGAGTGAGAAAAATCGACTCTACCATCATGGGCAGACCCGACAAAATCGAGGGCATAGCATCCATGCTGATGCGTCCGTTGGCAAAACTGTATTCAAAGCTCATCGACTGCGTGAGCAGGCTATCGATAAACGGCATGTAGCCCTTGTAGTTCCCCGGGCCGCCTTCCAGATCGGGGTTGAGTCCGCCGATGTACTCCTTGCCCATGCTCTCGACAATCAGGATGACCACGTTCTTGCCGGGATAACTCAATTGATCTGCCACAGGATGGGCGTGAACGGGCGTGTAGATGGCTTCCATCTGCTCGCGGGACATGTAATCGGGGGTGACAAAAGCCTTCTTGCCGATGCTGCGTATCATCGAGAAAGGCGTGTTCAGCACCACCGAGGCCTCGACGGGGCGGTTGACAAACTGGTTGGCGTTGCTGATGGTGATGGGACGTGTACCGGCCGTGACACTGCCACGGATGCCCACGATGGCCAGCGGTATCATCACCACCAGGGCAATGATCTGGGAGATATAGTAATGATGCCCAAAGCGATACACCTCGAGCCGCGGCTTCATGTAACATCGCCACAGGATGAATACCAGCGCAAGAAACGCTAGCACCAGATACCAATGGCGGAGAAATTCTGTCAAAATAATGGACGTGATGTTGCCCTCGTTGGCAAACTCGGTGAAGACCGTCACCGTCGAGCGGCGGCCCGTGTACTGGAAATACACCGCATCCATCAGGTTCATGGCCAGGCCGACGGCATTGGTGACGACAAACAGCCACTTCAGCCCCTTGTGGAAGCCGGCACGCTCCTTGAGGTGCAACGGCAGCAGCATGAGCACCAGGTAGAGGGCGTTGATATAGAGCAATGCCGACGTGTCAAACACCAGCGCACCGCGCATCATGCTCCACAGCAGTGACCACGACATGTAGGGGGCAAAGGTGGACCAGTTCTCCATGAAGAATGCCACCCGCGAGAGCATGAACACGAGATAGGCCACCGCCATGTTCAGCACAGCAGCCCCGATATTGCTATGAACTATCTTTCTAAACACGACACCCAATATCTATCATGATGGAGTGATCAAGGCGAGCATCTGGTCGATGAGATCGCGGTTGTTGCTCAGGCGGGGCACCTTGCGCTGGCCTCCCAGCTTGCCGGTCAATGCCAGCCAGCGGTCAAACAGGCCCGCGGGAGCCACGACAAGCGACGGCGGCGCGAGGAAGATGTCACCCGAGCGCTTGGCGTCATAGTCGCTGTTCACTTCACGCAGGTGCTGGTCGAGCAACTGCATGAAGCGGGCTTCATCACTGGGCTTGACAGCAAACTCGATGAGCCACTGGTGGCTACCGCGATTGCCGCCCTGGGCATATACCGGGGCGGCGGTATAATTGAGCACCCTGGCCCCGGTCTCCTGCTGGGCAAGGGTGATGGCATGGTCGGTATTGTGCACCATCAATTCCTCACCGAAGGCGTTGATAAAACTGCGCGTCCTGCCAGCGATCTTGATTTTCACGGGGTTGAGCTGCTCGATAGTCACCGTGTCGCCCAGGCGGTAACGCCACAGGCCGTTGGCAGCGGTGATGATGAGCTCATAGGTGCGGCCTGGCTCAATTTCCCAGATGGGATAGACCTCGGGCGTCTCGCTGTCGCTCTCCTCGACGGGCAGGAACTCGTAGAACACTCCCACATCGAGCAACAGCAGCATCGCCTCGCTGTCCCAGTCGCTCTGCACGGCAAAGAAGCCCTCACTGGCATTGTAGGTCTCGAGGAAGTGCATCTTGTCCATGTCACAGATTTCCTCATACTGGCTGCGGTAGGGTTTAAAGGCGATGCCCCCGTGGAAGAAGACCTCCAGATGGGGCCACACCTCGTGGATGCACGACTTGCCTGTCTTCTTGAGCACCTCCCTGATGACCGTCAAGAACCATGACGGCACACCGCTCAGGTTGGTCACGTTCTCGCCGATCGATGCCTCGACCAGCCGGGGCAACTTCTGGCTCCAGTCTTCCATGAGAGCGACACGGCGGTCGGGGATGCGCG
The DNA here is from genome assembly GCA_017449785.1 of Muribaculaceae bacterium. Classification (GTDB taxonomy): domain Bacteria; phylum Bacteroidota; class Bacteroidia; order Bacteroidales; family Muribaculaceae; genus Sodaliphilus. The sequence goes on along the minus strand of JAFTFA010000156.1, from coordinate 5,825 downwards.
CCAGGTTGGCCAGCGGATTCATGTTCTCGATGAGATTGGCACTCAGATCTCCCACCCTCACGCCGCGTGGCAGTTCCAGCCCGTTGGCAAAACTGCCGCCCAGGATGAAGGCCTTGCCGGCAAACATGCGGCTCGCGGGGTTCAGGTTCAGGTAGTGGGACACCACGTCGCTGCCTCCCTGGTAGTGGTTCCAGCGGAACGACTCGCGCGTGATGGGGATATACTTGCTACGACCGCCGCTCGTGCCCGACGACTGGGCAAAGTTGTAGCAACGGCCAGGCCATAGTTCATCCTTCGCGCCGTTAATCATGCGCATGATCTGTGGACGCAGGTCCTCATAACTGTACAAAGGCAAGGCCGAGGCAAACTGGCGGTAGGTCCTGATCGAGGAGAAGTCATACTTGCGGCCAATGCGTGACAAGGCACCCTTCTCGATGAGGCGCACCAGTTCGCCCTGCTGCACGGCGTCGGCATGGTCGATGTAGCGGGCATGCTGCTGCAAGCGCGACAAGAAATGGTTGCGCAATAAGGGCGTGAAATCTATCATAACCTGCAAAATTACTAATAAACCACGAAACACGAGAAACAACCGCCCAAAAAACCGAGGGGACACCTTCTTGCAATGCCCGACGCTGTGCCGCGGAAGTTGGCACAGAATTTGCAGATATGAGTGCAATTAGTCTATTATTTATGTAGATTTGTCTAAAAAATTTGCAGTAAATAATCAAACAGGCTAATTTTGGGGCAACAAACATTTAGTAACGCATTAAAAACATACGCACAATGAAACGGTTTATCTTAACAATGGTGGCAGTGCTGACCCTCGCGTCGGCCGCCAACGCGATGAGTTACAAATCGGCCCGTGACCAGGCTTTCTTCCTGACCGACAAGATGGCCTATGAGCTCGGACTGAGTGACGACCAGTACAATGCCGTGTATGAAATCAACATGGACTACATCATGTGTCTGGATGTGTATGATGACATCTTCGGCACCTTCTGGACCCGGCGCAACAACGAGTTGAGGTATGTGCTCACTGCGGCCCAGTACCAATACTACATGCAGCTGGAATACTTCTATCGCCCCGTCTCGTGGCAGAACAAGAAGTTTGTCTTCTCCATCTACAACCGCTATCCCAAGGACCGCTTCTATCGCGCCGCTCCTCCCGGATACCAGGTATATAAGGGTTCCAACCGCTACTTCGACCACAGTGCTTACAACGGACGCACCTTTGGTGCTCCCACCGAGAAGTCGCAGCCCAAGCCCGGCACGGGTGGAATGCAGCCCGGCATGAGCACCAGCAAGAGCCAACCCGGCAGCAGGATCATGCCCGGCATGACCAAGAAGCAGGCCGTCAACCAGGGCAAGCAGCGCATGAAGAGCCAGCCCGGCCGTTGACAACTCCTGGCGACGACAGTCATTCATCATCAATTACAACAATTCAGGAGAGGATTCCCCCCGAGTGGTGGAATTCTCTCCTGCGTTATCTGGCAAGTGACCTAGGATTTTCCCGCTCTGGTGGTGCTCACTTCTTGAGCTCGAAGCCCACCATCACGTCTTCATAGTGGTCCATCAGGAACGACAACGCCTTGAGCGCCGAGCTGTCGCTCACCTTGCTGGCCAGGGTAAACAATTTCAACAGTTTGTCAGCGTCAAAGGTCAACTGTAGCTTCTTCTTGCCGTCACGCTTGAGGCGTGCCGTCACGGGGATGCCGTGCCACTTGATGGTGATCTTCTCCTGGCTGGGATTGTAGTTATAGGTGCCCTTCATGCTCGCGCCCAGCAACTTGATGGCGCACGTGCCGTCCTCGTCAAACGAGAACTGCGGCCGTGCCTTGTCCAGCCCTATCTTCTTGAAGGCATTCTTCAATTTCTTCTTGATCTTCCCCTTGGCAATGGGTTTGCCCATGCCGGCAAGCAGGTTCTTGCCGCTCACGTCAACACTGGGGCCGCTATAGGTCCACTGGCCCTTGATGGCACCATTGATGTGGCGCGTCTCACGCGCGATGTCCTCATCGGTGAGGGTGAACACCTCGTCGGGATGAAGGTCACGGCCCTGGCCCGACGTCGCGTTGCGATGAGCTGCACAGGAGGTAAACAGCATCAGGGCAATACCTAAAATGGTCAATAATCGTCTCATTTTTCAGCAATTTTTGCAGCAAAGTTAATTCAAAAGCAGAAAAATACGGAATAAAGAACACACAAAATGAAAAATTTATCTAATTTTGCAGATTGTCAGTCAATGACACTTTGTGATTATTAGCTATTAACGACAACGACAATCATTAAAACCGACAATAGATTATGGTAGTAGGTTACGGTGGACGCAGGATCATCATGGAGAATAACGATACCTCCTATTATGGTCGTATCCTTATCAAAGCTCTGTCCACACATTATCCCGACAACTATTATATTCTCTACTCCCCACAGAACGAAACCAACAAGCGACTCACGGCGATCATCAATGCCGACAGTGTGCGCATCAAGTTTCCTCGCAACCACATCCACAACAAGAACAGGTGGTACACCCACAACGGCATCGTGCGCTCGGCCAAGGCCCACGGCGTGAACGCCTTCCACGGCATTGACGACGGCATCGCATCGGGCTTCAACGGCAGCAACTTCCCCACAGTGTTCACCATGACCGACCCCCTCTACAAGAATTCAGGCGGCTGGATGGAACGCATGCTGCTGCAACGCCGCGCCCGCAAGGCCTGCAAGTTCACCAAGCGCGTCATCGCCCTCACCGAGGTCGACCGCCAGCTCATCATCGACCACTACCACGTCAACCCCGACCTCGTCGAGGTCGTGCACCCGTGCTTCTTTGAGGGTTGTGACGACTCGGTCCCCGAGAACATGCACGACATCATTCGCGAGAAATATCACCTGCCCGAGAAGTACATCCTCTACAAGGGACGATTCAACGACGAGGACAACCTCGTCGAGGCCATGAAGCTGCTGCACGAGCTGCGCGACAGCAAGATTTCTATCGTCGTGCTGGGCTACCGCACCGACCACTTCGACAAGGTCATCAAGGAGCAGGCCCACGACCTGCACGTGTTCCACCGCTTCAAGCAGGTGGACAAGGTGCACCATGCCGACCTCACTGCCGTCTGCAAGATGGCCCAGGCCGTCATCATCCCCAATACTGAGCGTGCCCGCGACTGTTACAAGCTCATCAACGCACAGCGCTCCGGCGGACTCGTCATCTGCAAGGACTCTCCCCGTGCCCGCGAACTGGGCGGCGACGGCGCCATCTACTACTCCAACTTCCATGAGGGAGCCGACGCGCTGAGCGACGTCCTCGAGAACCCCAACAAGAAGGCAGCCATCTTCCAGGCAGCGCGCGACAACAGCGAGCGTTTCACCGGCAAGGTTCTTGCCGACCACATGATCCACATCTACCGCTCGGTGCTCATGCACCGCAGGCTCTTCCAGGAGTAAACCTGCCGTCGCAACAAGACACACGGTGCCGCGAGGTTCCTCGACAATCGAGGTCTCGCGGCACCGCTCGTCATGTTGTACCTCACGCTAAGGCGCCAAGCCGCTAAGTTTTATGATAGAAGACAAGAAGGATAATTATAAAATAATTTATTGATTATCAATATTTTGTCTTTCTTGTCTTCCAACTCCTCGTTGCTTAGGGCGTGAGGTTGTGCGGGAGATGAGCGGTTGTCAACGCTGGTCGGTGCCCCAGAGGAGTTTCTGGCGGAGGGTGCTGGCAAAGTTGTTGCCCTGGCGTTGCACCACGCGGGCACAATAGGGCGCGCGGGCGATGGTCAGTGCCGATCCCGTCGGGCACAGGGTCACCTCGCCGTCGATGCTGACCTCGTAGTGGGATGCCCGCGAGTAGGTGCGGATGATGATGACGCTGTCGTCACGCACGACAAGCGGCCTCATGGTCAACGAGTGGGGCGAAATGGGAGAAAGCACCAGGCATGAAGTGGTCGGCTCCAGAATGGGACCGCCGACGCTCATGTTATAGGCCGTGGAACCCGTCGGTGTGCTCACGATGAGTCCGTCACCGCGATAGGTAGTGAGTTCGTGGCTGCGCAACCGCGTCTCCATGTCGAGCATCGATGACGTGTCGTGGCGCAGGACGGCCACCTCGTTGAGTGCCCACGGATGGGGAATCTCCACGTCATCACAAGCCACCTGCAGCATCGTGCGCTCCTCAATGCGGTAATTGCCGGCCAGCACGTCGTCGATGATGGCGCTCCCCTCGGCCAGCCGTCCCGACGTCAAGTAGCCCAGGTGACCGACATTGATGCCCAGGATGGGCATACCCTGGCGTGCAACCCACATCACAGTGGTCAAGAAGGTGCCGTCACCGCCCAGCGACAGGGCCATGTCGGCATCGGGCACATGACTGGCCTCAAACGAGGCGATGTCTGGCTCGCTGTCACCATACAGGTAACGCAGATATTCCTCCTCGACCGCGACATGCAGGCCGCGACGACGCAGGTCATCCAGCAGCGACAACACCGTGGAAGCATCGTCCTGCTGGTAGCGATTACCGAATATCACTATCTGATTCATTGCTGCAAATTTAAGGACTTTATTTGATTATCACCCATTCTGGCCTGCTAAAAATGCCTCACCGCGATGAAAAATCAAGGCATCTCTCTATCGGCTCAACAGTTCCCTGGCCAGGGCCGCGGCAGCACTGCGGGCTGGTTTGCCCGTGGGAGTCATGGGCAGGGACGCGACAGCCAGGATGTGCTTGGGACGGGCATACTTGTCAAGGAGGAACCCCTCGGCCGCGGCGCGTGCAGCCACGATGTCGTCATCACCGCCCTGCACAAGCATGACAACGACTTCGCCGAACTTGGCATCAGGGCACTTGGTGATGAGGAAGGGGTGGTCGATGTGGGGAGCCAGCGTGCGTTCCACCTGCTCGATATGGATCTTGACGCCGCCCGTGTTGATCACGTTGTCGATGCGCCCCAGCACCTTGAAGCGCTGACTGCCAGGCTCCATCTCAACAACATCACGGGTCACCAGCCGCTCGGGGCACAAGTGGGGCGCGTCGATGATGAGGCAGTCGCCGGGCGTGGTCGAGAGCGTGATGCCCGGCAGCGGGGTGAACCATGGCGAGGCCTCACTGCCGCTCACGCGGCGCAGGGCGATGTGGGACAAGGTCTCGGTCATGCCATAGCTGTGCCAGATGGCATTATCCATGCGGGCCAACTCCCGTTCGAGCGATGGGTCGAGCGGCCCGCCACCGATGATGATGTGGCGGATGTTGCCCAGGATCTCGCGCTCACGCGGCACTTGCAGACTGCTGTAAACCTGCATCGGCACCATCGCGGCAAAAGCCACATTTTTGCCCATTTCATCGGAGAAATCGGGCAATCCTAGAGGGTGGCTTGACGGGGTAACGGACAATAATCGCAGTCCGCGCTCCAGGGCGCGCACCACCATCATCTTGCCCGCGATGTAGTCCACACTCATGCACAACAAGGCGGTGTCGCCCGGCTGGAGACCCAGGAAGTCACAGGTGGCCCTTGCGCTGGCCATCATGCGGCGTTTCTCGACCCGCATCACCTTGGGCGTGCCGGTCGAGCCGCTGGTGTGCACCTCAACGGTGTCGCTAGCATCATGCCACTGGGTGATAAACTCGTCTGTCGTCATGGCTTGTACCACAGCTTGTCGCCATCGATGGCGATGGGGATCGTGTCAATATTGTCGATAAACAGCTGCCCCGTTCCCAGGCCCTGCGGCATGGTGATCGACGGGCCATAGACCTCGGCAGCCAGGTGGGCGATGGCATTGAGCCCCACATTGCTCTCCAGCGCACTGGTGATCCATGAGCCGATGCC
>JAFTFA010000155.1 GCA_017449785.1 Muribaculaceae bacterium | reverse complement strand
GATCGATCTGGAGTGCACCGAGGGCATGGAGTACCGCTTCCTGTGCGTCACCAAGGGTGGCGGCAGCGCCAACAAGACCTACCTCTACCAGATGACCAAGGCCGTGCTCAATCCCGGCACACTGGTCCCCTTCCTGGTGGAGAAGATGCGCACCCTGGGCACCGCAGCCTGCCCGCCCTACCACATCGCGTTTGTCATCGGTGGCACCAGCGCCGAGAAGAACCTGCTGACGGTCAAGCTGGCCTCGACCCACTACTATGACAACCTGCCCACGACGGGCGACGAGACGGGCCGCGCCTTCCGCGACGTGGAACTGGAGAAGCAGGTGCTCGAGGAGGCCTACAAAATCGGCCTGGGCGCCCAATTCGGCGGCAAGTACATGGCCCACGACGTGCGCATCGTGCGTCTGCCGCGCCACGGTGCATCGTGCCCCATCGGCCTGGGCGTGAGCTGCAGTGCCGACCGCAACATCAAGGCCAAGATCAACAAGGACGGCGTGTGGATCGAGAAGCTCGACGACCAGCCCACCCAGCTCATCCCCGAGGAACTGCGCCAGGCTGGCGAGGGCGACGGCATCAAGATTGACTTGGACCGTCCCATGAGCGAGACGCTCGCCATCCTCGACAAGTATCCCGTATCGACCCGCGTGTCGCTCAGCGGCACCATCATCGTGGGCCGCGACATCGCCCACGCCAAGTGGAAAGAACGCTATGACCGCGGCGAGGGTATCCCCCAGTACATCAAGGATCACCCCGTGCTGTATGCCGGCCCCGCCAAGACGCCCAAGGGTATGCCCTGTGGCTCGATGGGCCCGACCACGGCCAACCGCATGGACCCCTATGTGGACCTGTTCCAGAGCCTGGGCGGCAGCATGGTGATGATTGCCAAGGGCAACCGCAGCCAGGAAGTGACCGATGCCTGCAAGAAGCACGGCGGCTTCTACCTGGGCAGCATCGGCGGCCCCGCTGCCATCCTGTCACAGGAGAGCATCAAGAGCATCGAGTGTGTTGAATATCCCGAGCTGGGCATGGAGGCCGTCTGGAAAATCCGCGTCGTGGACTTCCCCGCCTTCATCCTCGTGGACAACAAGGGCAACGACTTTTTTAAGAAAATCGGCCTTTAACCGCATTTGACCTCACACCGAGCCGCCAGGCAACTAAGATTGTATCAATCAATCATTTAGCAGCCTGGTGGCTTAGTTTGAGGCCATCAACAAGTACTACCAATTTTGGTAAAAATATGTTAAAAAGCACATTTTTTGCCGAAAAACGCTTGACACGTAAAGAAAATGTAGTAATTTTGCACTCGCAAATTGCGGGATGGAGCAGTGGCAGCTCGTTGGGCTCATAACCCAAAGGTCGTCAGTTCGAGTCTGGCTCCCGCTACTAACCGAGAGGTCAAGCACTGATGCTTGACCTCTTTTTTTCGTTGACCGGCATGTATTTTTCAACGCCAGTGTTGCACACATGGGAAAAAATGTCTAAATTTGCTTGATTAAACTCATCACAACGACACGAGTTCATGAAAAAGATTGCAGTACTCTTTGAAGGCGACATCAACTGGAGGCTGGGGGTGTTCAACGCCGTGCTCAACCGCGCCAAGCACTTGCAGCAGATCACCGACTACAAGGTGGATGTACACATGTTTCAGCTCTATGACGGATGGCTGATGCGCTGGCTGCGCAAGAGCCCCAAGCTCGAGCAGCGGCCCGACGAGATCGAGGCCCTCGGCATGAAGATCCACATCACCTGGTTCCGCCGCCGCTGGAGCGACGTCATCCTGCACCGCCTGTTCCACAAGCCACCCCGCGCCCTGATGCACCGTCTGCACAACCTGGGCTGGGAAATGCGTGGATATGACCTGGTGAGCGCCCATGACCGGATGGCGGGCCACGCCGCCGCGTTCGCCCGCGAGCACCTGCACATCCCCTGCTTTATCACGTGGCACGGTGCAACCATTTACACCGAACCGCCCCGCGACCCGATGATCAAGGAAATGACCATCAAGCTATTACACAGCGTGGACTGCAACTTCTTTGTCAGCCAGGGACTGCTCGACAGGGCCCACGCCGACCTCACCGACGGCTTCCCCGCCGAGGTGCTGCGCAACGGTGCCAGCTCAGAATTCCATCGTTACAGCGACGAGCACCGTGCCGCCCTGCGCAAGCATTATCACATCGACGAGGGCAAGAAGGTTATCGCCTACCTGGGACGATTTGAGCCCGTGAAGAACGTCACGAAGCTGCCCGAAATCTACAGCGAAATCCAGCGGAAATATGGCAACAACTTGAAATTCTGGGCTATCGGTCACGGATTCCAACTCGAGGAAACATCACGACTGATGCAGGAGAAAGGCATCGATTGCTGGTTCACCGGCAGGGTGCCCCACGACGAAATCCCCGACATGCTCAACTGCGTTGACCTGCTCGTGCTGCCCAGCAGCCTGGAGGGCCTGCCGCTTGTGGTCATCGAAGCCCTGTCCTGTGGTGCACACGTTGTCGCCACCAATGTCATCGGCACCGCCGAGGCTGTCGGGCGCGAGAATGCCATCGACCTGGGTGACCGCTTCATTGAACGTTTCACCGACCGTGCCGTGCAACTGCTGGCCGGTGACATCGACCAGCAACTGCCTGCCGAGGTGAGCTGGACGGCCACAGCACAGAAGGAAAAACGCATCTACGAGGAATATCTCAATAATAAATCGTCAAATAATTAATTAACACAATATTAAATACTAGATTTTAAAGTAAATATTTAAATTTTAATTAGTTTTCTATATTTACAAGATATATCATTGACAATCAACTAAAAACAAGCTTTTATTTAAAGTAAAAATTTAAAAATACAACAAATATGCCCAGATTCGCCGAAACCTTGCTGCCACTAGCCCTGCCTGGCACCTATACCTACCGCATCCCAGAGGGGATGAATCTCTCCATCGGTATGCGTGTGCTGGTACCTTTTGGCCGCAAGAAAATCTTCACGGCTATCGTCGTCACCCTTCATGACAAGGAGCCCAAGGGATATGACGTGAAAGAGATTCTGAGCACACTCGACGACAAACCCATCTTGCGCCACCCACAGCTGGAATTCTGGCACTGGATTGCCGACTATTACCTGTGTACCGTGGGCGAGGTGTTCAAGGCCGCCGTGCCGTCGGGACTGAAGGTCGAGAGCGAAACGACCATCAGCGTCAATCCCGACTTTGAAGAGAACCAGCCAGGCCAACTGACCGACCGCGAACGCGTCATCCTGGACTTTACCGCCCAGCGTGGACGCGTCCAGATTGCCGAAATTGCCAAGGCGACAGGATTCAAGACCATAGAGAGAAATGTCAGCCACTTGTTGGACATGGATGCGCTGCACGTGAGCGAGCGCGTCATCGACAACTATCGGCCCAAAACGGAGCCATGCGTGAGGCTTACCGTCGCACGTGACGACGAGCAGGCCCTGCACCAATACTTTGATCAACTCAAGCGGGCACCCAAGCAGGAAGCGCTGCTGCTGGCCTATCTGGACATGTCCCGCTGGTTGCAAAGCGGCGAGGTCAAGGAGGTGAGCAAGGACAACCTGCTGAAACGTGCCGGGGTGAGCAATGCCGTTCTGCACGAGGCGGTTAAGCGTGGACTATTTGAACTTTACAAGAAGGAAATCAACCGTTTTGCCGAGCTGGGCAGCGTTCTCGACGAGCCACCCGTGCTGAGCGATGAGCAACGTCGCGCCTACGGTGAGATCCACCAGTCGATGCGCAAGCACGCCATCACCCTGCTGCACGGCGTGACCAGCAGCGGCAAGACGTCGGTATATATGCACTTGATCAAGGATGCCCTGCAACTGGGACGACAGGTGCTCTATCTCGTTCCCGAGATTGCGCTGACCACACAGCTGACGCGACGCCTGCGGCGCGTGTTCGGCGACAAACTGCTGATTTATCACTCGCGATTCAGCGACAACGAGCGTGTGGACATCTGGAAACGACTGCTGAACAGCAACGAGCCGTGTGTGGTCATCGGTGTTCGCTCATCGGTGTTCCTCCCCTACTCCAACCTGGGCCTGGTTATCGTTGACGAGGAGCACGACAGCAGTTACAAGCAGCAAGACCCCGCCCCGCGTTACAACGGACGCAATGCCGCCCTGGTGCTGGCCCAGATGCACGGAGCCAAGACGGTGCTGGGCTCAGCTACACCTGCCATCGAGGTCTATCACCTTGCCCTGCAGGGAAAATATGGACTGGTCAAGTTGCTCACCCGATATGGCGACATCCAAATGCCTGAAGTCAAGGTCATTGACACTATCGACGCCCGCAAGCGGCGAGAGATGAACGGCATGTTCTCCAACGAACTCATCACAGACTGCCGCAAGGCGTTGAAGGACAACGAGCAGGTCATCCTGTTCCAGAATCGGCGCGGCTATTCGCCTATGGTGCGTTGCAAGGAGTGCGGCAGCGTACCCAAATGCGAGAACTGTGACGTCTCGCTCACCTACCACAAGCACAGCCACAGCCTGGTGTGCCACTACTGCGGCTACACCATCCCGCTGCCAGACCTGTGCCCCGCCTGCCAACTGCCAGGCATCGAAATCATCGGGTACGGCACCGAGCGCATCGAGGACGACATCGACGCTGTGTTCCCCGGCGAGAAGATTTCACGCATGGATCTGGACACCACGCGCAGCAAGAACAGCTATGACCGCATCATCGACGAGTTCTCGCAACACCGCACCAACATCCTCGTGGGCACCCAGATGGTCACCAAGGGTCTTGACTTTGACGCGGTGAGCATCGTGGGCATCCTCAATGCCGACACGATGATCAATTTCCCCGACTTTCGCAGCCACGAGCGGGCCTTCGACATGCTGGAGCAAGTGTCGGGCCGTGCCGGCCGCGCCCACAAGCAGGGCCAGGTCATCATCCAGACCAGCAACCCCGACCACGACGTGATCAAGTTCGTCCAAGCCCACGACTACGAGGGTTTCTACCAGCACGAATTAGCTGACCGACAACAGTTTGGCTACCCGCCGTTCACCAAGGTCATCAACATCTACCTCAAGCATCGCGAGGATGCCGCCGTGGGCGAAATGGCCGTGCGCTACAGCAACCTGCTGCGACAGGTATTCGGCAGTCGCGTGTTGGGCCCGATGGCACCGCTTGTTGCCCGGGTGCAGAACCTGTACATCCGCCAGATCACCCTCAAGATGGAGACAGCCGCCTCGATGGTCAAGGTCAAGAAAATCCTGCGGGACCTCTACGAGCAGATGATCGCCGCCGACGCCCGCATGAAGGCCGTCCGCCTCTACTACGACGTCGATCCCGTGTAGAAAAACACATTCATCTATCATTTTCTTCAACTTTTCACATAAAGTATCTATCATTTTCTTCAACTTTTTGCATAAAGTATCTATCATTTTCTGAAAAATCATTACCTTTGCAACTATAAATCAAACAAATAACACAACAGTATGTTTTATAGGACAGCAACAAGAAAATTAGAACAATGGAAAGATAGTCCATATCGTATGCCGCTCATCGTTCGTGGAGCCCGCCAAGTGGGAAAAACCACACTGATCAATGAGTTTGGCAAAAGTTACAGTAACTATCGTTATATCAATCTTGATGACGACTCACGAGCCCGCGAGGTGCTTGAAATGAACATCGACCTTGAGAGCAAAGTAAGAACCTTATTCGCTATATTGGGCAAATCCCAAATCGAGGGAGATACACTCATCTTCATTGACGAGATACAGAATTCCCCACGCACAATTGGACTGATG
>JAFTFA010000154.1 GCA_017449785.1 Muribaculaceae bacterium | reverse complement strand
GAGCAGTTTGCCCTCGCTGAAGAGCGTAGCCTTCATGTCCTCGTCGGCCGGGGTGTCATAGCTGCTGCCGTCCTGCAGCGTGTTCCATGTGCCGTCGGCCAGCTGGATATAGCCACGCTTCTTGCATTGGCTGTTGATGGCGGCGCCAATGGGGTTGGTGATACTCACCCCGTTGAGCCGCAGGGCATACTTGCTCTCGCCATAGAGCTTGAATGAGCCGTCGCCTGTCGTGCCGCTCAGGGTATAGCGCACGCCTTTGACCGTGGACACCACTGTGACATGGCCGCCGCTGACGGCGACACTCACCCCAGTGATCTCGCCGCTGACCGTGGCATCCTGGGTTCCGTTGAAGGTGATCTTGATTTCGTTATCAAACGTGTTGTTCTCAATGTAGTCCTCGTCGCTGGGGTCTATGGTCTCGCTCTCGTTGAGCGCAGTGCTGTCGACCGCAATCGTGAATGAGGTCAGTTCCCCAATAGAAGCCGTGGAGCCTCCACCCGGTGAGGAAGGGACCTCGCCATTCGGGTTGAAATCGGGTTCAAAGGGTGATTCCTCTGCACACGACAGCAGTCCTGCGATCAGCAATGCTGTGATTAAATACCTTGTTGTCTTCATCGTCTTGCCCTTTCTTAATGTAAATGTGTTAAACCTGAAACTATATGCACCTATCGACGGATGTCTATCTATTTAACGTAACAAAATACGATATCTGTGTGCAGCCCTAGTTTCTTTTCAATATACACCACATTTCCTTCAGCGAAACACCCATCCATATGCGAAAAGGGCGAACCGAGCGCACCCTGCCTGGAGGCTTGCGCCCAGCGCCAGCACCAGTTCCGATCGGTGGGCAAAAACCGTCCATAATATCAAAACCTCACTCAATGATGACTATCGCCCTGAGTCATCATTGAGTGAATTCCCTGTATTACAGGCCGTGCCGCGTTTATTTATATTATAGAGCCATTCGTTGAAAAACCATTTGATTCTTATGTCTCAGTCAGAATAATGGTTTAACTTTACGAGAATTAAGAAAACGACTAATTCGGTTATTATGAAACAATTCAGATACTATTACAGGATGGTGACCCTATTCGTGGTCTTGATTACAGCCCTTGAGGCCATGTGCTTTGACTTTGAGGCTGGCGGTATTTACTACAATATTAATGCCGACGGAGTGACCGTCAGTGTAGCGGCCCCCACATACAGTTGGCAGTATAAAGACGCTGTGACCATTCCCGCCGAGGTGGACTATAACGGTGTGACTTTTACGGTCGTGGCCATTGGTGAAAAAGCATTCTACAGTTGCACCAGCTTGACTAGTGTTGAAATGCCGTCTACAGTAACTGCCATCAGAGCCAATGCCTTCGGTCGCAGCTACAATCTGAAGAGTGTCAATATACCTGATGGTCTGACAACCATTGGAGAGAGCGCATTTGAAGGCGACAGAAGCCTGGCGTCCGTCTCTCTTGGTTCTCAATTATCGCTTATCGGGAAAAATGCCTTCAATGGCTGTTCAGGATTAACAAGCCTCATGGTTGACGAGGACAATCCCGTGTATGACTCCCGCGAAGGCTGCAACGCGGTCGTTGAACGCGCAACCAACACGCTTGTGGTGGGTTGCAAAAACACCACGATTCCATCAACTGTCATAGCCATCGGCGAACGGGCGTTTGCCTTGTGTGCCGCACCAGCCGCGTTGACCATCCCCGGCTCGGTAAGCTCAATTGGCGACGGGGCATTTTTGCGCTGCAATGGATTGGCGACCCTAACGCTTTCTGATGGTGTGAGAGACATTGGAGCCCAAGCCTTTTCACACTGCACGTCATTGACCGATATCATTATATCTTCATCGGTCACGCACATCGGCGAAGAAGCTTTTGCCGGGTGCTGGAGTCTAGCAAGCCTCACGGTTGACGAGGGCAATCCCGTGTATGATTCCCGTGAGGGCAGCAACACATTGATTGAGACAGCCTCAGGCAGGTTGCTGCTAGGCTGCAAGAATTCTTTTATTCCCCAAGGCGTCATCACGATCGGGCGGTCATCGTTTGCATGGAGTAAAGTGACCACAGTCAATATTCCTGAAGGGGTAACCGCTATCGAGGACTATGCGTTTGACCACTGCTATTACGTCTCTGAACTCTCATTGCCGAGCACATTAGTTTCCATCGGCTACAGCGCTTTCAACGGCTCCTGTGATTTTACCAGCCTGAGATTACCCGATTCGCTGGTTTCTATCGGAGGGTATGGTTTTGCCTGCTGCGGTTTTGAGCAGATTGATTTCGGGCATGGGCTGCGACACATTGGCGATCACGCTTTTTTCAGCTGCGGTCTGACTGAGCTTGACTTGCCCAATTCCCTTTTAAGCATCGGCGACAATGCTTTCCTGAGCTGTACCGGGCTCACTCATATCAACATTCCGGCTTCGGTAACCCACATTGGATGTGCCGCTTTTCAGGCGTGCGAGAACTTGACCCGCCTCACCGTCGATCCCGCCAGTCCGACATTCGACTCACGTGATGACTGCAACGCGGTCATTACCACCGCAACTAACACTTTGGTCGCTGGCTGTATTGCTTCAGTCATTCCCAGCACTGTGACAGCTCTGGACAATGGGGCCTTCTGTGAATGCATCGGGCTGCACACCATCAATATACCACCCTCGGTAAAACAGATCGGTGACCACACGTTTGACTATTGTTATGACTTAGACACAATCACACTGCCGCCTTATCTGCTCACCATCGGCAAGTGTGCATTTGCCGGATGTGAGTCACTCACATACATGATGATTCCCAACACAGTGACGAGCATAGGCGACAGTGCTTTCTACGACTGCCCAGGTCTTAACTATATTACTCTTGGAACCGACTTGACATCTATCGGTGCCATGGCTTTCTATGGATGCAATTTCATCACTGTGTCCAGCAAATCCATGACTCCGCCAGTGATTGCTGGAGAAGACAGCTTCTGGCATTATGGTAGTTTCAGTAACGCGACACTCAAGGTGCCAGGCCCCTCTATCAACAAATATCAGAACGCAGAATACTGGAGCCTTTTTCCAAGGATAACGGGCTTTGGTGACGTTGATGAAGATGGTAAGGTCAGCATCAGTGATGTTACTTTCTTGATTGATATCTTATTAAGAGGCGCAGCGACCGACTCACAGATGATAGCAGCCGACGTGAATAGTGACTTTCAGGTATCTATCAGCGATGTTACTTGGCTGATAGACCTGTTGCTCAACGGACCAAGAGGAAACGCGCCACTCTCCTTACATATCAGCATGTTATAGACGGCCTTCAAAATCACTGCGCCAATGCACTTGCGCAGGATGAACGAAGCGCCTTCCGCAAGCCGGGAAAGTAGAACTCACCACTCATAAGTCAGCAATAATGACCCTCCGATGATTGCGACTCAATTGTGTGCAGAACGACCATTAGTGAAGCGATGGTCGTTTCTGTGAATGTATGCTTAATGATTGTTCTGTGTTCCGTTCCGCCAAGGCAAAGAAAAAGCCACCTTGCGGTGGCTCCTTATCGCTGGGTGCGCTACGGCTCAGCAGGTGCGGAACACGTGGCCGCCATCGCCCATGTCATAGTCTGACATGAACACATCGCCCACCTTCATCATCGGGCAAGCCTTGATGCCAACGGCACCATACTCACGCGCCAACTCCTCGTTGAGCGTCGTCTTGAGAATCGTAATCTTAACTTTCTTCATCGTCTGTATGTTTTATCTTGTTTCTTCCCTCACCATGACTCTGTACGGTCGGGGTGAAAATTGGCTAGTTGCTTCAACTGCTCCAGGGGCAATCTCAATCTACGAGACAACTATTAGTTATTGTTCATTGTTCTAATAATGAATTGAAAAAATCCTCATCAATTTCATAAGATTTCACTTCGTTCAGGCCTATACCATACTCTGCCAGTTTGTTGATCAATTCTTCTCCATCCATCAAATCGATAAGCCTTTTCCCTTCACTTGAAGCCTCATCTTTTGCGGCTTTTGTAAACGATCCTGTGGTTATAAGGACTCCTTTTTCAATATTCGTACCTAATGAGCCTCTAAAGTCCCGAATTGCACCCGCGCCTACCTGACCTTTATACCTTTTACATTGAAAAGCCACATTAAAACTGAATATGCCCTGTATTCGCAGTTTTCTGTTCCGTCAATTCCTCCATCTCCTGAACGTTTTGTTACTTGAACTTCCGAACAACCGCACTCCCGAAGCAGTCGTTGAGCTAGTCTCTCAAACGCATATGGATCAAGATGTTGTAGCCTATATGTGATTTGTTC
>JAFTFA010000153.1 GCA_017449785.1 Muribaculaceae bacterium | reverse complement strand
CATCTTTTGGCATGGTTTTTGCTTGAGAATTGAAAAAAAGGAATTACCTTTGTAATAAACTTATCAAAAATGAAAGATTACAGTGACTTCCGTGATAGATTCGATGAGTGGTGGGATATAATCACTCTCGTTGTCTTATTACTCTCCTTTGTCCTGTTAGTAATCTTTTGTATTTTCGATAATTATGATGGTATTGCTATTTCCACCATCGTTCTCGGCATCTCGTTTGGCCTTCATGGAGATAGTCCGCTCAATCCTGGAGGGAAAGTTTTTAAACGTTGGTTCTGAACTAATCGCCCTATTTGTTTGACACCATTGCCACAAACCGACGTCTCGCTTCTTCTTTACCCACAGGTTCAGCTTTCGGCTTCTTTGAATTGTCCCACGGCAACGGCAGCAACTTGTCAGGTTTCAAGCGGCTCTTGACATGTGGCTGGATGGTTATCGTAGCAAGCAAACGCATTCGCTCCCATTCGTCTCGCGTCCGTTGATCCTCGGCTTCAACAAAGGAGCGGCACACCGCCTCGAACTCATCAGGTGACAGACCGCTCCAGTCCGCGACGCTCAGACCGATCACGCCCACGCCATAGGCCAGCAATTCCTCAACGGTCAGAGGCTTTTTTTTTCGTCACCTTCGTTGGGAGGACGGTCTCCCTCAATCGTTGCAGCCCACGCCATCGCCGTCTCAACGTCAACAGCGTCGGCAAACGTCAGCAAGTCCATGTCGAACTCCACGCCGTCGGCCTTGCACGCACTCACGATGCAGCACCACAGCAGCGTCACGATGTCGCTCAGGCTGCCGTCATTGCTCTCAGTGACCTCTCGGCCGGTCTCGCGCTTGAAGCCCTCAAACCCACAAAGGTTTCAAAAAACAACTTGAAGCTGTGTAAAAACAGTGGTATATACACTGCTGTCAAATGCTGTGAAGAGGACCCCAAAAGTTTAACAAAAAACTTTTGGGGTCCTCTTATTATCTCACGCTGTCAACTCTTTTAGCGTGGCGCGTGGCCCATGGGGGCTGTGAGGGCTTAGTTCACGCCGAGGTCGCGCAGGGTGCGCGGAGCGGGCGTCGAGGGCATGGGCTTGCGGTCCTTGAGCAAGTCGAGGATGACCTCGATGGCCTTGTCAAGCTGCTGGTCGATGCCCTGATGCTCCAGGATGGGATCGTTGTCGATGACGATGTCGGGATCCACGCCGTGGTTCTCGACGATCCAGTTGCCGCGCGTGTCATAGTTGGTGAAGAAGGGCACGCGGATGTCGGTACCGTCCATATAGGGCAGCGAACCGCTGATGCCCACGATGCCGCCCCACGATCGGGTGCCGATGACGGGACCCAGCTTGTTCTCCTTGAACGACCAGGGGAACAGGTCGCCGTCGCTGGCGCTGTACTTGTTGACCAGCAGGACCTTGGGACCGACCACGGTGCGCTCGGGCACGGTGCCGTTGTGGTTGCTGCCGCGATACATCGTCAGGCGGTAGGGCTGGCGCAACAGGCGCTCGATGACCATGGGCGAGATGTTGCCGCCGCCGTTGCCGCGGTCATCGACGATGAGGGCCTCCTTGTCGGTCTGGGCGAAGAAGTAGCGCGAGAACTCACGCAGTCCCTCGGGACCCATGTCGGGGATATAGACATAGCCCACGCGGCCACCCGTCTTCTCGCTCACGTAGTCGATGTTGTGCTGCACCCACTCGTGGTGATACAGGGGGTACTCGTCCTGGATGGGCTTGACAACGACCTTGCGGCCCTCGTTCAGGGTCAGTTCGGTCATCACGTCGGCCTTGTCGCGCAGCAGGGTGTAGATATTGGCCACGCCAACGGTGCTCACACCATCGATGGCAGTGATGATGTCACCCTCCTTGACATTCATGCCAGGCTCCAGCAGCGGTGAGCGCAGGGTCTCACGGTCGGGAGCACCACGCAGGATTTTCTTGATCTTGTAGCCAGTGGCCACGGGCTCGAGCTCAGCACCGAGCATGCCGATGTTGTGCTCACCCACAGTGATGTGGTCACCGCCGTCGACATAGGCGTGTCCCACAGCCAGCTCGCCGATCATGCCACCGATGACGTAGGTCAAGTCCAGACGGTTCTTGACGTAGGGCAACAGAGCGGCATACTTGTCGTGCATCGCCTGCCAGTCCACGCCGTGCATGTTCTCGAGGTAGAAGCCGTCACGATAGGCACGCCAGGCCTCATTGAAGATCTGGTTCCACTCCTGGTCATAGTTGATCGTGGCAATCATGTCGTCGAGATTGACGGCCTCGGTCAAGTCGGCCTTGCGGGGTGCCAGGGGCGCGATGTAGAGGTTGTCACCCTTCATGAAGGCGGCAGTCTTCCTGTCGGCCGAGGGGAACATGAAGGCACGCTCGGCAACGAGTTCGTCCTTCTGCTCCTCGAAGTCAAACACGCGCACGCTGCCGCGTCCACTGTACCACAGGTGGCTGCCGTCGCAGACGAAGTTGCCGTAGCTGCCCGTGCCGATGGGCAGCTTGACGATGCGGTCGGCAATGCCGTCGATGTCGATGCGCACGGCATTGGGGTCGGCCTGGGCCTTGCCCTTGCCCTGCTTTTTCCCCTTGGAGGCTTCCTTGGCGGCATCACCGTCCTTGGCCTTGTCGCCACCGGCATTCACCTGGTCGTCCTTGGGAAGGAAGGGCGAGGGGGTGTCCTTGGAAAGCATCACCAGGTAGATGCCCTCCATGTCACGGTAGGCAAAGTTCCACTCGATGCTGCTGTAGATGGGATTGAAATCGCGTGATGAGGCGAAGATCAGGTACTTGCCGTCGCTGCTGAACTCGGGTGAGTTGCTGTCATACCAGCGGTCGGTCACGGGATATTCCTTGCGCTCGGCGATGTTGTAGAGATAGACGACGCCAAACTCGTTTACTCCCTGACGATAATAGGTGAGCCACTTGCCGTCGGGCGAGAAGCTGGGCGTGGGAATTTCGCCCATCTCGTCCTGCAAGAGGGTCTGCTTGGCCATTGTCTTGACATTGAGCAGGATCATGCGGTTCTTGCGGTCGGTATAGACAATCTGGCTGCCGTCGGGGCTCCACGCCAGGTCACGGATGTAGGTGTCGTTGTCCTTGGTCAGCTGGATGGCCTTGTCACTGCCAACGGGACGCATCCAGATCTCGGTCTCACCCGTCTGGTCGCTGATGTAGGCGATGTTCTTGCCGTCGGGGCTCCACGAGGCATTGCGCTCGTGAACGCCGGGCGTGTGGGTGATGTTGCGGGTCACGCCATGTTTGGCGGGTACGTCAAAGACCTCACCGCGGGCACTGATGGCCAGACGGCTGCCGTCGGGAGCCAGGCTGCCGCCGTTCAAATAATCTTTCACCTTGCGCTGCTCCTCGCGGGCAAAGTTGTTCTCGCTGTTGAGGTAGATAGTCAACTTCTCACTGCGCTTGGTCGCAGGATCCAGCACATAGAGATAGCCGCCGTTCTCAAACACGATCTTGCCGCCGCCACAGCTGGCAAACTTCACGTCATATTCGGTGAAGTCGGTCACCTTCTGGGTCGAGCCGCTCTTGGTGTTATAGACAAAGATGTTCATGCGGCTGTCACGGTCGCTCATGAAGTAGATCTCGTCGCCGATCCACATCGGGTCGATGTCCTGGGCGATGTTGTTGGTAACGTTGGTCACCGTCTGGGCCTGGGTATCATAGATCCAGATGTCGTCGGCCATACCGCCCTTGTAGTATTTCCATGTGCGGAATTCGCGGAAGACACGGTTATAGGCCAGCTTGGTGCCGTCACTGTTGTAGGAGCAGAAACCGCCTTCGGGCAATGGCAACTGCTGGGCCATGCTGCCGTCGATGGGCGCACACCACAGTTTGCCGTCAAAGCTGTCGCTGATGCGGTTGCGGTAGATCACGCCACGGCCGTCGGGGGTCCAGGTCATGGTGATGTTGTTGGGACCCATGCGGTCGCCCCAGTCGTCACGCGGATTGGTGGCGGTGAAGGTGATACGGCGAGGTTCGCCGCCCTCGGCAGGCATCACATAGACCTCGGTGTTGCCGTCATACTGTCCGGTGAAGGCGATGGTTCGTCCGTTGGGCGAGAAGCGGGCAAATGCCTCATAGCCCATGTGGGATGTCAATTTACGGGCCATGCCACCCGTGATGGGCACTGTGTAGATGTCACCAGCGTAGCTGAAGGCGACATCGTGGCCATTGGTGCCAGGGAAGCGCAGGAGGCGCCCCTCGTCGGCCTGGGCATTGATGGCCACAGCAGCCAATGCTGCAATCAAGATGAGTTTTGTCTTCATGTAATTTACATTTATTGATAAGTTTAGCTAATAAGTTTCTTTAACGAGGAGGCACTAAGTTTATCGCTTGAAGATGCGCACATGGATGGGCTCACATGGCGTGAAAGACTTGGGCAGCCTGATCTGGTCAAAGCGGATCACGTTTTGCCCCTTGAGTAACTTGACAGTGACCAAGTTGCTGTAGGCAATACCCTCAACTTCAACCGGCACACCGCTGGCCATGACCAGGGTGCCCATGGGATGGCCGTTGACCGTGACACGGCGCACGTCAAGGGTGCCAGTGGCACGATAACCCACATCGAGCAGGTAATCACCACCAGGAGCAACGCTCACGTTGATGATAGCCGAGTCGCTGTCGGTTTTGGGATAGAACGCCACCTGTGGCGTCAAACCGAATTGCATCATCGGCCTGGACATGAAGCCAGGGCCGTATTTGCCCTCAATTTCTACCGAAAATTCGGTGAAGTTGTCTGTTCGGGGAAGGACAAAAACCGAGTCCACCAGTTCGCTCAATATGCCATTGGTAGACAGGCGATAGGGCGTGCCCGGCACATAGTTGATGATGTGTCCCGTGTCACCCTTCCACTCAATGACAGGCGTCGGTGGCAAGAAGACCTCGCTCTTGTAGATGGTCACCTGCTGGCTGTTGCGGTTGTCGTGGCGCAACTTGATGACAATGTGGTGATGGCCCTCGATGTCGGCAGGCAGAAAGGGACTCTCCATCACCTTGTCATTGTCGGTGATGGATTCCACTTCATTGCCGACGCCATGAATGGTGAAATCGAGAACAGCGCGCCGGTAAATGAAACCCTTGAATGTTTTCTTGCCGTCCATGCCGTTGGGCACCATCGGCGAGAACTCGATGCCCTCGGGCGTGAAGTTCATGCCAGCAAACACCCGCAGCACCATTGCCACATTGCTGGCACTGGTACCCAGCATGTCGGTTTTGATGTCCTGCATGTGGATGCCGCGTGACTGATAAAGTGCCTGGGCACGATACAAGGCTCCCAAGCCGCGCCTGAGGGCGTTCTCGTTGCCCACACTGGCTGCCGCCAGGTTCCACATCGCCTGGGTCGTTGCCCACGACGAGTTGGCAAGAAAGGGTTCCAACGCATTGGCGGGAGGATAGGATACATTCACGCCCAGGTCCGATACCGGCGTGTGGGCGATCAGGTTCTCGGCGCGGTCATCATCGGCAATGCCCCACAGGACGCACATGGCCTGGGACGTATTGTCGGCCAGCGGCGATTGACGAGGGAATGCCATGCCATAGAGGAAGGAACTGTAGCACTCGCGGTCCTCGTTCCACAGGTGCTGGTTGATAGCATCCTTGATGCGTTGTGCCTCGCGCTGGTAGTCGTTGTCGATACCCAGCTCGTCGGACATCTCGGCCAGGATAGCCAGCGCATTGCCCGTCAAGATATTGTTGCCCAGTGACATGCAGGCAAACAGGTCATTGTAGCCCATCCAGGTCATGCGGCGCACACCCAGCGGCCGAGCCGACGTGTAGCCGGCACCGTGTATCAGGCCGGTGCCCTGGTCGAGCAGTACAGCATGGTTGATGCCGAGCGTCTTCTTGATGACATGGTAGCTATAGTCGAGCCAGTTGCGGTCACCAGTTGCGAGATAGACTTCCCATGCGGCAGTCGCCCAGCCGATGTGGTCGCTGACAACAGGCCACTGCCCCTCGCGCTGCATGATGATGCTGTCACGATCCACCATCGACCTCAACGTGGCCATGGATTGGTGGGGCTTTAAGGCGGCCAGAGACAGGAAGATGGAGCAATACAGGCGGCTGTAGTTGCTCTGGCTGACGGCAAAGCGTCCTGATCCCTCGATGGCGTCGACAATGTGGTCAATCGACATGTTGTACAGGGCATCGACCATCGGCTGCTGACTGTCAAACTCAGGCATCATCACTGGCCGCGGCTTGCGCATCTGCCAGGGTTTACCCTGGGCAAATCTCACGCGTGAAGAGTCCACTTGTCGGTATAGGCTGTCCAGGCGAGCGGTAGTGATATTGGTCTTGATGCGCTCGCGTGACAAGGCTACAGCATAGATCGAGTCCTCGATGACGCTGTCACCGGTCATGGTGAATGAGTCGTTCTGCACAATCACGCCAGAACTCATCTCTTGTCGTCCCTGGCAACTGCACAACAACAAAACGCTCACGACCGCTGTCGCGAGCATCTGACCAATGCTCTGGATACCGTTTCTAAACATTGCAGGGGCAAATATACATACATTTTTCGGATTTACACGCCTGCAAGATAAAGAAATCACATGAATTAATTCTTGATAACTTGAAATGATAGATGTTTACCCCCAAAACCATCCTGTTGATAAATTTAAACCCATTTTATTTGTTTTACACATTTTTTTTGATTTACTTTGCTGCTATGTTATTAACCGTTTTAGCCGTAAGTCTTTAGCAGGCATGCTGAGGACTGAAAGCTGAAGCAAATTGTTTAACTTTAAAACCATTTTTACCATCATGATGAGAAAAATTCTATTCGCAATGGCGTTAGGTTTCTCGATGAGTGCAATGGGCCAGGTGATGACAGTGACCTCGGTTGAGAAGGTCAATCTGCCACACCCGGCAGCTGTGGCTGCCATCAGTCCGCAGGGTGATTACCTGCTGCTGACAAGCGCCACCAACCAGGGCCTCACCCGTCTTGACCTGGCGACCAGGCAAACCCAGGTGCTGAGTACCGCACCGAGTGCAGGCCACAATGTACAGATCTCGCCCGACGGCCAGACGGTCGTCTATCGCGAGAGCTCGTTCAACGAGAAGCACCTGCGCCTCTCGTCGGTCAAGAGCACAAACCTCACTACCGGCTCCAGTCAAGTGCTGGCCAAGCCCACTCGTGACCTCCAGGGCTATGCCGTTGATGCTACCAGTGCCGGTATTGTCAACAAGGGCAAGTTCAGTAAGAAGGCCATCGGTGCCGCCAAGGCACAAAACCTGCCCGTCCTGTCTATTGACAAGGGTAAACTGATGATTACCATCGGCGGCAAGACACGCAACTTGTCACCTAACGGTACCAACTACAGCTACCTGTGGCCCTCGCTGTCACCCGACGGCACCAAGGTGCTCTACTACGTTGCCGCCCATGGCGCATATGTCTGCAACCTCGACGGCAGCAATGTCCGCAAGGTGGGCACGATGCGCGCCCCGGTATGGTATGACAACAATACCGTTGTGGGCATGATGGACAAGGATGACGGTGAGTTCATCTATGCTTCGACGATCGTCGCTGCCTCGCTCGACGGCGCGACCCAGACGCTGACCGATGGTTCGGTTATCGCCATGTATCCCCATGCTGCCACTGGCATGATCGCCTTCAGCACTCCCGCCGGTGAGGCTTATATTATTAATGTATCCAAATGATGACCGCTATGAAAAAGATATTTTTACTTGCCGTAGCCGCCATCATGGCAGCAGGCACCATGCAGGCTAAGACAGCCGACGAAATACGCATCTATCTGAATCCTGGACACGGCAGCTGGGGTCCCAACGACCGCCCGATGGCGACCATCCCCTACCCCGCACTGCCCGAAACGGGACGTCCCGACACGAATGGTTTCTACGAGTCGAACACCAACCTGTGGAAATCCATCCAGACCCGCGCCACGCTCATCAAGATGGGCGTGAAGCCCGAGAACATCACTATGTCTAGGTGGTATAATGGCCCCTACCCCTATGTGGCAGGTGCCCCTGATGCCGAGATCTATAACCGCCCGCTCTCAGAGATCTGTGAGGAAGTCGAGGTAGGCAATTATGACATGTTCTTGTCGCATCACTCCAATGCAGCCACCGATGGCACATCGACCAACTATCCGTTGATGCTCTACCGCGGCAATGACGGTGCCGGTAACGACCTGGCTCCCGGTAGCCGCGATATGGCACAGGCATGCTGGCCGTTGTTCTATACCAACGAGATTGACGTGATGAACTATTACAGCCCGACGAGTCCCAACATCCGTGGTGACATCGACTTCTACGGCAGTTCATCGACCCGCGTCGATCCCAATACGGGTCAAGCCTACACGGGTTACCTGGGAGTCTTGAAACATGGCACTCCCGGCTTCCTGGTAGAAGGTTATTTCCACACCTATCAGCCTGCACGCCACCGTGCATTGAACATTGACTATTGCCACCAGGAGGGTATCCGCATCGCTCGTGGTATCGGCCAGTACTTTGGCCTCAATCCCGAGAGCACGGGCTATATCATGGGCTCTGTCAAGGATATGCACAACCACCTGGTGCACAACCTGTACAAGTACAATGCAGGAACGATCGACCAGTGGGCTCCGATCGATGGCGCTGTCGTTACCCTCTACAAGGACGGTAACACAGTGGGCACCTACACGACCGACACGTTGAAGAACGGTGTGTTTGTGTTCGAGGATCTGGCTCCCGGCACCTACACCATCGCCGTTGAGGCCGAAGGCTACAAGCCGCTGGGTGAGTACACCGAGGCCATTGTGGATAACCAGTGGAAAGAGTTGATCAACAAGGCTGCAGGCAACCTGGTAGTTGAGGCCAACAAGACGACCTATGCCGTGCCCATGCTCGAGGAGACTGACTTTGTTGTTCCCGAGGATCTCTACCAGAACTATCCCGAGCCCGATCTGCCTGGTTATATCAGTGCTCCCGAGAAACTTGACTTGACGCGTGACGAGGGTACGACCTATGACCTGGACGGCACCATCAAGCGTATGCTGGTTCGCGGTGACAGCACTGTTGTGCTGACCAATGCCGCCGACGGCACGCCGCACCTCTACTTGATCAACAATGTTGACAAGGCTATCGTCAAGGAATTGAGCATCAACGGTATTGCCGAGGCCGAGCCCAACAATGCGGGCTTCTACAGCCGCTTGACCGACATCTGCTTCACGGCCGATGACCAGCTCGTCGGCATGAACAGTGTTCAGACTCAGTATGGCGATGCTCAGGTTGACGCCGGATTCCAGCGCGGCACCCTGCGCCTGTTCAAGTGGAATGACTTTGACAGCGATCCCGTGCAGTGGGTTACCACCCAGAGCTCGGCCAACTTCTACCGCTATCGTCCTCAGGCACTTGCCATCGACGGTGCTGCCGATGACTGCCTGGTTACCATCATCGGTACCAACGGCAGCAGTGCGGTGGGCGGCATGAGGTTCTTGAAACTTGCTGTTGCCAACAATCAGATCACCAGCACCATCTACACCGAGAAGACCATCAGCGCCGGCAGCAACTTCACGTTGCCCAAGGTGGGCGAGCCCGTCCTGACGCTCTCGCCGCGCAACGATGACTATGTGGTTCTCGATGGTGACCAGACGTTGCCCTTCGAGATCGAGACCGCTCATTCCAACGGCACCGATAGCGAGGTCATCGGCCGCTTTGAGAGTGACGAGGACGACGCTGCCGCTGTGGGCGTATCGTTCTTCAAGTATGCTAAGCGTCAGTACATGGTGACGCCCTACATGTCCGAGGCTGCCGTCGGCGGCATCAAGCTGTATGACATCACCGCTGGTCTGGATCAGGCTGCCCTCGTGGCTACTACCAATACCGACCTCGACCCGCTGGCTTGCCAGTTCATGTCGACCGGTGCTGCAGTCATCAACGAGGATATCAATCTGTACTTGATGCAGGACAACAAGATTACCAAGTGGCAGGCAATTGCCAGCGCTCAGCCCGCTGTGGCCGGCATCTATGCCTATGGCTTGAAGTTCAATGTCGATAACAACATCTGCACCTTCTCGTTCAATGCCAATGCTGATGCTCAGTCGGCATATATCACCTTCTACGATGCCGATGGCAACGAGGTGGGAACCGTCGAGGTGCCTGATGTTAAGCAGGGCGAGAACAGCATCGAGCTCGATTATGCCCAACTGCCCGCCGCTTCGGGCGAGATGCTCACGTGGGCTGTAACGCTCGAGGGCGAGAATATCACCACGATCCAGCGCATCAACCCGACTGGCGAGAACTATGGCGGCCAGCTGTTTGTCGCTGTCGATAAGTCTCCGTGCAGCCCGGCTATGGGTACCATCTATGCTGGTAACCGTACGGGTAGCGGCGCTGCGACCAAT
>JAFTFA010000152.1 GCA_017449785.1 Muribaculaceae bacterium | reverse complement strand
TGCCGGACATCAGCACCAACATGAACTACAACCTGGTGCCCGCCGACTATACCAACTCGGTGGATCTGGCAGTGCTGTGCAAGCACCTGTGGTTTGACGTGTATGACAAGGTGGCCGGTCCCGAGTTCCTCAAGAACTATGGTCCCCGCATCATCCTCCTGGTTGGTTCGCCCGCCATCAACCCCACCTCGGGAAGCGAGACCGTCGGTCTTGCCGAGGGTGGTATCAAGATCTCGTTGTTCAAGGTCAACTCGATGAACATCAACGACTTCCAGACCATGAACGACCTGTATTTCCACACGATGCACCATGAGTTCTCTCACATCCTGCATCAGACCAAGACCTATCCCTCCGAGTTCAACACCATCTCGGTTGGTCGCTATGATGTCAACAACTGGCAGTATCGCGGCAATGAGGTGAACTCCCTGGGCTTCGTCACCGCCTATGCTTCGAGTGAGTACCGTGAGGACTTCGCCGAGACCATCGCCTGCTTCATCGTCTATACCGATGCACAGTGGAATCGCATGATGGAGCTCGCCGCACGTGGCTGGGCTACCTCGGCCAGCGACGATGACCTGGATGCGGTTTACTACAGCTATTACTACTATCCCAACAACGACAGCGAGCAGGAGCTCGTCTATCTCGATGAGCGCTACGTGACCATCGTTACCGACGCAGATGGCACCGTCCGCAAGTACTATCGCAACGAGCGCGACAAGGACGGCAACCGCATCGTTGTCTATGACGTCGAGGACAAGGACGGCATCGATGGTGCCGACGCTATCCTCCAGAAGGTCCAGATCGCCCGTCAGTGGTTCCACGACGCATGGGGCGTTGACCTGGATGCACTGCGTGAAGAGGTACAGACCCGCCAAGCTACCTATAACATGGATGAGCTGCGCCAGATGGTCTATGGTATCCAGTAATGTTTCACCTTTAATCGTTGAAAAATAGAAATGAAAAAGTTTTTTAATATTTCAATGTTAGCGCTCGTTGCGCTGTCATCGCTCTCGCTAGCTTCGTGCAAGAATGAGATTGAAGACATCTTTGACGAGGATGCCATCGCTCGCTTGGACAAGGCTAAAGCCCAGTACAGCGACATCTTGACCGACAAAGGCGGCAAGTGGCAGCTTGAGTACTATGCCAACAGCAATGAGCAGGGATACATCTACTTGATGACTTTTGCCCAGGATGGTTCGGTGACCATCTCGGGTAACAACAAGTGGATCAACTATGTTCAGTCCGGTTCGGCCAACACGCCTGCCTATGGCAGCCAAGTGTCGATGTGGGAGGTTATTGCCGACAATGGTCCCGTCCTGTCGTTCAATACCTACAACAAGTTCTTCCACCTTTTTGCCGACCCCTATGACATCCCCAGTGTGGGTGGCGTTTCCAGCCAGGACGACGTCAACGAGAATGGTTACGGCCATGAGGGTGACTATGAGTTTGACATCATGAAGTATGTTGAATCTGCTGCTGGTGACACGCTCTTCCTGACCGGCAAGAAGTACAACCTCAACATGATCATGACTCGTGTTCCCGCCACTGTGGACGATGAGGTCTATATGAACGAGGTGATCGCAATGGCCGACTCCTTCTTCAACGCCAAGGTGCCCCAGGTCTACATCAACCTGCCGAATGGCGTGCGCTGGGTCGTTAAGAATGGCGCTACCAGCATCTTGAAGATGTTCCGCGAGGATGCCGATGAAATCTCGACTGCCGAGAACCACAACGTGATCATCACCCATGACGGCCTTTCCTTCATGGATCCCCTGACCATCGATGGATACACTATCCAGAACTTCATCCGTCAGGCCGATGGTTCGCTGTTGTGCCGCGATGATAACCAGACGACCATGACTGCCGACCACCTGAGCACCGTGCTGACCGACAAGAACCTCACGTGGCGTTGCACCCTCAGCGGCAGCAACTGTGGCGGCCGCTATACCGATCTGGTAGCCCAACTCGTTGACGAGCTCAAGGCTTACAACAAGTCCTCCTTGCAGTATGCCCAGATTGCTTATCTGCCCGAGACTGACGTCTATGCCCTCTCGTTCAATATCAAGAAGGGTTCGGTGAAGTACAATCCTACTTACTACATCACCATGGACGTGACAGGCAACGAGCAGGTGAAGTTCAGTGCAGCAGCCGAGGGTGACAAGATGGGTGAGACCTATGCCTCGAAGTGTCCCTCGATCAGGGCTATCGTTGATGCCCTGGCATCAGGTGCTCTCAACCTGTCGACCAACTCGCTGCTCGCTCCCGTCAACATGACCACGGCCGAGAACGACAATGCTGCCAACTTCCTTGTCTGGAACCTGCAGTAAACTTTTAAGATAATGACCGGGGCGGATCCCGAGAGTGAGCCCCGGTCATTTCATAATAATACGAACGAAATAACATTTGTATTAACATATTAATCAATTTACAAGTTTATGAAAAAATCCTTACTTTTAGCAGCTGCTGCCATGGTTGTGGCAAGTGCTGGCGCACAGCCCGTGTCCCAGAAGACTGCTAGCTTTGAACGTTCACAGATCGTTAGCGTGAAGGAGACTGCTGTGTCTCCCGCCCGCGAAATGAAGAAGGCAACTCCTGCCGAGATGGCTGCAGCCAAGAAGGCACCCAAGAAGGCTGGTTACATCGAGTCCTTCTATCAGCGTCCTGCCGGTATGTTCCACTCTCCCTTCATCCACTCGGGTGGTGCTGGTTTCTACTCCTACGGCAACTATCAGTTCTTGCTCTCCAAGCCCTTTGCTGACTATACCTTCAAGGGTTCGTCGGTAGGTGCTGACGAGAATTGCACCACATGGTGGCAGTTCTGGATGCGTGGCGACGAGTACAGGTCCGAGATCGGTGACACCGAGATTACTTATGCTTCTTATTTCTCGTCGGACGATGCCCCCTACTTCTGGGTGATCGATGGTGATCCTTACAATGAGGACACCCCCTACTGGGGCTACCAGATGACCAACTTTGAGATGGACGGTGATGACGCCAATCCCGTTATCAAGAATCAGCAGGCCGTGCAGGTGCTGTCGTTGCCCAACTCCGAGATGTATGACGATGACATGGACTTCCTGTTGACCAGCAAGACCATGACCGAGGGTGGCCGTTACGGCGAGAGCACCGCTTTCATCACCTCGTTCTATGGCGCTGAGCCTTACGGCAACAACGAGCGTGGCTGGTGGTTCGGTAAGAATGGTGATCACATCGACGGTATGGCTCAGGCATTTGAGAAGCCGACCCGTCCCTACATGCTCAAGAACGTTTACCTCCAGGCTAACACTAGTATGATCTGCAACAGCAACGTCAAGTTGACCTGTAAGGTGTACAAGCTGGATGAGATTCCCGCCTATGTTGAGGATGGTGGCGCAGGTCTGCCCGAGGTTCCCGGTCAGCTCATCGTTACTGGTGAGGCTACTGTTACCCCGACTACTGGCTCCGACAAGAACGGTCTTATTGAGTTTACTCTCTATGGCTTTGATGAGGATGACCCCGAGTTGACCTATGAGTACACTCCGACCATCGACTATCCTATCCTTATCTGCATCGACGGTTACAATGATCCCGAGGCTGCTGATCTCGTTGAGTTCACTGCTTACATCGGCGAGGATTGGGACGTTGACGAGGGTTATGGTGAGCTGGCTTACCTGAAGTACCCGCGCTATGAGGTTACCGAGGACAACGACACCGTATTCAGTGGTGAGTACTACTGGCGTGGTCTGAACAACTTCTTCTCTGGCCCCATGACGATGAAGACTGGTCTCACGATCTTTATCACCATTGAGAACCCCTACTTGACCTTCAACCATGGTATGGAGGATGGCGAGTACACCTTCCCTGCCGAGGGTGGTGAGCTGCAGAAGACCTTTGAGTACTCCGACACCACGATCGTTTCTGACGGCATCGAGTTCTTCTCCTGGACTCCCAGCGCCGACGGTGACTGGTCAGTACTGTACAACGGTGAGGATGAGCTCCCCGAGTGGTTGAACATCGACCTCGAGGATGGTGAGAGCTACGAGACCGGTTCGATGGTATATGCTACCGTCACTGCCGATCCTCTGCCCGAGGGCGTTACCTATCGCGAGGCCACTATCCGCTTCGAGATTCCCGGTGACTTCCTGTACTACAAGTTCATGCAGGGTGAGAAGCCCGAGTTCAGCAAGTATGACGTGAACCACGATGGTGAGGTCAACATTGCCGACGTGAACTACCTGATCGACATGATCTTGAATGGTAACCAGGACAAGGTTGGTGATGTGAACGACGACCTCGAGGTGAACCTCGCCGACGTCAACGCTGTTATCGACGCTATCGTCAGCGGCGTACATTGATTCACCCTCAATAATAGATAATACAGTTTCTTAACATATCATCTATTACCTGTAGAGACGGGGCACCTGATGGAAGGTTTCCCGTCTCG
>JAFTFA010000151.1 GCA_017449785.1 Muribaculaceae bacterium | reverse complement strand
GGCCGCAACGACGGCTCCGTCACCTATGCTTACGCCCGCCAGCACAGTGGCATTGGCCCCGATCCATACGTTCTTGCCGATGTGGATGGGGGCGTGGGTCATGCCTGCCCGTTTGGCGGGGTCGAGCATGTGGTTGAGTGTGGCCAGCACAATGTTGTGTCCGATGAGTGCCCCCTCGTCGATGGTGATGCCGCCCTGGTCCTGGAACTTGCAGCCCATGTTGATGAACACTCGCTCGCCCACAACGGTGTTCTTGCCGCAGTCGGTGTAGAACGGTGGGAACATGCCCACCGACGCGGGCACCTCATGGCCCCACAACTGCTCGAGCAGCGCGTGCAGCTGGTCGGGCGTGTGATACTTGCCGTTGATCTCGGCCGTTATCTGCAGGGCTTCCTGCGACAGCTTGTGAAACATCATGTGCACAGGCGAGCCAGCCTCAACGGGCTGGCCCGTCGCCATATAATCTCTAAATTCTTGTATCAGATTTTGGGGCAGCTTATTGCCCATTGTCGTTTTGTTCATATAGTGGTATAATCTTGATTACGAGTACAAAGTTAATGCCTTTTCTATATTTTATGCTAGGTTATTGTGGCGAAAATGATTGTTATGGGGCATTTTTAACAATTCAACACCCAATCGTGACTCAGCGATTCGTCTCAACGAGTCAGAATGGCATCGAGTTCCTCTCCCCTCTCAGGGGAAAGTGAGGGGTAATGCCGGCCGAATGATACCCGCGCATCACGCAAAGCTCTTGTTCTTATGTTCTTTTGTCTTTTTTACCGCACATGGCGCAAAGCTTTTTGTTTTGCACTCAACTTGCGCAAATTTTGGATAAATTTTGATAAAATGCTCACACTCGGCCATCAGCAAGCCAGCTTGCATGGCTCTCGCTTAATCGCATTTTTTGCTTCGTCTCGGCAAAAAAAAACGAAAAACGACTGTTTTTCTTTTTGTTTTGCACTCAACTTGCGCAAATTTTGGATAAATCTTGCTTCGTCTCGGCAAAAAAAATGAAAAACGACTGTTTTTCTTTTTGTTTTGCACTCAACTTGCGCAAATTTTCAGTAATTTTGTGGCCACAATTCAGCACTAACGGCACAGGACGCGCCCCACAGGGTGCGCCCGGTTGAGTGCATATATGGGTCGCAATGCGTGTATATCGCTGTGATCCAACTGATTATACCGTTGACACTTAAACAAATATCAATAATATGCAAAAGAGCAAGTTAGGACTAGATTTTGAGAAAGTTGAATATGCCCGTGGCCTGGCCAAGGGCATAGCCCAGGACGTGCAGGCGTTTGTGGAGCAGTACACCACGGTGGCTGTCGAGCGCACGCTGTGCCGCCTGATGGGCATCGATGGCATCGACGACAACGAGGTGCCCCTGCCCAATGTGATTGTCGAGGCGCTCAAGGACAAGGGGGTGCTGAGCGAAGGAGCGCTGTTCTTCATTGCCAACACGATGATTCGCACCGGGCTCAAGCCCCAGGAGATTGCCGAGCGCGTGGCACGCGGAGAGCTGGACATCACCGAGGTGGTGACTCGTGACCAGCGGCAGATTGCACAGGCACTGCAGCCCGTCATCGACGAGAGCATGGAGCGCATCCGCTCGCGCCGTGCACGACGCGAGCACTACCTCGAGACCATCGGTGAGGGCCCGAAGCCTTATCTGTACATCATCGTGGCCACAGGCAACATCTATGAGGACGTGGTGCAGGCCCAGGCCGGTGCCCGCCAGGGTGCCGACGTGATTGCCGTGATCCGCACCACGGGGCAGAGCCTGCTGGACTATGTTCCCTATGGGGCCACTACCGAGGGCTTCGGCGGCACGTTTGCCACCCAGGAGAACTTCCGCATCATGCGCAAGGCCCTGGACGAGGTGGGCGAGGAGCAAGGCCGCTACATCCGCCTGTGCAACTATTGCTCAGGCCTGTGCATGCCCGAGATAGCCATCATGGGCGCATTTGAGGGGCTGGACGTGATGCTGAACGACGCGCTCTACGGCATCCTGTTCCGCGACATCAACATGCAGCGCACGCTGGTCGACCAGTACATGAGCCGCATCATCAATGGCTTTGCCGGGGTGATCATCAACACCGGCGAGGACAACTATCTGACCACGGCCGATGCCGTGGAGGCTGCTCACACAGTGCTTGCCTCGGACCTGATCAATGAGCAGCTGGCACTGATGGCAGGCTTGCCCGAGGAGCAGATGGGACTGGGGCACGCCTTCGAGATGGACCCGATGCTGGAGAACGGCTTCCTGCTGGAGCTGGCACAGGCCCAGATGACGCGCGAGATCTTCCCCAAAGCCACGCTGAAGTACATGCCACCAACCAAGTTCATGACCGGCAACATATTCCGCGGGCACATACAGGACGCATTGTTCAACATGATTGGCATCTGGACGCATCAGGGCATCCAGTTGTTGGGAATGCCCACCGAGGCCATCCACACGCCGTTTATGAGCGACCGCTACCTGTCGATCGAGAACGCGAAGTACATCTTCAACAACATGAAGAGCATAGGCGATGAGATGGAGTTTGCCGAGGGCGGCATTTGCCGGGCCCGCGTCAAGGAGGTGCTGGGCAACACCATCAAGCTGCTGGAGGACATCACCAAGGAGGGCCTGTTCACCGCACTGGAGAAGGGCATCTTCGGCGACGTGAAGCGACCCAAGAACGGCGGAAAGGGCCTGGAGGGCGTGACAATGAAGGGCGAGAACTACCTCAACCCGTTTGTCGAACTGATGAAGGGCAAGCGATGACCACTAACAGCCGGCAGCGAACAGCTTGTCTGCGTATTCCGAGACGCAGTCTCGGACAATCAAGTGCAATTCTCAACATTCAATTATAGAACACAATGAGCGAAGGACTATATAGCATGGAGGCTAAGGACTACGACAAAACCTTAGACCTGACGAAGATTAAGCCATACGGCGATACGATGAACGACGGCAAGGTGCAGCTGAGTTTCACGCTGCCCGTGCCCTGCGGAGCGGAAGCGGTGGAGGCCGCCAAGCAGATGCTGCGCAAGATGGGGCTGGAGAACCCCAGTGTGGTGTTCTACCAGGAACTGACTCCGGGTTTCACCTTCTTTAACTGCTACGGCAGCTGCACACACACGGTCGACTATTCGACCATCTATGTGCCCAAGGTGGAGTCGAACACAATGGACATGTACGAGACCGACGAGTATATCAAGGAGAACATCGGCCGCAAGATTGTCATCGTGGGAGCCTCGACGGGCACCGACGCACACACCGTGGGCATCGACGCCATCATGAACATGAAGGGCTATGCCGGCCACTACGGCCTGGAGCGCTACGAGATGATCGAGGCCTATAACCTGGGCTCACAGGTGCCCAACGAGGAGTTCATTGCCCGCGGCCTGGAACTGAAGGCCGACGCACTGATCATCTCGCAAACAGTGACGCAGAAGGACGTTCACATCAAGAACTTGACCAACTTCATCGAGCTGATGGAGGCCGAGGGCTTGCGCGACAAGATGATTTGCTGCTGTGGCGGCGCGCGCATCACCCACGAGTTGGCCAAGGAGCTGGGCTTCGACGCGGGCTTCGGCATGAACACCTATGCCGACGACGTGGCCTCGTTTGTGGTCCAGGAGATGGTGAAGCGGGGCATGAAATAAGCACTGATCTACGAACAGTCAAATAGCGAGCAGCGAACAGACAAACCTGTTCGCTGTTCGCTAAATAATAGAGCCGCTTGATTGAATTTTGTTGGAGAATGTGGTGCGATTTGTGAAAAAATCGTATTTTTGCACCACAAACAAAGCTGACCTATCACACTAACGCAGCACTAAAACCAAAGAACAATGAGACATCTGATTATGACAATGATGATGTGCCTGGCACTGGTGTGCGGGGCACAAAGTGCCGACAAGCTATACCAAGAGGGGAAGAAACTGTATGACAACAAGCAATATGCACAGGCCGTGGTAAAGCTGCGCGCTGCAGCCGACAAGGGGCACAAGAAGGCTCAATACCGTCTGGGCCGCTGCTACGACAAGGGTAATGGTGTGGCCGAGAACGACCAGATGGCTGTACAGTGGTATACCCAATCGGCCGCACAAGGCTATGCTAAGGCGCAGTACCAGCTGGGCAAGTGCTACAAGAACGGCGAGGGAGTGGAGAAGAACCTGGCCAAGGCCATTGACTACTATTCCAAGGCCGCTAAGCAGGACAATGCCGACGCACAGCTGGCCTTGGGCAAGTGCTACCTCAAGGGCAAGGGTGTGACCGCCGACAAGGCTAAAGCCAAGTCATGGTGCAAAAAGGCTGTGAAGAACGAGAAAGATGGCAAGCAGATTCTGGCCAAGCTGCGTGAGGAAGCTGCCGCTGGCGACACCGATGCCCAGGCCATCTTGGCGCTGATCAAGTAGCCCGCATGGGGCTTTGTGTGGCAAGCAGAATGTAATCTCTGATTCTCTGACTGTGGCACAGCCGTCCCCATATATCCCCCTCCCCTGGCAGGGGAGGGGTCACAACCACCACAACCATCAAAGACCATCAAAAATATATTTGATGAGGTTTGACGTGCCCACGGCTCACTTGACCACCACCTTGCGGCCTTGGTGGATGTAGATGCCGGGCTGTGTGGGACGGGTCTCATGCGGCCGCCCCAGCAGGTCGTACCAGCGCGGGTCGGCAGACACTTTGGCATCACGGTCCACCTGGCTGATGCCGCTATAGTAGCTATAGTAGGCACCTTCATATAGCGTATTGCCATCGAGGTCAGCCAAACGGATGAGTCCCTGAGTTCCGGTCTCGCCGCTGGGAGCCAAAGGAGCGATGAGGTTGCCTGTGTGCAGCCCGTCGATGCCCACGCCCTCAATCCACTTGC
>JAFTFA010000150.1 GCA_017449785.1 Muribaculaceae bacterium | reverse complement strand
AGGTCACAACGGGCATAGCACTTAGTTGATAGCAGGTGCTCTCTCCATTAACCCAAACATAGACAGCATCGTTCATTTCATCGGCATGTGCATGGGCGGCACTCAATAGTATAGTCACCATTACCAATGTGAAACTTAGTTTCTTTTTCTTTTTCATTTTGTTTTGATGTTTTAATGTTTTAATTGTTAATGATATGATAGTAAAGTGCTGTAAAATTAGTATTTAATTGATAAAATGGGGCTAACATCTGAATAGCAGGTGTCTTAATGAGGGAATATGCCCTTTAAAAGCGCAAAAATGGGGCGTTTTGCTCTTGAAGTGCCCTCAAAAAAGCATCAACAACCATTTTTAAAAACAGTTGTTGATGTTGTATAAAGTTGTTGGTGTTGTTTGAATCTCTATCGGATGAGAGTTTCCTACAGGCCGGTGATGCGGACGACGGGGCCGAGGGGCTTGAGGTTCTCCTCGTTGCCGCCCTGGGTGGTGAGAATCCAGGCCAGGGGCTTGTGGCGCTTGTCGTCGGGCAGCTTGGGAGTGGCGGCGTAGCCGTCGGTGAGGAACACCAGGCCGTCATACTCCTCGTGCTCGTAGTAGAAGTCGATGGCGGGCTGGAAGTTGGTGCCGCCGCGGCCGATGACGCGGATGCCGTTGGCCGCCTGCTTGAGCGCGATGGGCTTCTCGGTTGTGATCTTGCTGTCAAACTCGATGACCTCGATGCTCTCGATGCCCTGCTTGAAGAAGCGGTTGATCACGGCGAGGAATTTTTTTATATCCTCGTCGGGCACGCTGCCGCTGACATCGACGGCGACGAGCAGGCGGGTGCTGTAGGCATACTGGCTGCCCATCGCGTCCCAGCCGTAGCGGCGGTTGGGGCGCATGCGCGTCAGGTGTCGCTTGGTGCTCAGGATGCTGGCGCGGAACTGGCTGAGGATGGCGCGGAAGTTCTGCTTGCTCACCAGGGTGCTCTCGATCAAGGCACGCAGGTCGCCCCCCAGCGAACCCCACTGGTTGCACCGCTGGGCGGTCTCGATCTCGTGGTTGACCTTCTCGCTCATCAGCTCAT
The DNA here is from genome assembly GCA_017449785.1 of Muribaculaceae bacterium. Lineage (GTDB taxonomy): Bacteria > Bacteroidota > Bacteroidia > Bacteroidales > Muribaculaceae > Sodaliphilus. Next base: position 16,103 of record JAFTFA010000150.1, on the reverse strand, counting down.
CCTCTTCCCACAGCGAGGCACCGGCATCGGCCTGCAGCAGATCGTCGGTCAGGTCGTCCTTGTCGCCGGGCTTGCCCTGTCCGTCGCTGGGCATGTTCATGTCGATGGGGAGGCCGTTGCCGTCGGCATCCTGCTCCAGTTGCACGATCTGGCCCGCCATGAGCGAGTAGTATTGCTCAAAGGCCTGGTCCCGAGGGATGTCAAAGATGTGCGGCGGCTCCAGCCCGATGGTGTCCATGCCCTCCATGTTGTCACACAGCGTCAGGTCGCTCGACAGGCGCATCACGTCGCGCCGCGGATTGTAGGGCTGGCGCTGGTAGGGGTGCTTGAGGATGATGCGCACCACCTCGGCCTTGAGTCTGAGGGCCAGTTGCTGGTCGTCGAAGTGCTCCAGCCGCTCGGGGTTGTACTCGATGAGCCCCTTGCCGCAGCGCATGTCGCAGCCCATGTTGTCGTTGCGCTTGAGCGCATGGGTGCACAGCACGGCAAAGATGAGCGGCTCGGTCAAGAACCAGTCCTGGGAAATCGTCTTTATGCGTTCGCCGACGGTCATAGGTCGTTGATCATCTGGTTAATCAGTGCTAGGGCCTCGCGGCAGTCCATCATGATGAAGGCGTTGGCGTTGGGATAGGTCGCGTTCTCAAAGAAGGATGCAAAGTGGGCGATCGCTTCCTGGCGGCCGTTGCCCAGCATCCACTGGATGTAGCGCACCAGGTTGCGGCCGACGGCTTCGGTGGCCTTCTTGTCCACGCCCAGCTCGAGCACCTGGTAGATGCCCTCGTTGATGATGGCCATCTGCGGCATGGTGTAGGAGGCCAGCTCGTGCTGGCAGGCGCCGAAGTCGGTGAGTACCTCGCGGGCCGTCAACATGCGCGACTGGTTGAGTGACTGCATGAACATCGATGCCGAGCGGGCACCGATCACGCCGGTGATCATCTTGGCCAGGCAGTTCATGTCGGTGTCGGTGGTGATGCTCATGCTCTTCAACAGTCCCGACACGCGCACCCATGCGCGGCGGTCGGGCGTCTTGTCAAATGTGCCCTTGTTGATGTCCACGTTCTTCTCCAACTCGTCGGGGTGCTCCTCGATGAAGGTGATCACGCGCTGGTCCACGTCGTGCTGCTTGGCCCAGAAGAGCCACTCGCCCACGGTGGGAGAGAAGAAATACACGTTGAAGCGCGACACCAGTGCGGGATCGAGGTCGGTCAACTGGTACTCCTCACCATCGTTGACCGCGGCGATGACGCGGCTGCCGGGCGGTAGCGAGCGCCCAGCCAGCTTGCGGTTGAGCGACAGGTCCATGACCGATTGCAGGATCTCGGGCCTGGCGCGGTTCATCTCGTCCAGGAAGAGCACCACGGGCTTGTCGTCCATGGGGAACCAGTAGGGCGGCATGAACTCGGTCTTGCCGGTCTTCTCGTCCTTGTTGGGCAGGCCGATCAGGTCGCCTGGGTCGCTCATCTGTCCCAGGAACAGGGCGATGACGGGTATGCCCTGGTCCTCGAAGTGACGGGTGATGATTTCGCTCTTGCCGATGCCGTGCTTGCCCACGAGCAGGATGTTCTGTGTCGATGGCGTGGTCTCGAGGATGGTCTTGAGGTCGCCGGTGTTGATGGTGATAGCCATATTTAGTTTTTAGTTGTAAGTTTTAAGTTTTAAGTTGTTAGTTGTTGGCCGGTGGCTGTTTTTTTAGTTTTGTTCGGTGGGGGATGTGATCCACTCGACTTTCTTGCGGGGGCCGGTCAGTCGGTAGGGGAACTGCTTGGCGAGTTCGGTCAGGCGCGGGATGTAGGCCATGTCATGCTTGATGCGGGCCTCGATGTCGCTGTCCTGGTTCAGGTCGATGATCATCGCCTTGCCGCGGCTCAAGCGGATGTGCAGTTCGCGTCGGCCGTCTTCGTCGTCCTCGGTGAGGTGGTATTGCAGCTTCTTGCCCTGGAAGAGGTTGTCTATCCGCTGTTGCAGTTCGGTCTTGGGGGCTTCTTCGGTCTTGCCGCCACCAGAGTCCAGCAGGCGGTGCAGCCAGCCCTTGATGCCGTGGGGGCGCGGCGCCTCATCGGTGTCCGATTGGGGTTGCGGCGCCTGTTGCCAGTCGTCACGCACCTCGCCGCGCACGGTGAACCGCCCGTCGCGGGCCATGTAGGCAAACTCGACCATGTAGGGCTTGACCAGGTCCAGGTGGTTGATGAAATCGTCGTGGGGAATGGGCAGGTCCAGCGTCTTGTAGCGGTTCAGGTGGATGAGCAGGCGGGCCTTGTGGCCGTCGGCATGGCGCTTGTCCATGTAATAGGTGATGCCGGTGCCGTCAAAGTATCGCTTCAGGTAGGCGTCGATGTTGTTGAGCGTCATGTTGCGCATCTTCACGCCCTTGCTGTCGGCCTTGAACGCGGCGGCCAGCTGCTCTTTCCACTCGGCGGCATGCTCGAGGAACACCTGTGACGCCTCGACGATGCGGCTGCGGTCGATAATCTCCATCGGGGCGCCGCTCCACTGCTGGTGGTAGTGCATTTCCTCGACATCGATGCGGGCACTGACGTTGGATCCCTGGGCTGCATGACATAATGTCAGTCCACAGGGCGATTTCACATTCAGCCCGATGCCATAATTGTCCATGTCGATCAACTGTACCATGTCCGGGGTGATGATGCCGTTGATGAGTTCGTTGTGTGCTGCTTCATATTCTTGCAGCATTTTGGCACTCAGGCGAGGCCCGGTGCCCTGATGACCATTAGCCCCTGGCCTGTCGCCAAAGGCGGGCTTCATGATATGGTCAATCTCCCCAGCCACTCGGCGTGACTCGGAGCCCTCTGCTTCGGTGTAAGTGTAGATAAACATCACCCCTGGATTGGGCAAAAACCGTGCCTATGGTCACGCCTGTCCATTTCTGGCAGAAACCCGAGCATTGCTCCCTCGCGATGGCCCATGTTGTCACTGCAGCGACAGCACTAAAAAACCGTCGACCGAAAAAACGCGGACTCAAAACTTTTTAGTAATTTTGCAGGTTATAATCATGATAAGAAATACAAGATGGCAAAGGACCCGTTGAATACGCCGATGATGAAGCAGTTTGTCGAGATGAAGGCTAAGCATCCCGACGCGATATTGCTCTTCCGTGTGGGAGACTTCTATGAGACATATCTGGAGGACGCTGTCACGGCAAGCGAGATCCTGGGCATCACCCTCACGCGCCGCAGCAACGGTGCTGCCGCAGCGACCGAGATGGCGGGCTTTCCCCATCACGCGCTCGACACCTATCTGCCCAAGCTCGTGCGTGCGGGCAAGCGAGTGGCCATCTGTGACCAGCTGGAGGACCCCAAGCTGACCAAGAAGCTCGTCAAGCGCGGCATTACCGAACTGGTCACGCCCGGCGTGGTCGTGGGCGGCACGATGCTCGACCGCAAGGAAAACAACTGGCTGGCATCGGTCCACTTCGGCAAGAAGATGCTGGGCGTGTCGTTCCTTGACATCAGCACGGGCGAATTCCTTACAGCCGAGGGCAACGAGGAGTATGTCGATAAATTGCTGGTCAATTTCTCGCCCAAGGAGGTGCTCATCGAGCGCAGCAACCGTCAGCGCTTTGCCGCCACGTTCTCGTCGCGCTACCTGACGTTTGAACTCGAGGACTGGGTCTTCACGCTCGAGTCGGCCAACGACCGCCTGTTGAAGCACTTCGAGACGCAGAACCTCAAGGGATTCGGCATCACCAGCATGGACAACGCCATCATCGCCAGCGGTGCCATCCTGCACTATCTGGACATCACCCAGCACACCCAGCTGGGCCACATCACCCACTTGTCGAGAATCGAGGCCGAGCGATATGTCCGCCTCGACAAGTTCACCATCCGCAACCTGGAGCTGGTTGCCCCGATGAGCGATGACGGCAAGTCGCTGCTCGACGTCATCGACCGCACCATCTCGCCGATGGGCGGCCGCATGATGCGCCGCTGGGTGCTGTTCCCCCTCCAGGACCCCAAGGCCATCAACCGCCGCCTGGATGTGGTGGAGCACTTCATGCGTGATCCCGAGGGGCGCGACCTCATCAAGGAGCGCCTGGAACTCATCGGCGACCTGGAACGCCTGACCAGCAAGGCCGCCGTCGGCCGCATCACCCCGCGCGAGCTCGTGCAGCTCAAGAGTGCCCTCCAGGCCATTGAGCCCATCAAGCTGTATTGCCAGCAGGCGTCGTGTGACGTGCTGCACAGCCTGGGCGAGCAGTTGAACCCGTGTGCCATCATCCGTGACCGCATCGAGCGCGAGATCAACCCCGATGCCCCCAACCAGACCAACCGCGGCAACGTCATCTGCCGTGGCGTGGATGCCCAGCTCGACGAGCTGCGCGACATCTCCAGCAGCGGCAAGGACTACCTGGTGGCCATGCAGCGCAGCCTGAGTGACCAGACGGGCATCCCGAGCCTGAAGATAGCTTATAATAATGTGTTCGGCTACTACATCGAGGTGCGCAATACCCACAAGGACAAGGTGCCGCCCGAGTGGATACGCAAGCAGACGCTGGTCAATGCCGAGCGCTATGTGACCCAGGAACTCAAGGAATATGAGGAAAAAATCCTGGGTGCCGAGGAGAAGATCCTCATCATCGAGGGTCGCCTGTTCAACGAGCTGGTGACCGCCGTGACCGAGTATATACCCGCCATCCAGAACGACAGCGCCGTCATAGCCCAGCTCGACTGCCTCAACGCCTTGACGCGCGTGGCGATGGAGAACCGCTACAACCGTCCCGTGCTGGACGACAGCCTGGACATCGACATCGCCATGGGCCGGCATCCCGTCATCGAGTGCCAGTTGCCGCCGGGCGAGACCTATGTGCCCAACAGCATCCGCCTGAGCAACGACGAGCAGCAGATCATGATCATCACCGGTCCCAACATGGCCGGTAAATCGGCCCTGCTGCGCCAGACGGCCCTCATCACGCTCATGGCCCAGATGGGCAGCTTCGTGCCCGCCGAGCAGGCCCGCATCGGTGTCGTGGACAAGATTTTCACGCGCGTGGGGGCCAGCGACAACATTTCGCTGGGCGAATCGACCTTCATGGTCGAGATGACCGAGGCCGCCGCCATCCTCAACAACATGAGCCAGCGGAGCCTCATCCTTTTTGACGAGTTGGGAAGGGGCACGAGCACCTATGACGGCATCTCGATCGCCTGGAGCATCGTCGAGCACATCCACGAACACGCCGCGCGGCCCAAGACGCTGTTTGCCACCCACTACCACGAGTTGAACGAGATGGAGAAGTCCTTCAAGCGCATCGTGAACTACAACGTCAGCGTCAAGGAAATCAACGGCAAGGTCGTGTTTGTCCGCCAGTTGGTCAAGGGAGGCAGCGAGCACAGCTTCGGTATCCATGTGGCCAAGTTGGCCGGTATGCCGCCCACGATTGTCAAGCGGGCTAATGAGGTACTCAAGCAGCTGGAGGACAACAACCGCAACGACAAGGCCATCACCAAGGACCTGGGCGACGTGACCAGCAGCCGGTCGGGTTACCAGTTGTCCATCTTCCAGCTCGATGACCCCGTCCTGAGCCAAATCCGCGACGAGATCCTCACCATCGACATCAACAACCTCACCCCCGTCGAGGCCCTGAACAAACTCTACGACATCAAGGGCATCCTCACCGGCAAGAAAGAAAGATAAAACCAGTTGCTAGTCCTCACCTAACTTCTAACTAATAAATCGGCCCTCATGCCGATTTACAGATTGTTCATCTTGTATTTCTTGTTTTCACTTTAGTTTTTACAGGAATTGGTAGTTCATCTTGAAATATTTACTAATTTTGTGCCGCTTTAAACATACACAGTTAGTCAATATTATTATGAAGAAGATCTATTCAATTCTGATTGTGGCACTTGCCACTATGATGGGCTTCTCGGCACAGGCCGGGGCTCCTCAATGGGAGATTGTAGCAGGTATGAACGTGGCAAACGTTGATGCCAGTGGTTGCAGTTCACGTATCGGTTTCCATGCCGGTGTTCGATCGACTTTCGGCATCCCCAGTGCTGATCATGGTTTTTATGTTAATGCTGCTGCTATGCTCTCCCTCAAGGGTTGCAAAGGTGGTGGCATCACGCTGAATCCTTATTATCTTGATATCCCTGTCCACGCTGGCTATAAATATGCAATCAATGAATCGGTAGCACTCTTTGGCGAGTTCGGACCCTACTTCGGCATCGGTCTTTTCGGCAAGACCGACGGTGAGGACATGTTCGGTGATGGAGGTTTCAAGCGTTTTGATTTTGGCTTGGGCCTGCGTGCCGGTCTGGAATTCAACCAGAAAGTGCCTGTTTCCATCGGCTATGACTTTGGTGTGCTTGACGTGGCTGACGATGTTTCAGCAAAGACCCGCAATCTGACAATTTCTGTCGGTTACAAGTTCTAAGGCCTCATCATTTTTTTTTCAGTTATGAGAAAATCAATCAATTTTTTATCATTAGTGTTTGTGTCATTAATGGTGTCTTTATCATTGACGGCATGTGGCAATGACGACGTGGAAGAAGATAATGCCGATGTTCGCTACGTCACGACCTATGAGGTCAAGGTAACGCCAATCACCTTGAGTTACTTCAAGCTGACGGGAGACATTATCAACGAGAAAGGTGAAATAACCGATATTGACTTGTCACATTCGGTTCACCATTTATCGCCAATTATCACCTCAACAGTTCCTGACCATCTACAGATCCGAGTCAATCTTGAACCTCTTCAGGGCTTTGACAAGTATTCCTGTTTTGTTGAATTAGGGATTGAAACCAAGAAGTACACTAAGTTGGGTGAATATCTTGAAACGGTTTATTCCAATCGTAAGGTAATGTGCTTTATCGTCGATTATCCCGCCGAAGAAATAGAATGTGGCAACTACGATTCACATTTCACCCTGGAAGCGATAAAGGATAACCAGGGCCGCTTGAACTAATAGAAACCATAGTTTCTAATGTATAGCTGACTATCGGCAACAAGATAGAAAGGTATTTATCAGCTCCTCCTCTAATCTCAGAGGGGGAGTCTTTTTGTCGCTATGTTAGAATCCAGAATCACACCCTCAATAATTTTGTCTAAAATCATTCAACAGCGCTGAACTGAATTCTTTTCCTGCTTCCTTCTCATTGAACTCCTTCGGTCGCATCACCGAGGCGCAGACGAGGAGTCTTAATGGGGACTCGGTAAAGTTTAATTATAGTAAGGGTAATTACACATTTTGCGTTACACATTTTGTTGAATCAAAAAAGTGTTGTACATTTACGTGTTAAAAACATGAGTCACCTGCATCTCACTTAAACACATATCATACACTATATGAACCGCAACGATTTTGAAATCATGGCTCCGGTGGGCTCTTGGGAGTCACTGTGTGCCGCCCATCAAGGTGGTGCCGACGCCATCTACTTTGGCATCGAGGGGCTGAACATGCGCTCGCGCTCCAGCGTCAATTTCACGCTCGAGGACCTGCACACCATCGCCGTGTGGTGTCAAGAGCATGGCATGAAAAGCTACTTGACGGTCAATACCATCATCTATGACGAGGACATGGACTACATGCGCCAGATTGTCACCGCCGCCCGCGATGCCCAGGTGAGCGCCATCATCGCCAGCGACATGGCGACCATCCTGTTTGCCCGCTCGATAGGCGTGGAAGTGCACATTTCCACCCAGGTCAACGTGAGCAACAGCGAGGCCGTGCGCTACTACAGCCAGTGGGCCGACGTCATGGTGCTGGCCCGCGAACTGAACCTCGACCAGGTGAGTAAAATCTCCCGTTTCATCGAGGAAAATGACCTTCGTGGCCCCCATGGCGAGCGTGTCAGGCTCGAGATGTTCTGCCACGGTGCGTTGTGCATGGCGGTGTCGGGCAAGTGCTACATGAGCCTGCACCAGGAGAACACCAGCGCCAACCGCGGCGCCTGCCGCCAGATATGCCGCCGTGGCTACATCGTCACCGACCGCGAGAACGGCGACGAGCTGGCCATCGAGAACAAGTACATCATGTCGCCCAAGGACTTGAAGACCATCCACTTCCTCAACAAGATGGTGGATGCCGGTGTGACGGTGTTCAAGATCGAGGGCCGCGCCCGCGGGCCCGAATACGTCCGCACGGTCGTCGGCTGCTATGACGAGGCATTGAGGGCCATCTGCGACGGCACCTACGGCGACGAGGAGCGCATCGACGGCTGGAACGAGCGTCTGGCCAAGGTGTTCAACCGCGGCTTCTGGGACGGCTACTACATGGGTCAGCGCCTGGGCGAGTGGTCGGCCAAATATGGCTCCAGCGCCACGCGTGTCAAGAAATATGTCGCCAAGGGCATCCGCTATTACAGCAAGCTGGGAGTCGCCGAGTTTCTCATGGAGGCCGGCGAACTGCACGTGGGCGACGAGGCATGGATCATCGGCCCCACCACGGGTGCCATCCCCCTCACGGTCAAGGAAATACGCGTCGATCTCAAGCCCGTGGAGAAGACCGTCAAGGGTGAGCACTTCTCCATCGCCGTGCCCGAGAAAATCCGCCCCAGCGACAAGCTCTACCTGTGGCAACCCGTCACGCCACCCAAGCAGTGAGAAAAAATGTGCAAGAAAAAATCTCAATCCATTTATTAATAATTATCATTACGTTACTTATGAGAAAGATTACTTTTGTTTTGCTTTTTGCCGCGATGACGGTGATGAGCGTCTGGGGACAGGGGCTGACGGCATCGTTTGCTGCCGAGGAGGCCTCGGTGCCTTATTACCAGATGGGGTGGGACACCCCCGAGGAGTTTGCCACCTGGACCTACGGGGCCACGAGCAGCAGCACGTGGAAACTGGGAAACCGTTCGCAGTCGTTTGCCACGATCGATCAGTCGAGCACAGCCTCGATGATACTCGACTATGGTAGCGGCCAGAATGAGACTGCCACTTCGCCGGCTATCGAGATCAGGCCGGGCAGCACGCTGGAGTTCTATTGCTGTGCCAGCGGCATCTATCTGGTGTATGGCGCATGGAAACTCTATGCCATCGTTGATGATACCCCCACGTTGCTCATCGACCAGTTCATGTGGGCCCAGGATGCAGGCTATGATGGTCCCAGCTGGGAACGCTTCACGGTTGACCTTGCAGCATTTGCGGGCCAGCAGGTGCAGTTCTCGTTTGTCTATCAAGGTGACTACGGCGAGGACGAGGCCATTGACGGCTTCAAGCTCCTGCAAACCGATGCCGGTGATGATGCTGTCATCAACATCAACGAGGGCGAGAGCGTACACTTCAAGGACCTGTCCACCGGCGACATCACGTCATGGAATTGGACCTTTGAGGGCGGTGAACCCGCCAGCAGCAGCGAGCAGCATCCTGTCGTGACCTACAACCGCGCCGGCAGCTATGCTGTGACGCTCACCGTGGGCAACGGCACCGAGAGCGCTACCAAGACCCGCACCGCCTATGTCAACGTTCATGCCGAGGCTCCTGTCGCCCATGTGGGTCTGCCCGAGGGAGCCTACCTCTCGCCGTGGGTGATGATGTTTGTTCCTGTCGATGTGCCCTTGACCTTCAAGGACGCCTCCACGGGCAACCCCACCTCGTGGCTGTGGACCTTTGACGGAACCGATATCACGACCAGCACCGAGCAGAATCCCACCGTGAACTATCTGCAGGAAGGCACCTATGGCCTGAAGCTTGAAGTGGCCAACGACGTGGGCACGAGCGTGGACGAATATGTCAGCACGGCCATTCAGGCCGGCGGCGAGCAGGAAATCTGGAACATCGCTCCCGAGGAGAATGGTGACCTGATGATGATGGAGATGGGCTGGTATGGCAACTATGGCGGCACCAACTGGCTGGGCATCGGCGAGTTTGCCGAGCACTATGATGCGCCGTTGACCGATGCTCAGATCAAGCAAGTGAACGTCTACTTCGGCAAGACCACGGCCGTCTCGACCGATGCCGATATCGAGATGAAGATCATGGCTGCCGGTGATGATGGCATGCCGGGCGAGGTGCTGGGAACCACCAGCGTCAAAGCCGGTGATCTGGCCTATGACCCGACGACGGTCAATGCCACCGAGTTTGTCTTTGACACGCCCGTGAACATCCCTGCCGGTACCGAGTTCTTTGCCGTTGTGGGTCCGTTCCCCAACGAGAACGGTGATGACATCGCCATGCTGCTGTGCCGTCGTGAGCTGGGTGAGAAGTGCACCGGCTATCACTTTGTCTATGACGAGGAGAACTACGAGTATCTCGAGACGGGCAGCTGGTACCAGAATACCGACGACCCGTTGTCACTCGCCATGGCTCCCGTGCTCAGGTTTGTCACCGCTACGCCTCCCAGCGGCATCGACCAGCCCGTGGTGGACAAGCAGGTGCTTGGTCACACCTATTTCAACCTTGCCGGCATGTCGAGCAGTACCCCCTTTGACGGCGTGAACATCGTGGTCACCCGCTACAGCGACGGTACCACCACTGCCACCAAGTTGATGAAGTAACCGCAGCCGGTAGCGATCTTCACCGTTAACAAGAGGTGAGTGTCACAAAAAGTGAACCCCAAAGGTTTGACGAAAACTTTTGGGGTTCATTTCATGATGCCACAGCATCATTTATAGCTGATGGTTACTTGTCCCAGGTGAAGATGAAGTGGCCGCCAGTATAGAGGTTAGAGCCATTTTTCAGCAGGAAATTAACGTCATAGGTGTTGTCGTTTTGTTCGACATAGCAATAATCAGGATTTTGTGTTGAAGAATAGTAGCCGAGAAAACCCCAATAATCAAGCTCCCATTCTCCCTCTACGGGCGATATGGAACCGTCATCATTCAAGTAAAAGTACCAATTACCCATGCTGGCATAGCCCATAGAGTAGCCATAAGCAGAAAATAATGGTGACACGATACGATAGTAGTTGGTATCCCGCATGCGTTGCACAGGGATGTCTGCGGCAGTTTGTGGGTCACTCTCGTCCCAGGAGTTGTCTGTGAAGGTGCAGGTGCCAGCTTCAGTCCATATCGAGGGGGTGAAATTTAAGGTTACTGTGGTTGATGTGATCTGATTGAGGTTGGGGTCGCCTGTTGCCACGTCATCATCAGAGAGGGAAAGCTTGCAACTGTAAGTATTGCCAGGCTCAATGTCATCGAATAATACGGAGGCTGTTGCGGTGCTCTCACCCTCAGCAAAGTTTACGCCATTGTTAAACATGAACACATTACCCTGTTCGTCACTGATGTTGACGATTGCCCTATAACCATGGGTGGAAATGGCTCGCGTCAGTGGGACATAGACAGTATAATAATCAGTATTCTGTTCGTCAGCTGATATATTCACTACTTGATTTGCCGTTTCAAACGAGATGTTCTGTCCTTCGGGGTCAATATTGTGGCAATTGACGTTGACTGTCGTTGTCGTGGTCTGGCTGGAGTTGGCTACAGACATCTCCAGGTCGGTCAGCGACACGATGAAAGTAGAGTTACCAATCTGCTGATTATTACCAATGGCGATTTCACTTGTTGTCGTTTTTGAATTCTTGGCGAAACGCACGTAACCATAATAAGTGCCTCCCGTGCTGGCATTTTTTATCGTCAGCAGCGCGATATAAGGCTTAGTGCTGGTATTCGGTCGTTTCATGCTGATGGGTATCTTTAAACTATCTGTGGGACTGATTTCAATGTCTAGCGACGACTTGACAAATGAAATGTGCTGTGGTGTCCTCTCTATATCGGGCGCGTCGGTCTCAGGATAGTCGCCTATCGGGTTCTGGTCTGCCTCAAAAATCAATCTGGAGTAATAATCGTAGAACTCTGTCTGGGGAATCGTCATGACCCACGCGTAGCTCTCGGGGTCTTGCAGGGAGCGATTCAACAGCAGCAGGCCGCTGGGCCAGCCATTCTCGACCGTGCGTTTAAAGCCCTGGCGCAGGCGACGGATGGTGTAGATGCGGCCGTCCTCGCCCCACAGCTCAATGCGGCGCTGGATGAGGATTTCCTCCAGCAGCGAGCCCGTCTCGTCGGTGGTCAAGGCGCCCAGTGCGGTACCCGTTTTTGAGCAAGAGTAATTGGGGTCACGCTTGCTCATCAGGCGGGTGAGATAATTCTTGGCAGAAGTGGTTAGTCCACGTCGGCAGGCGGCCTCGGCAGCGGTAAGATACATTTCCTCGACACGCATCCAGATGTAGTCGCCGTCCCACTCGGTACCAGGAACCACATCAAACTTCTGCTGCACATACCCCGTATTATAGGGCTTCCACCATGTTCGGCGGGTATCGGTGTCACTCATCTTATTATAAAGCCAGAGGGAGATCATCTTGGGCGCATTCTGGCCGTAGGGGCGGTTGTTAGACATGTGGGCAAAGAACGAGGCATACATGCCGACCTCATCCGTAGGAATGTCGGCACCCCACATCACGTTGCCGGCGGTGACATCGTTCACACCAGCGAAAGCTGACACTTGCTGAATGCTCTTGCCGCTGGCACTGATGGCGGCTACAGCCGAGTTGTAGGCGGTCGTCCAGTCCTCCTTGACCAGGGCGATGCGGGCACGCAGGCCCAGGGCAACGGCATACCCCATATGCTCAGGATTTAGCTGGGTGGTGCCGTTCAGCAGATTGACGGCTTGGTCGATGTCGGCATCGATCTGGGCATACACCTGTGCTACGGTAGAGCGCTGTGCTGCTGTCGTGCCGTTCCATACGGTACCCGTGAACAACGGCACGCACGGGTCACTCTCGTGGCCCTTGAAGGTGCGTGCAAACGATTGTGCCAGCATGAAGTAGCTGTATGCGCGGATGGCATAGGCCTGACCCTTGATGTAGTTCACCTGGTCAGTCGTGCCCGTCATCGACTTGCAGGCTTCCAGCAGGTAGTTGGCATTGGCAATCCAGGTGTAGTAAGCTGTCCACAGGTCATGGCTGCGCCAATAGCTGCTGGTGTAACGAGTCTTTACATTGTAGGCAGCGTCGAACCAGAACCAGCCACTACCCGGGGCACCCATGATCATGTCGTCACCCATGACTTCGGCCATCAGGTTATAGGCACTGATGCCGAAGCACTGGTGGGTATTGCCCGGTGTGGACCATCCGGCTTGACGCATCGATTGATAGACCTCGTGAAGGGCACTGAAGGCACTTGCCGTGTCATACTGGTTACCACCTTTGAGGACCAGATTGATCAGGGCGGTCACATCATTGATATTGGTCAGACCATCGGCATTCACGTCACCCGACGAGGAAAGATCGTGCTTGAGGAGCATGTTGATCAGGTCAGTTATATCAGTGATGTTGATCAAGCCATCCAGGTTCACATCGGCGGTGCGGGGTGCCATCGGCACTAGTTTAGGAGCCTGGACGCTGGCCTTGAGGGCTACTGGTGCTTGGACATCGGATTCTGAAGCAATGGCGGGCCTATTGAATGCCTGGGCCATCGTTGATGCCGGCACACACAACAAAGCCAACAATGCGAGGATTGATTGGAGCAGGTGTTTACGTTTTTTCATATCTCACTAACAATGCCAGAGCAGTTCACTGTGGCGGCTAATTATACCTGAGAAACGTGAACTGAATTGCCCGTCGTGTTTGTCCATAAGGAATATTGTTGGGGAGAGGGCAAAACGTTTCTTCAATAATAATCCTTATTTGCTAGGCAAAATTAAAAAAATATTTATTAAACTTAATAAAAAAACAAGATTTTGTGGCCCTATTTTCAAAAAAAGCGAAAGATGTCAAGAGAAATGACATCTTCCGCTCGGGATTAGACGTGTGCCGTCTATTATACTTTAATTCCTGGCCTAAGCCTTGGATGTGCGACGACGTTTTGTCGTCTTGAGGCGGAGCACCTGGGCACTGCGGGCAGGCAGGTAGAGCTTGAGCCATCCCAGGCCGTCCTTGCTGTAGAGCTCGTCTTTCTGGGTAAAATGATTCACGCCCTCATCGATGTTGCCATAGCCGCCATAGCGCGGGTTGTCGCTGTCAAACACGCCGCTATACTCGCCCTCGGGAGCAAGGATGGGGTAATCGACGTGGGAACGGTTGGGGCTGAAGTTGAAGACGAACATGAGGTCGCCGCGCATGTAGGCCAGCACCTGGTCGTCGTCCTTGTCCCAGAGCTTGCGCACGGGCAACTGCTGGAAGTTTCTCACACCGCCTATCAGGTGTATCATGTCGTTGTCCCAGTTGTTGAGGTACTGGTACTTGAGGTCCTTACGATCGACCAGGTCCCACTGGCGGCGGGCATACTTGTAGCTCCAGCCATTGCCCTCGCGGGGGAAGTCGATCCACTCGGGATGTCCCCACTCGTTGCCCATGAAGTTGAGGTAGGCGCCGTTGATGAGCGAGGCCGTCACCAGACGTATCATCTTGTGCAGGGCCATGCCGCGATCGACGGTGCCGTCATGGTCGCCGGTCATCATGTGCCAGTACATCTCCTTGTCGATGAGGCGGAAGATGATGGTCTTGTCGCCCACCAGGGCTTGGTCGTGGCTCTCGGCATAGGAGACGGTCTTCTCGTCCTGGCGGCGGTTGGTCAGCTCCCAGAAGATGGACGTGGGTTTCCAGTCCTCGTCCTTGCGCTCCTTGATGGTCTTGATCCAGTAGTCGGGGATGCCCATCGCCATGCGGTAGTCAAAGCCGATGCCGCCGTCCTTGAACTTGCGGGCCAGGCCGGGCATGCCGCTCATCTCCTCGGCGATGGTGATGGCGTGCGGGTTGATGTCGTGGATGAGGACGTTGGCCAGCGTCAGGTAGGTGATGGCGTTGGTGTCCTCGCCGCCGTTGTAGTAGTCGTCATAGCTGCCGAATGCCTGTCCCAGCCCGTGGCTGTAGTAGAGCATCGAGGTCACGCCGTCGAAGCGGAAGCCGTCAAACCTGTATTCCTCCAGCCAGTACTTGCAGTTGGAGAGCAGGAAGTTGAGCACCGCGTTCTTGCCGTAGTCAAAGCACAGCGAGTCCCAGGCGGGGTGCTCGCGCTTGCCGTCGCCATAGAAGTACAGGTCGCCCGTGCCGTCAAAGCAGCCCAGGCCCTCGACCTCGTTCTTCACGGCGTGGGAGTGCACGATGTCCATGATCACGGCGATGCCGCGCGAGTGGGCGTCGTCGATGAGGCGCTTCAACTCGTCGGGCGTGCCGAAGCGCGACGATGCCGCATAGAAACTTGACACGTGGTAGCCGAATGAGCCGTAGTAGGGGTGCTCCTGGATGGCCATGATCTGGATGGCATTGTAGCCGTCCTGGGCGATGCGGGGCAGCACGTTCACGCGAAATTCCTCATAGGTGCCCACGCCCTCGCGGTTTTGGGCCATGCCGATGTGGCACTCATAGATGAGCAGCGGATTGACGTTGGGGACAAAGTCCTTGACCTGGAACTGGTAGGGGTGCTCGGGTGCCCACACCTGGGCCGAGAAGATGTAGGTCTTCTCGTCCTGGACCACGCGGGTGGCATAGGCGGGGATGCGCTCGCCCTCGCCGCCGGGCCAGTGGATGCGCAGCTTGTAGAGGTCACCGTGCTTCATGGCGCGCTCGGGCAACAGGATTTCCCAGTTGCCGCCCTCCAGCCGCTTGAGCCGGTAGGGGGCACACTCGCGCCAGTCGTTGAACTGCCCGATGAGATAAATCTCGGTAGCGTTGGGGGCCCACTCGCGGAAGACCCAACCGCCGTCGTCCGTGCGGTGCAGGCCATAGTAGTTGTAGGCGTTGGCAAACTCGACCAGGTTGCCCGTGCCGCCCGTGAGCTCGTTGATCTTGTTCACTGCGTCCTGATGGCGGCCGTTGATGGCGTCGCTGTAGGGCTCCAGCCAGGGATCATCATTGATGATGGCAAGATTCTTTTTCTTTCTCATAATCGCACAATTCAATTTAGTGGTGATGGGTGGCATGGCGTGGTGTCCGCCTCGCCACAAGGCAAAGGTACTAATTTACCCGCGATTAGCCCTGCATTAGCCCCCACAATTTTCCTTTTCATCTTGAAAACGATTGCAAATCACGTGACTCATGGGCTGCTAATCAGGAAAAATGCACTATCTTTGCCGCAATCAATGTGTGTCACGAGAACCGAACGGCTGTTGTAAGGTCGTGGTTCGCAACTTTGAAAGAGATGGTGGAAGGCCCACCGCAATCGGTGAACAAGCACTGGTTGCAAACCACTTCATGCTGCTCT
>JAFTFA010000149.1 GCA_017449785.1 Muribaculaceae bacterium | reverse complement strand
GCTCTTGATCGAGCCGAAGGCGTCGATATCCCAATTGACCTGCAGCGGGACGTTGTAGGTCTTGGCCGTCTCACTGCCGAAGGAGGAGATGGAACCCGAGGGCGAGAAAACCACCGACGGGAAAAAGCCCTGCTTGGCAGCAGCGAGAGATGCCTCGGACTGTTGTATAGCGATGCGCGCCGAGTTGATGTCGGTGTTGCGTGTCAGGGCCGTGTCGATGAGTCGCTGCAGCAGCGGGTCGGTGAAAAATTCGCGCCAGGATAGCTCGGCTATCGAGGTGCTGTCTCCCGTCATGGTGACATTCTCACCGAACACGTCGGCGGGAACCGTCGCTTGGGACTTATATTCACTGTGTAAACTCTTGAGGGTGTCGCAGCCAGCGAGAGACAAGGCTGCAATACACAAGATGATGATATTGTATGATTTCTTCATATTCCAAATTGTTGTAATTAGGGATCCTAAGGACTTTAAGGGCCTGATAGTCTTTAAAGTCCTTAAGGACCTGATAATCACTTTTAACTCCTCACTTCTAATGCCTCACTTGATTCGGTCTTCTCACTGGTCTTGCCTTGATAGCCTTGATACTTCTCGTGCAACCGCTGGAAGACAATGAAGAAAACAGGCACCACATAGAGCAGGGCGAGCGTACCCACCGCCATACCGGCTGTCACGCCAAGGGCGAGCACACGGTTGCCGTTGGCACCGGCACCACCGGCGATGATGAGCGGGATCATACCGGCAATCATCGAGATGACGGTCATCAGGACGGGGCGCAGTCGCTCCTCACAGGCGGCATAAGCAGCATCGTGGATGCTCAGTCCCTGGGCGCGGCGCTCCGAGGCATACTCGGTAATCAGGATGGCCGTCTTGGCCAGCAGACCGATGAGCATGATGACACCCGTCTGCAAGTAGATGTTGTTCTCCATGCCTGGCAGGTGAAGTTGTGCAACCAGCCAAATGGCGCCAAACGAACCCATCAAGCCGAAGGGCACGCTCAACAGCACAGCCCATGGGGTGAACCACGAGTTGTACAGCGAAGCCAGGATGAGGAAGATGAGGATCACGCAGATGACATAGATCAGGGCTGTGGCATTGGAGCCAGCAGTTTCCTCGACCTCGCGGGACATGCCGCTGTACTCATAGGCGTAACCGCTGGGCATCTCTTGCTTGAAGACCTCGGCAATGGCCTTGTGGGCATCGCCCTCCGAGAAACCGCTGGCGGGCATGACATTGCAGGTGATGCTCTGGAACAAGTTGAAGTGCTCGACCGCTGCCGAACCCACGACCTCGGTCAAGGTGACAAACTCAGATATCGGCGCCATCTTGCCGCCCTGCACGCGCACAAAGATGTTGTTGAGCGACGAGGGGTCGAGACGATATTCAGGGGCCGCATTGGCCATGATGCGGTACACTTTACCAAACTGGTTGAAGTTACCCACATAGGCACCACCGCAATAGGCTCCCAGCGTGCCAAGCACGGCAGCCGGAGTCACGCCGGCGCGGTCACACTGCGTCGGGTCAATGTTGACTTGATACTTGGGGAAGCGCTCGGAGTAGGCCGACATGGCCATCATGATTTCGGGGCGTTCATTGAGCTTGGTCAGGAACCTGGTGGCGTCGGCATTGAATTCAGTCATCGGGCGGTCCTGCGTGTCCTCCAGCACCAGACTCACGCCGCTATTGGATCCATAGCCAGGAACCTGCGGCATCTGGAAGGGGATGACAATCGCATTCTTGATGTCACTGCAGTCGGTGGCAAATCGTCCATAGACCAGCGAGATGTAGTGATTCATGCCTGAGCGGTCCCCCCAGTTCTTGAGGCGGACGATGAAGGTGGCATAGCAGCTGCTGGAGCGTCCGGCTATCATACCATAACCGTTGACCACAGCATAACTCTCCAGTTCGGGAATCTTCTTCACCTTCTCCTCTACCTTCTTGACAATCTCCTGAGTCTCATGCAGGGTGCAGCCCTCGGGGGCGCGCACCTCGGCAAAGAATACGCCCTGGTCCTCCTCGGGTACAAGACCAGAGGGCAGGCCGCGCATGAAGAAGACAAGCAGCACGGCAGCGACGGCGAGCAGTGACCAAGCCAACTTGGGGCGCTTGATGAAGCTGCCCACGCTCTTCTTGTACTTGTTGAGGATGGCGGTATAGCTGGCGGTATAGGCCTTGGTGACATAGTAGTTCAGGTTCTTCTTCTCCTTGTTATCCTTGGAGTAGCGCATCATGATGGCGCACAGGGCAGGACACAGCGTCAAGGCCGACACGCAGGACAGGCCCACAGACGATGCCAGCGTGACACCAAACTGGGTGAAGAAGGCCCCTGATGTGCCAGGCATGAAGGCCACAGGGATGAACACCGCCATGAACACCAGGGTACACGAGATGACGGCAACCGACACCTCGCTCATGGCCTCACGGGTGGCGCGGCGGGCATCGGTGATGCCGCCCTCCATCTTGGCCATGACGGCCTCGACGACCACAATGGCGTCATCCACCACAGTACCGATGGCCAGCACCAGTGCAAATAGCGTGAGGATATTGAGTGAGAACCCTGCGAGTTTCACAATGGCAAACGTGCCCAACAGTGACACGATGATGGACAACGAGGGAATCACCGTCGCCTTGAAGTTCTGCAAGAAGAAATAGACTACGAGGATGACCAGGATGATGGCGATGACGAGCGTCTCGACCACGTTGTGGATGGCGGCAAAGAGGAAGTCGTCGCTGGTCTCCAGAATCTCAAATTCCAGTCCGGCCGGCATTGTGGGCTTGAGTTCCTCGTAGAGTTGGTTGATGCGGGCGTTCACCTCG
This sequence comes from Muribaculaceae bacterium, assembly GCA_017449785.1. Lineage (GTDB taxonomy): Bacteria > Bacteroidota > Bacteroidia > Bacteroidales > Muribaculaceae > Sodaliphilus. The sequence continues at coordinate 6,457 of JAFTFA010000149.1, read as the reverse complement.
GTAGCATTGGCTCCCGGGGCCTGGAACACCATGTAGATGGTGCCCGGCTTGCCGTCGATGTTGGATGCGTAGTTGTAGCTCACGGCACCAATCTCGACCTCGGCCACATCGCTCAGGTGCAACAGGTGGCCGCCATCGGTTGTCCGCAGTACAATGTCGTTAAACTCCTCTACGGTCTTCAATGTACCCTTGTACTCCATCGAGTACTGGTAAGCGTTCTCGGATTGTTCGCCCAGCGAGCCCGTTGCGGCCACGAAACTCTGGCCACCGATGGCTGCGAAAACGTCATTAGGCTCCAAGTTGTACTGGGCCATCACGTCGGGCTTCAACCAGATGCGCAGGGCATAGGTGTTACCCAGTGACATCACGTCGCCCACGCCGGTGATGCGCATCAATCGCGGACGCACGTTGATGTCGATATAGTTGGCGATGAAGTCGGCGTCGTACTTGCCGTCAACACTCTTTAATGTACCGATGTGCAGGATGTTGTTCTGCTGTTTCATCACCTGCACGCCCACCTTGGCTACCTCGGCGGGTAGCAGTGCAGTAGCGCGGCTGACGCGGTTCTGCACGTTTACGGCAGCCAGATCGGGGTCGGTACCTTGCTCGAAATAGACCTGGATAGAAACATCACCCGATGCCGAAGCCGAGCTGGTAATGTAGGTCATGCCCGGCACACCGTTGATGTTTTCTTCGATAGGCTGGATCACCGACTTCATGATTGTGTTAGCGTCAGCACCGGTGTAGGAGGTGCTGATCTGCACGGTCGGCGGCGCGATGTTAGGATACTGTTCGATGGGCAGCGTGCCAATGCAGATGACGCCCACAAGTGTGATGACAATGGATATTGCACATGCCATCACATATCGGTTGATGAAGATGTTGTTCTTCATAGTAGCCCTTTATTTCTCTTTTTTCGGTTCAGTGGGGAACAGGACGCGTTGGCCTTCCTGCACATTGTTGGCTCCGACGGTCACGATGCGGTCCCCGACATTCAAGCCCTCGGTCACGATGACATCCTGGCCGTTGCCGATGTCGGTTGTCGATACGGTAACGGCTGTTGCGGTGCTGTCGGCCTGCACTTTATATACCAGCGACTTGTCTTGCAGACGCACCACAGCGGTTTGCGGAATCACCATCACGTTCTGGACGCTATAGGGCAAAACTACTGTGCCCTGAATGCCCGAGTACAGATGACCCTCGGGGTTGGGGAAAGAGGCCTTGCAGGCCAGGGTTCCCGTGGTGGCATTCACCACACCGGTCAAGCTCGACACGCGGCCCTTGTGCTGATACTCGGTGCCGTTCTTCATGATGAAAGTGACTTCGGGAATCTGGGCAATCAGTTTAGCCGCTTCGCTTTGCGTCACGCCCGACGAGGCCATCTCCTCGATAATAGACTCAGGAACCGAGAACTCGGCGTCCATCTGCCTGTTGCCGCTGACGATGGTCATTTGGGTCATCGGTGTCACCTGATCACCGGCATGAACTGTGATCTCGCCAATGACACCAGACACCGGCGAGGAGATGGTGCAGAAACCGAGGTTCACCTTGGCATAGTTCACGGCGGCCTTAGCCTGGCTGACCGATGCCTTGGCCTGGCTGACGGTGGCCTGAGCCTGCTTGTAAGTGTTCAGGGAACTCTCCAGCATATAATTGCTCACGATTTTTTTGTCATACAGATTCTTGTTGCTCTCATACTCCAGCTTGGCACTGTTGGCCTGGGAGATGGCAGCTTGAAGATTGGCGTTGGCGGCCTGGAGATTGGCCCTTGCCGACTCCAATTCATGCTGGGCATTGCGGGAGTCGATGACAAAGAGGGTCTGCCCCTTGCGCACCTGTTGTCCCTCGGTCACATAAATCTTCATCAATTGGCCGCTCACCTGCGGCATGATGGTCACGTCGGCCTGGCCTTTCATCTTGGCGCTGAATTTCACAGGCACCTCAACGTCTGATTTCTTTACTGTCATCGTTTCATAGGACGACTGTTTCTCTTTGGGCATCTCGACGCTGCACGAATTGATCAAAAACACGGTCATGATGAGCCACGTCAATTGCCAGATTGAGTTTCTATTCATAATAATTGTATAGTGATTGAAAAAGTTATCAAGATGAATAAAATAATGTGAAAAACGAACTGTCACATTGAGAATAAGCAGCATGAACTGCGTCCACTCATGCATCCCCCCCGGGATGGTAGAGGGGAACAATCAGAACTTGCAGCGGATGCCAGCCAGGAAAACACCCTGCTCGCCAATACCCAGTTCGGTGAAACCGCGAACGTGGTCGCCACCGGCCTCGATGCCGACGAGGGATACTTGCCAGTTGAAGTCACAGGCGGTAGAGACATCGCTCTTGCCGGATTTATTGCCGCTCTGGTCATAGTTCTTGTCGGCAGCCCGGGCCAGGACAGCGCCGGCAGCGATCTTGCTGTACATGCCCCAGTGATTCTTGCGCAGCCAGTTGAATTTCACAGCCGGCATCAGGGTAAAGTAGGAGTTGGTGCGATGACGGCTCAATTCGTTGGCAACATAGATGTCCTCTTTTGAGTTGCTGAATGCAAAGATGCCACCCACGCCCACCAGGGGACTGGTGTGGTAGAAGTACTCGGCACTGATTGTGCCAAATGCCTTTTTGCGATCGCTCTTTTGCCCAACCAAAGCAGGAGCAATGTCGACGATGCCATCGATCCACCTTGAGTTGGACAGGGCGCCATAGGAAATAGCGACCTCGTGACGGAGTTCGTCGTCTTGAGCCTTAGCAGGTACACACATCAGGGCCATCAGAGCCACAATGGCGAATAAACGAAAAATCTTCATAATCTTTTGTCGGTGAGATGATATTTATAGCATTTATACTTGATTTCAAAATGCAAAATTACACAATTTTTTTGTACTGGAAACCATGATGACTGTTTTTTGTGCAGATAGCCAGACAATTGACGTGTCTTATTGTCTTTCTCATGCCATCTGATCACTGACATTGACTGAAAAATCGTCCACATTGCAGGTGCTATGGAATACTGTGGCATCCAGTTATTTTGTTACCTTTGCGGTGGATTTTAAGAAAACTAATAAACTTTGTGATGATGAGGATACATGTGATTCATACTGGAGAAGTGAGGGTTTCGCCCTATCTGCCGTTCGGCGGCGACAATTGTAATTTGCTCAAGGCATCGGGCATCACCACGCCCAAGCGGGATTGGATCTGGCTGCCGGTGAGCGTTTACCTGATTGAGCACCCTAGAGGCCGGATACTGGTCGATACCGGCTGGCACCGCGACATGTCGCCCGATGGTGTGTATGACAAGAAGGCCCAGATCAAGAGCCTGGGCTCATGGATTCTCTACCATGTGAACCAGGGCCGCATCGCCCAGGGGCAGGCCATCGACGAGCAGTTGCAAGGGATGGGGCTGAAGCCCAGTGACCTGGACTATGTGCTGCTTACCCATCTGGACTGCGACCATGCCAACGGATTGCGCGCTGTGGCTGGCGCCAAGCACATTCTGTGTGCCGCCGAGGAACTGGAGTGTGCCCGCAAGAACTCCGTCGTGCGTTATAAGAAGAAATGGTGGCAGGGCGTTGATCTTCACACCTTTGAATGGAACGGGCACGAAGGGCCCGTGGGCAAGTCATTCGACCTCTACGGCGACGGCTCGGTAGTGATGGTCAATATTCCTGGCCACTGCGATGGCCTGTGCGCCGTCAAGCTGACCAATGCCGAGGGCAAGTTTGTCCTGCTGTTTGCCGACGGCGGTTATGCCACCAAGTCGTGGAAAGAAATGATCACCAGTGGCGTGGCTCTCGACAAGGAATTGCAACGCCGGTCGCTGCAGTGGATACGCGAGCAATCCCTTGACCCCAACTGCATCGAGTCGCTTGCTACCCACGACACCGACGTCAAGCCCCACATCATCGACCGGTAATCAACGCCTCTCAGACCCCGCTAATCTTAGATGGGGATTGTTAATACGCTGATTGATAGGCGGTGTTGTTATAGGGTGGGGAGGAGGGAGGCAGTGAGGAGAGCGAGGAGTGTGACGGCAAGGGACGAGGCCATGATGGTGGCGTCGAGGGGAGTGTAGTGGCCCTGGGGAAGGTGCCAGCGGCACTGGATCCAACGCATGAGACACCAGATGAGCCATCCGACGAGGAGACCGACACAGATGCCGCCCAAGATGTCGCCGGGATAGTGCACGCCCAGATAGATGCGGCTGTAGCATTGCATCAGGGCCCAGATGAACAGGGATAGCGTAATTAGGCGGCGGTGCATGACCAGGGCAATGAGCGTAGAGGCTGCGAACGAATTGGCGGCATGGCTGGATACAAAGCCGTACATGCCTCCACGATAGTCATTGACAATGTGAATGAGGGTGCCGAGCGAGGGGTCGCGGCTGGGTCGCAGACGCTCAACCAGATTCTTGATGAGACCTGACGAAATCTGATCGGCCAGGGCAAAGGCCAGCACGAGCATTGTCAGCACGAGCAGGGCGTGGCGGCGGTTCTGGTGCAACAATATCCACGCGAGGGCCAGCACGAGCAGGAGGGACGACCACTTGGCAGACACCATCCACCACAGGGCATCCTGGAAGGTGTCATGCAGGCCATTTACCACAAGCAGGGCGGTCGTGTCTATGTCGTTGAGGTAATCGAGCACGGGGAGTTAAGTTTTAAGTTTTAAGTTGTTAGTTGTTAGCTCCTTAGTCCTTAGTTTTTTTTAGTTCAGATTACTTCTACGTCTTGGGCCTTGATCCAGGCTTTGTGTCCGCCGGCGGTGGATACCTGCAGCCACTTGCCACTGGTCTTGTCGGCGATAGAATCTACAATCTCGACACGTGTGCCCTGCTGGAGCTGGAAGGCCTCTTCCTGCTTGTCGCGCGGCTCACGGGGGGCCGTGCTCAGGACAACGCTCTGGGGCATGACGATGGCACCATTGCCGCTTGTCGCCTTGTCATGGACATGAAAGGCCGCCAGATTGGCCAAAATGCTCAACACAATGAGCACTCCACCGCCAAAGAAGCCGATCTTGCGCATCAGCACGTTGTCCAGGAACAGATAGGCCGCCACACCGGCCAGGAAAAGGAGGAAGGTGACGATGGCGATGATGGCCCACGCATTGCTCGACAGGCGGCTCACCGTCTGGTCCACCCAGTTGCTGAACCACGAGTCGCCGGCATCGTCGGGCAACTGCATCTTGCCGCGCACAAACTCCAGGTTGAACCGAGCGTCGCCGTTCGACGGGTCGAGCAGCAGTGCGCGCTCGTAGTAGAGCACGGCATGGACGTTGTCCTTGAGGCGGTAGTAGGTGTCGCCGATGTTGCAATACAGGCTCGATGAGACGCCCGTCTTCTCGGCTTCCTGCAGGTATAGTTTCAGGGCCTCGTTGTAGAGTTCCTGCTTGTAAGCCTGGTTGGCGCGGTCGATGTTGGTGTTGCCCGCCAGAATCGGCAACGCGATGACCGTCAATAATAGGGTGATGATGACTTGTTTCATGACTCCTCAATGGTGGTTGTTTTCTTGCGTTTAACACTCTCCAGCCGGTCGATGACACTGGCGGCCTCGTCGAGCACGGCATTCATGTCCCCGGATGCCAATTCGGGAGCATACTGGGCAAACTCGCACTTGTCAATCAGGTCGATGGCCGCCTGGCGCAACTGCTCGTCGATGCCGTATTGCTCAAGTTCGGCATTGATGTTGTCCTTGCTCAACTCGCTCACGGGGATGGACAACTTGTCGCTCATGTAGCCCCACAGGGCATTCAGCATCTCGGCATAGAAGCCGCCGCTGTCGCCACGCGAGGCAAAGCCGCGGGCAGCCTTGAGGCGACGCTGTGCCACCTTGCTGGCGCGCTTGGAGCGCATGCGGCGCACGTCGGCCCGCTCACGCAGCTGCTTGCGGTAATACAACAGCAGGGCCACCAGAGCCAACAGCGGCAGCAGGAACCACAGCCAGTAGGTCCAGCTGTCCACGATATAGCCATGGGACTTCTCCAGGCCCAGGTCGCCGCTCTTGATGGGACGGATGTCCATATTCTTCATGCGGTAGTGGTTGCTGGGCTGGCCCTCGCCCTTGGCCACGGTGAGGTGGCGCGCTGGAATCGTGACTGTCTCGTAGCGGCCCGTCTCGGGGTCAAAGTAGGAGAACTCGCCGGCCGGGATGTCAAACTCACCGGCATATTGCGGAATGAAAGTGTAATCCATAACTACCCTGCCGCTCATGTCGCCTGCACCGTCATTGACCTGGGCATCGGTCTTGGGGTCATAGACATCAAACTGGTCGGGAAACTGCACCTCGGGGGCCTTGATGTACTTGATGTTGCCCGTGCCGCTGATGATGTAGCGATAGGTTGCGGCACTGTAGGTCTTCAGGCCCGTGGCGGGCTTGAGGTCGGTGGTGACGTTGAAGCGGCCCACGGCACCGGTAAACGAGGCTGGCTTGGGCTCGGGCAAGGGCAGGATGTG
>JAFTFA010000148.1 GCA_017449785.1 Muribaculaceae bacterium | reverse complement strand
TGTGGTGGACACTTTATGCCGATCAAGACTACGGCCTGACATGGGCCTCGGAACTTGCCCATTCAAGCACTTTCTGGACCATCCTCATCGGCTATATGCTGGTGCTCAAGCCATCGTCGCTGCTCATCGGCATGTTCATCAAGGGCTGGACGCCTTCCAACGCGATGCAGGCCCAGGGCATGCCCAATGCGGGCAAGTGGATCGGGTATATCGAGCGCGTGTTGATCCTGACCTTTGTCATCACAGGAAATATCGAGGCCGTCGGCTTCCTGCTGGCAGCCAAATCCATATTCAGATTTGGCGACCTGAACAAGGCGCGCGAAATCAAGATCACCGAGTACGTCCTGCTAGGCACACTCGCCAGTTTCTCAATCGCATTGTTGACCGGCTTTGCCATCAACAGGATTATTCACTAATATAAGTTTCTACCAGGACTATGAAAAAATCCATTTTTATACTCTTACTCATTGCCAGTTCTCTGGCATCCATAGCAAGCGGAAGTGAATATACACAGCGGGTAAACCCGAGGATAGGCACGGGCGGACACGGCCATGTATTTCTCGGGGCCAACGTGCCGTTTGGCTACGTGCAGCTGGGTCCCACCGAGCCCACTCGCGGCTGGGACTGGTGCTCGGGCTACCACGAGAGCGACAGTGTGCTCATCGGCTTCGGCCACCAGCACTTGAGCGGCACGGGCATCGGCGACCTGGGCGACATCGCGTTGCTGCCAGTGACTTGCCGTGAGCAGAGCGAGGTCATCTTCAGCCATGACGATGAGACCGTCAAGCCCGGCTATTATGCCGTCACGCTGCGTGATCACGGCAAGCCCTATGTCAATGTAGAACTCACCGCCACCCAGCGCACGGGCATGCACCGCTATGCGTTCCCGGCCGATCAGGACACCATCTTGCTGCGGCTCGACCTGGGCCAAGGCATCGGCTGGGACTCTCCCAAACAGGTGATGATGGAGCAACGCTCACCTCATCGCATTGTGGGGTATCGTTTCTCTAAGGGCTGGGCAAGGGATCAGAAGGTCTTCTTTGTCATGGATTTCCAGCAAGACGTGAGCCTGGAGAAACTGAATGGCGACACCACGGGCATCATCAAGACGCCCAACCTCTATCCGCTCTCGCCGCTTCAGGTCAAGGTGGGCCTGTCGGCCGTGAGCATCGACAATGCCATCGCCAACCTGCAAGCCGAGAATCCCGACTGGTGGTTCAGTCAGGTCTGCGACAAGGCTAGGCTAGCCTGGGAAAAAGAACTGGCCAAAATCCAGATCGACACCGATAACGAGGAGGACCGCACGGTGTTCTACACGGCACTGTATCACACGATGGTGGCGCCATCGGTCTTCTGTGACGTCAACGGGCAATATCGCGGTGCCGACGGCGAGGTGCACCAGGGTGATTTCACCAACTACACTACCCTATCGCTGTGGGACACCTACCGCGCCGCCCACCCGTTGCAGACGCTCATCCACCGCGAGAAACAGAGGGACATCGCCAAGACCTTCCTGCACATCGCCGAGCAGCAGGGCAAGCTGCCCGTGTGGCACCTGATGGGAAACGAGACCGACTGCATGGTGGGCAATCCCGGCGTGCCCGTGCTGGCCGACCTGGTGCTCAAGGGCTTTGACGTCGATACCACGGCGGCACTCCGGGCGATGGTCGCCAGTGCGATGCGCGACGAACGGTCGATGGGGCTGTTGAAGCAGTATGGCTACATCCCCTATGACCTGGAACCCGAGAAGGAGACCGTGGCCCGAGGGCTGGAATATGCCCTGGCCGACTGGTGCATCGCTCGCGTGGCAGCAGTTGCCGGCGACAAGCCGAACCACGGCTATTTCCTGAACCGCAGCAAGTCCTACGAGAAATACTTTGACAGGAACCTGAAGTTCATGCGCGGCAAGGACAGCAAGGGCAACTTCAGGGACAACAATGAGTTTGACCCGCTGTCGACCAAGCACCGCAACGACGACTACTGCGAGGGCAATGCCTGGCAATATACCTGGCTCGTGCCGCACGACGTCCACGGGCTGGTGAAACTCTTCGGCAACGAGAAGGCCTTTATCCAGAAACTCGACTCGCTGTTCATCGTCGAGGGCGACCTGGGCGACGAGGCGTCGCCCGACGTGAGCGGCCTCATCGGCCAGTATGCCCACGGCAACGAGCCCAGCCACCACATCATCTACATGTACAACTACGTGGGACAGCCGTGGAAGGCGGCACCGCTCATCCGCCGCGTGCTGCGCGAGCAGTACCGCAACGGCGTGGACGGCCTGTCGGGCAACGAGGACGTCGGCCAGATGTCGGCATGGTATGTCCTCTCAGCCATGGGTCTGTATCAAGTCGAGCCGGCCGGCGGCAAGTACATCATCGGCACGCCGTTGTTCAACGAGGCCCGCATCAACGTGGGCGACGGCAAGACATTCACCATCAAGGCCCTGAACAACAGTGACAAGAACATCTACGTCCAGAGCGCAACGCTGGACGGCAAGCGCTATGACAAGAGTTACATCAATTATCGCGACATCGTTGCCGGCGGCACCCTGACCCTTGTCATGGGCCCCAAGCCCAGCAAGTGGGGAACGAGCAAGAAATCAAGGCCGTGTTGCACCTCAAAAAGTAGACACTGGAAGGCAGGAAAATGACTTAATGTTGTACCTTTGTGTCGCGGATAGTTTATTGTCCTCCGTATTGAGGGCGTAGCCCGAAAGGAGGGGGACAATAAACGTGGTATCTCAACATCAGTCATCCACTGCCAGAAAGGAGTTTACATTATGGCAAAACATCTGAATCCATTGGAAAAGGAACTCTTGATACGCAAGTTCAAGAGCCATCCATCAATCAAGTTGAGTGACTTCTGTTACGCCAACAGCGTGTCCGAGTCGGCATTCAAGAAATGGCTGAAGCAGTACGAGGAAGGCGGTCTGGAAGCGCTAGCCCGTGCCGACGCCTCGGTCGGGGAGGTTCTCCCCGAGGGCGTGGACCGCACCGAGGAGGCCTACAAACGTGAGATTCTGAGGCTTCGCATCGAGAACGAGCGTCTAAAAAAAAATTATGCGGTGAGGACGAGCGAGTCTGGAGAAACGGTATATGTTCGTTTAAAAACGAAGAGTTCAAAATCGTGAACATGCTTTCCAAGGACTACGCAGTAACCGACATCTGCGCGATGATGGGCGTGAGCCGTTCGGGCTATTACAAATGGCTTCGCCGCGACCCGTCCTCACGGGACATCACCCGTGACGCCATGCTCGATGTGGTGGAACATGTGCATAGCGAGCATCCCTCCCACGGCTACCGATGGGTGGCCGCATATATCCGCAACGACCTGAATGTGAGCATCAGTGACAACTACATCTATAAATGCTTCCGTTACCTGGGCTTGCAGGCCCAGACCAAGCACAAGCCCCATCCACGTCCGAGGAAGGTACGCGACAGGTACCCCAACCTGATTTTCTCGACATGGGAGACGGTGGACCGCCCAAGACAGGTGGTGGTATCGGACATGACCGCCTTGAAGTGGAAGTGGCTGCTCTTTGAGGTGACGTTCTACTTTGACGTGTTCACCAAGGAGATCCTGGCATGGCGGCTTGCCGACAGGAGAGGATGCCGAGAACAATACGTCGGCGGTCTGCAGGACGTCATCAGCCTGCTCAGGGGACACTCTGAGCCCACGGTGCTGCACACCGACCAAGGCAGTGTCTATGCCTCCATGGCATACAACGAGCTGATCAGGGACACTCTCATCGTGCGCTCCATGTCCAGAGCCGGCAAGCCTACCGACAACCCTGTCAACGAGGCGCTCAACGGCTGGATCAAGGAGGAGCTGTTCGTGGACTTCCATATTGACAAATGCACGGACAAGAAACAGGTCGAACAGACACTTGACAGGTATGTGCGTTATTACAACGACATGAGGCCATGCTTCGCCATCGGGTACGATACTCCCGCTAATTACCGCAAGCGCTATTACAAGGGAGAGCTGCCCAAAAGAGACACTTTCTCGACCCGAGAACTGTCCGAACTGCCCAAGTTCGTCAAGAAGCGCAAGGAAACCGCTGCTAAACAGAGCCTTCAAGGCCTGTGTCCACTTTCATAAACGGAATCTTTGCAAATCTGGCGAAAATGACTACTTTTGTAAAACCAAAAGAGATAAAAATCACTGAAATGTCTACTTTTATAAATTTATTCATCTAAAAAACATTTTCAGTGTCCACTTTCAAGGTCTGGTGCAATTTGGCCAGTGATGTAGGATAGACTAACAGGGAGAGATTAGAAATTTTACCTCAAAACTATAATAAAAGTGCATTCGGAATATGAAAAGTTAGTGAAAATCAACAAACAATTTTCGTTTTCGTTAGTTTTTTATGGTTGCGTCAAAAAAAATCATCAAACAACACCTACCATGTTATCCCGGTAACGATAATGTCTATTTTTAGCCTTTATTATTTGCATGGGCCAGAAAAAGTTTCTAATTTTGCGTGATAATAGACACATTTAAGGTGTTTTTGCGTTAATTCTAAAACTCAAAGAATGGATTTAAAGGCAATATATCGGCTGAGGATCTTTTCTCTCGAAGATGTGATGGATGCTCTCTCTGTCACAAAACCGTCGGCTGCCAAGTTACTGCAGCGTCTTCGAGATAAGGGCATCGTTCAGCACATCCGCAAGAATCTGTACACAACCATAGACCTTGCCTCGGGGCAGCCTTTGGTCGACAAGTATGAGGTGGGATCTTCGGTTTCCCCTACTTCCTATATTGGCTGGCATACGGCATTGGAGTTTCATGGCTTGGCGCACCAGGTGTTCTATAACGCTTATGTGGGCAGCGAGAGCCGGTTCAATCGGTTCACATTTGGAAGAACTGAATTTGAGCACTGTGTAGCCCCCATAGCTGCCGATACCCAGACTGGAGTCATCACGCCCATCCATAGCCCTAACGTCAGGGTAACTGACCTTGAACGCACCTTTGTGGACTGCTGTGACCGGCTCGACCGCTCGGGAGGTGCAGGTGAATTGGTTCATTGCTGTGAGGGTATTGTGATGCTCGATGAGGACAAGCTGCGCCGATATCTTCAGTTGTACGGCAAAGCTTTTCTCTACCAGAAAACAGGCTTCATGCTTGAACGCATACAGGCACAGGCGCACATCTCCAATGAACTGATAGACTTCTGCCGCAAGCAGGCAGGCAACAGTGTTAAGCGGCTCACCAACGTCAGCGACTCGACACACTACGTAAGCCGATGGAAACTCTACGTCCCCAACGATTTAATGACCACAGTAAATAATAACGATTATGCTATCATTTGATAAAACATATCTGGACCGACTGGCTGCAGAGAGCGGGTTCATCCGTGACAATCTTGAAAAAGTACTGCGCCTTGTCGAAATCCTGAAGTTCTTCCACAACCACGCTTTATTGTCACAGGCCTTGGTATTGAAGGGAGGCACAGCCATTAACCTGACTGTATTCGATATGCCTCGCCTATCGGTTGACATCGACCTTGATTTCAACAATAATTGCAGCAGGGAAGAAATGCTCACTCAACGTGAAGACATCAACGACTTGATCATGCGCTATATGGCCAATGAAGGATACGGCCTCAAGCCCTCATCAAAAAGCCCGTTCTCTCTTGATTCTTGGATATTCGGTTACACAAACGCCAGTGGCAATCCCGACAATATCAAGATAGAGATCAACTATAGTGACCGCTGCCATGCCCTCCCTTCCGTCGAGAGCCCGCTGAGTATTGATATCCTTGGAGATGCCACAATCAATACACTTGCACCTGTCGAGCTCTTCGCCAGCAAGATTAATGCCCTGGTCAATCGTGGTGCTATGCGTGACTTGTATGATGTGAATGAGATGATCGATAACAACCTGTTCTGCCAGCAGGGTGAACAAGATCTACTGAGGCGCTTATTTGTATTTTATCACTCGGTTGGCGCCACCAGCAAGGCCGAGGACGTTAATCTGCAGTTCACCGCCATGCCCAAGATAGAATCAGCCAACTTTGCCCAGGTTCGGGCCCAATTGATACCTGTCCTTCGTCGCAGTGACCGGTTTGACTTTGAGCAAGCCAAAAGGAATGTTCTTGACTATCTCGGTCGTTTCCTTCAGTTCTCAGAAAGTGAGCACGACTTTGTTGCCCACTTTAATCGCCGCGAGTACCGTCCTGAGATCCTTTTTGGTCCTGGCGACATTGCAGAGCGCGTCATCAACCACCCAATGGCTTTGTGGAAGTGCAGACCTGCCGACGCATAGCTCACCACTGAGCAACGCCAACAAGCAAAATTGAGACAAAAAAAAGAAGGGAGTCCGGCACCACTTCGGTGTCAGCCTCGTTAGCTTCTTTTCCAGACTCTCTGTCGGTTTGATTATGCCGTCTTGAGGGCACGGTCTCCCCGTCCGGTGATAACGCCTGGATGACGGCGGTGCTGGACGACTCTTCGCCGCCCAGTCCATACCATCGTGATATATATTGTCTTTGCCCCTCACGCCGCCAGCCTGTTCATTGTAGCCAGCAGTCCTCTCGGGGGTATGTATTTCTCTATATATAAGGTAACTGGGCGATCTCAACCTGCTGCTTTCACGATATTCCAGCATCTTCATTGATATCAGAGGCGACATATACTCGCTTTAAGTGCTCGAAATCGTAAACGGGGAAAATAGCATCATCTTGGTGATAAACCTTAGTATACCTCTTCAAGTTGTCTCGCACTGTCTTCCTACGTTCATCTTCTGTGGTATCAACAGCATATCTCTTACTCAAGTAAGCAAACACGGCATAGATCCAATCAGTGACACCATTGTTGGTTGTTACATATTTGTGATTCTTCTGTCCAAGCATGTATAAGTCCTTATCATTATTGAAGGAGAGATACCCTCTGTCAACGAATGCCTTGTACATCTCATGCATAGTTCGAAGTGCTCGCTTTTGATCGGCGAGTTTGTAAACCTTAATCTGCTCTTTCAATTCTTCAATGGTGAGAGCTGATTGGCTAAACCGATCATAAAACTGTTGTAAGATTACTTCCTCAAATAATTTAAGTGTTCGATCGCTGTTTAACTCGGCATAATGACCTCGACCTTTGTTGATATCAATTCGAATGCCATTAATATGATTTTGTTTTCCAGTTTTTGGATTATTGACTATTAGATGACCTAACACTTCTCGGAAGGCAATCTCATCTCGACACTCGGCAACCATCTGATCCAAATAATCCTTTCTATGATCATAGAACCAATAATAGTTGAGAGCTATTGCTTTTAAAATGAGTTTATCAGTAATTTGCATTAGCTTCAATTTTTGAGCATCTTCGGAATCCAGAAAATCATTTATCTTTTTAAGCACAAGATCTGCCTTGTGCATGATGAAAAAGTCATTCCGATCAGCGATAACACGAGTATATAACAGAAAGCGTGCTGTGTCTAATCTATTGGCGAGGGCTTGCTGGAAAACCGGAAGGAAGCCTGATGATTCTGCCAACAGATTTGAGCAATCTTCATACCATTTTCCGATCTTCTCCTCGGTTTGAAAACCATAAATATCAACACCCTGGTCAACCAGTCGAATAACCGCGTCTTTCATGTTCAAATCGGGCAGTTTCGAGATGAATTCTTCTCTAGTCATGAGTAAATCCGTTAAAATAATATAAAATTTCGGTTGTCAAATGGTTGTCAATTTTGCAACCACTCGTTAATTTATTTATTGATAATCAGTTAGTTATAAGATAAATATAGTGAACCCGTGGGGTTAATTGAATAGGTAATCCGTTATTTTGACAAAGAAATACACTTCAAAGAAATGATATTTATAGTTATCTATATATCAGTAGTTTAGTGAAATATTTTGTTCTGAAAAATCCACATGAGATATATTCAAACATCAATAAAAATCAAGCTATATGTCCAATTATATGTCCAATTTTCTTGGTTGTTATTGAAAGTTTATCTACCTTTGCAGCAAAGACGTAAAACACATTGATATTGTATGGCATACGAAATCTCATTATCAAAGAAAACTGACAAAACCGGCCGTGCTGAATTACTTATCAGGATGAGGCTCGGTAAAATCGCTCAACGCGCTAAAACGGGGTTACGGGTTTTTACAAAGCACGTGAGAGAGGAGTCCTACATCAGCATCAAGGGACGCTCCTCTACCCGACTCGTCATCACTGTCCCGAGATCCAAAACACCTGAAGCCTATCACACCGAGGAGGTGAAGAAACAACTTGAAGAACTCATTGCCTTTATAGACCT
>JAFTFA010000147.1 GCA_017449785.1 Muribaculaceae bacterium | reverse complement strand
AACGGTCATGTTGTAGCGCTGGTTCATATACATGAACACGAGCGTGAAGTCACGCGTGAAGCGTTTGTCGATCTGCACGTCGATGTCCTGGTAATAGGTCTCGCCCATCTTGAAGAAGGAGGACTTGTAACCGTCACTGCCGCGCACATTGCCTTCAACGAGCGGATTCTTCAACCCGCCCTGGTCCAGACCACGGACATGGGAGAAATTGGCCTTCACCTTGGTGCCATACTTGCCGCCCAGGGCCGTACCCTTCTTGAAGGAATAGCCGCCCTCGACCTGGAAGGCCCACTCGCCCGCCATCTGGGTCGCATAGGGGTACTGTGCAGGCAGGGCATAGGTCTGGTCATGGGTGAACGGCGGCAGGTGGTTGATGAAGCTCGACATGCCGTTCATGCCGCGGCGGCTGCGGAAGGACATGTTCTCGCTGCGCTTGGCCTGCACGAGCAGGCTCATGCCCTTCTGGGAATAGGATGCGCTGAGCATGGCCACGTTGCCCTTGCCATAGTGGTAGAAGTTGTCAAACGACGGGTCCTGGCTCTTCTGGGCATACTCGGCCAGAAGGCTGAATCCCTTGTGCATGAAATTGATGCGGGCATCCCACGCGTTGACATACTTGGGCATCTTCAACTTGTGGGTCGCATCGACAAAGATTTCGTCGCCGTCGGTGTCCTCGTGCTTGTTGACCCACGAACCGCCCAGGGTGATGTGGGTATCATGCTCACGCATCGACTTGAAGAACTGCTCAATGCCGATTTCCAGGTCAACACCGCTGACGAGGGCGTCGTTGTGGTGCCAGTAGCGGCGCTGCTTGCCCGTCAAGGCCTTGATGTTGATGCCCTCGACGGGCGCGTAACTCAAGCGGGCACCTCTCAGGGCATTGTCAATGCCCAGGGAGCGTTCCTCGTAGGTGCGCAGGATGAAGCCCGAACCGAATTGCTCGTAGTAGTCACCCACGGTGAGTTCCACATTCTTGTAATGTCCCTTGATATACAGATGGGGAAAACCCATACCCTTGATGTCTTTTTCATAGCCAGGCAACGGATGTTGCAGATACTCAAACCGCACGCCGGCATCGACATACTTGCTGCCCAGGTTCAAATCTACATAAGTGTTGGACCGGCCGAACATGCCATAGGCGTTGTTCTTCCAGTCATCATACTTCTCGGTGCCGATCGCCTCGTCGTCCTGCGGGATAAGGATATCACTCTGGATACTACCGCTCAGGGTCACCTGGGCACGCACCGGCATCGCCGCCAGCAGTATAGCCGGCAGCACGAGGCGCAAAATGTTCAATCGCTTCATTCTGGATGTTAGTATCTATTTATTCGGCCAGAAGTTTTTTCACTTCTTCGATGAGTTCATTCTCTGCACCATCGGTGTAACCGCTGTGCTTGGAGACAACATTGCCCTTACCGTCAACAACGACTACATAGGGGATCATCTGTCCGCCCAGGGCCTTGAGCAAGTCGCTGTTGGGATCCAGCAGCACTTCATATTCCCACTCATTCTGGTCCACCAGCGGCTTCACCTTGTTGATGTTCTGCCCCTGGTCGATGCTGACGGCGAAGATCTTGACGCCTGTTTCCTCCTGCCACTCGTCATAGACCTCGGCGATGGCCGACAGTTCTCGGTTGCAGGGCTTGCACCAAGTAGCGAAGAAGTCAATAATGAACGGCTTGCCGTCATTATTCAATGTCTCACTGTTGACAGTAGCACCGTCAATCGTCTTGAGCGTCACGGCAGGAAGTTGAGCCTGGGCCAAACCGATACCTGCAAGCAGGCAAATAATAAATGCAAAAAAACACTTTTTCATATACATGTAATTTTGGGTTTTATTCCACATTAGTCTTAAACATTGCAAAGATAATCAATCTTGGAATAATGGTAACAAAAATGCCATTAAAAATCATCAAATGCTCAAATTAATCGTCTACAGGGCCACAATTTGCCACCCAAATGCTGCATAAACAAGCCTCGCGCCCATATTTCGTCGGCACGAGGCTTGAAAATGGATGCTATTATTTTATAAAAAGATCACTTCATCACCTTGCTGGTTGTAACCACACCATTGGCATCGGTGTTGCGGATGATGTTCACGCCAGGCTGCATCTGGTCGACACGACGACCGTCGATGGTGTAGATCTCGGTCTTGACGATGTCCTGGGTGCTCTCCACCTCGTTGATGGCAGTGGTCTTGCCCGAGATGTCAACACACATGACAAACATGCCGGCGCTGCCGGGAATCTCGTTCCAGTTGTCGTCATATTCGGCTTCCTGGGTATAGAAAATGTAGGCATTGTTCTCGTCATAGGTCACCGAGAAGCCGTTGGACTTGAAGTTGTCCTCACAGATCTGCTTTCTCCACATCTCGACACCCAGTTCATCAACCTTCACTACCATGAAGTTGGCACCGTTCCAGCTCGTGCTGGTGCCGTAGAGGACTACCCAACCGTCGTTCACGGGAATCACCTTCACGGGAGTGAAGCCCCAACTGTCGGTCTGCTCCAGCGAAGTGCCATACATGTTATCACCGTTCCAGAAGTAGTTGTCATCATCGTCGATCACGTTGACCAACATCTGGTACTCCGATGACGAGTAAGCACACTCCCAAGCGACAAATGCCCTGTTCTCCTTGACACCCATGGCTGCCGAGCCGGCGTCGCCATCGATCGAGCCGTTGAGGCTCACGGCCTCGCGAGCCGAGATGCCGTCGGGCGACAGGTAGTTAACCACCTGGTAGCCATAGAAATCGGTAGGCACTTCATAGGACAGCATCAAGTACTCGTCCTCATTGACAGCAGTGAGGGGCGTGGGGAAGAAGACACCACGGCCGAGGGGCCTCTCCTCCAGGGTGACGATATTGTCCCAGCTGTTCTGGACCTCGGCGTTCAGCATCTGGCCGTCAAGACCGCCATCAGCATTGTTATAAACGATATACATGTTGCCATCGGGGGCAGCGTCCATGGTCAGGATCGAGGCATCAATTGCCATGACATCCTGCTCGGGGAACGTGCCGTCGTCATTGATGCGGACAATCTGCCACTCGCCCTTGTTGACGAGGACCGAGTCGGGCATAGGCTGGTTGGGGAACCAGGGTGAGGGCGACCAGTTGTCCTCGGTAGCCTTCTCATTGAAATACTCCGAGTGCATGACGGCAGCATAGATGTTGTCGCCGCTGACACACAACTTGGGGCTCAGGGTCTCGATCGACAGCGGGTGCTCACCGATCAGTCTGGCGGGGAAGACGATACCCTCGGCATCCCACACGGGCTGACCCTGCTGGGTGTAACGATAGAAGTAGGCATCGCCGAACTCGTTGTTCTCGGGATCGTTGCGCATGTCGGAATAGAGGAACAGGATGTCACCATTGGGGGCGAGAGCCAAACCATAGTCCGAGGTCCAGGTTGCCGTGGGCTTCTTGGCCACGATAATGCCCTCGTCACCGAACTGGGCATTACCATTGGCATCAAACACCTGGAAGTGCAGAGCATAGGAGAAAATGCCATCCTCACGCGCACCGCGCAGCCAGCTCAAGATAATCTTTCCGTCATCGGTGCGCAGGGTCTTCATCAACGTCTGGCCCGAGGTTCCCTCGGCGTCAAGGCGCGTGGCCTCGGTGTCACTGGGCTGCCAGTTGGCCATCATCGTACTCATGGCAAGCACTGCCATTGCAACAAAAGTAAACAACTTTTTCATAAGCATTTGATTTTGAATTAAACTAACAAATATAATATTAAATATCCATATTCTAGGTCAGTTATCCCCAATACAGATCTATTCATAACTAATCAAGCCACAAAAATAGTCAATCTATTACACATTAGGGATATTTTCACGAAGAAAAATAACCAAAGCAGGCCAAAAAATTACGGATTCCAATAATTTATCGGGATGCTTTATAGTAAAGGACGGCGGCGATGATGGTATAGACAAAGTTAGGGATCCACATCGCGATGCGGGGACTGGTATAGCCCGACACGGCAAATGTCGAGGTCACGGTCATGAACAGGATGTAAGAGAAACTGAGCAGCAGTCCCAGGCCAATGTTAAGACCGATGCCGCCACGCACCTTGCGCGACGAGAGCGACAGGCCGATAATGGTGAGGATAAAGGCGGCTGCCGTCATGGCGATGCGCCGCTCATACTCGATCTCGAAGTTCTTGATGTTGGCCACGCCACGGGCCTTCTGCTTGTTGATGTATTCCTTGAGTTCGGGGGAAGTCAACGTCTGCTCGTCGTTCTTGGAGATGAGGAAGTCGCGCGGGTCGATGTTGAGCAGCGTGTCCATGACGCTGCCCTTGGTCATGGTCTCCTTCAATCCCTTGAAGTGACGGATGGTGTAGTTGCGTATCGTCCACATGCCCACCGAGTCATAGCGCACAGACTCGGCCGTGAGCCTCGACTTGAGGGTGTTGCCGTCAAACTCCTCGAGCGAGAACCTGAATCCGCTGCGCGTCGCTTTGTCATATCGCGCCATGTAGGCCATCACGCCGGGCTTGACCTGCAACTGGATGTTGTCGCCATAGATGACCTCCTTGTTCTTGACCCAGCGGTTGGTATAGGCGATGCGCTCGGCATTGGCCGGCGGGATGATGTAGGCGGCCAGCAGGTAAGTAATCACGGCAATCACCGCTGCCGAGAATATATAGGGCACGGTCAAGCGATGGAAACTGATGCCGTTGGACAACATGGCGATGACCTCACTGCGGTCGGCCAGACGCGAGGTAAAGAAGATTACCGAGATAAAGGTGAACAACGGGCTGAACTGGCTGAGCACAAAGGGCAGGAAGTTCATGAAGTACTGGAAGACGGTGGCCTTCAACGGCGCGGTGAGCACGGCATCCAGTTTCTCGTTGATGTCAAACATCACGACGATTGCAAACAGCAACAGGATCGCAAAGAAGAAGGTACCCAAGAAGTTCTTGATGATGTAGCGGTCAAAGCGCTTCACATAATACCACGGGTAGCTCTTGCGCGGAGGTTTTGCTGATTTGGCTTTAGCGGTTTTATCGGTTTTGTCGGGATCGACGGAACTGGCGGGCTGGACCGTGTCGGCAGGAGACACAGGATCTTGTGTCTCTACAACTGGCTGGTTCTCTATGTTCTTGAGTTCCTCTTCCATCATTCCTGACTCCTAATACCAAACCATACTACAGTCGCTGCTGCACGTCGTGGAGCATCCGGCGCTTCCAGGCGGGGAAATCGCCCTCGATGATGTGCTTGCGGGCCTCACCCACGAGCCACAGGTAGAAGGCCAGGTTGTGGATGCTGGCAATCTGCATGGCAAGAATTTCCTGGGCGATAAACAGGTGGCGCACATAGGCCTTGCTATAGATGTGATCGACAATCGAGGGGCCGTCTTCCTGCAGGGGAGTAAAGTCGTCGGCCCACTTCTTGTTGCGCATGTTCATGATGCCGTGGCGCGTGAAGAGCATGCCGTTGCGACCGTTGCGTGTGGGCATGACACAGTCCATCATATCCACGCCGCGGTCGATGGCCTCCAGGATGTTGGCAGGCGTGCCGACGCCCATCAGGTAGCGCGGACGGTCCTGTGGCAAGATGTCGTTGGCAATCTCGATCATCTCATACATCACCTCGGTGGGCTCACCGACGGCGAGGCCGCCGATGGCATTACCGTCGGCACCCAGGTCGGCAACAAACTTGCTGGATTCCTGCCTCAAGTCCTTATAGACACACCCCTGGACAATGGGGAAATAGGCCTGGCTGTGGCCATAACGTGGCTGGGTGTTCTTGAAGTGCTTCCAGCCGCGGGCCAGCCAGTTGTGGGTCAGCGTCAACGACTTGCGGGCATAACTGTAGTCACTCGTGCCGGGAGGGCACTCGTCCAGGGCCATCATGATGTCGCTGCCGATGGTGCGCTCGATGTCCACCACCTTCTCGGGGGTGAACAGGTGCTTGCTGCCGTCGATGTGGCTGCGGAAGGTCACACCCTCGTCGGTCAACTTGCGGTTCTCGGCCAGCGAGAAGACCTGGAAGCCGCCGCTGTCGGTCAAGATGGGACGGTCCCAGCCGTTGAACTTGTGCAGGCCGCCGGCGCGCTCGATGATGTCCATGCCGGGACGCAGGTACAGGTGGTAGGTATTGCCCAGGATGATCTGGGCCTTGATGTCCTCACGCAGCTCGGTCATGTGGACGGCCTTGACGGCACCCACAGTGCCCACGGGCATGAAAATGGGGGTCTCGATCTGGCCATGGTCGGTCGTGATGAGTCCTGCACGGGCATTGGTGCCCTCGGGTGTGGCTATGAGTTGATAGTCCATTCGGTCGTTGTATATCTAGAAAAATCGTGCAAAGATAGTGATTTTTTGGTTAACAGTTCACAGAGAACAGTTAATAGTTGCTTTTTCACTTCTTGAACATCGTTACAGTACGACCAGGGGCGGCAATGTCTTCCATCACCGCCCCGGGTATTCGTTACCGTGTGCCGCTGTTTCTATCGATAGTACCTGCAGGCCTTCATTGGGAGCATCAATGACATCATCACTACCAGCCCTTTTTAATCATGAGGTTGCTAGAATAGAAGACCTCACTTGTACTTCTCGACGTTCTTGCGGGCTTTCTCGAGATTTTCCTCGGCCTTGTTCACGTTCTTGACAGCCTTCTCGTAGTCCTCTTGGGCCTTACGGTTCTGCTTGATCACCTTGCTCATAAACTTCTTCTGCTTGTTTTCGAGCTTGCGCATCTCTCTGACATTGCCGTCGGCCCTGGCGACCTTCTCTTTGAGTTCTTGACGCTCATTGAGCTGCTTGGCGTGTAGATCAGACAACTTCATTCTCTCCTCAATCTGCTTTTCCCTGGCTGCACTCAGTTTCTTCTCGGCATAGTAGTAATTCACTCTTGCCCTCATGAGATCAGAGTTATATGGATCACTGCCCCAGTAAACAGAATTGGCCTGATTGAGTGTATGGGTGTT
>JAFTFA010000009.1 GCA_017449785.1 Muribaculaceae bacterium | reverse complement strand
GTGAACGGTAATCCTGATGTTGACTACAGCATCTCGACCCGCGAGCTGGGCCGCCTCATCAAGCGTGCCAATATTGACTTCACCAACCTGCCCGACAGCGACTTTGACTCACCCCTGGGCGAGTCCACCGGCGCTGGTGCCATCTTTGCCAACACGGGTGGCGTGATGGAGGCTGCGTTGCGCACCGTCTATGAGGTGCACACCGGCAAGACCCTGCCTCACATCGAGTTCAATGACGTGCGCGGTCTGGAGGGTATCCGCGAGGCCGAGATCGACCTCAACGGCTTCACGCTGCGCGTGTGCGTGGCCCACACCCTGAGCAATGCCCGCAAGGTGATGAACCTGCTGCGTGCCGGCAAGCTCAACTACCATGTGGTTGAGGTGATGGCATGTCCCGGCGGTTGCATCGGCGGTGCAGGTCAGCCCTATCACCATGGCAACATCGAGATTCTCAAGGCACGTGCTGCCGCCGTCTATCGTGAGGACGAGGGCAAGCAGCTGCGCAAGAGCCACGAGAACCCCGACATCCAGAAACTCTACAAGGAATTCCTGGGTGAGCCTTGCAGCGAGAAGGCACATCACCTGCTCCACACGCATTACTTTGATAAGTCAATTCACTAATTTTTGAATTAAAGGATCAATAACGATATGAAGAAACAAGAAATCAAACTGGCGTGTACCGTTATTCAACAGGTTGAGGAAATCTGCGACAAGCACGGCAATAAGCCCGGCGAACTCATCAATGTGCTCCACGAGTGCCAGGCACTTAATGGCTATCTGCCCGAGGAGATGCAGCGCATCATCGCCCGCAAGCTGGGTATCCCGGCCTCCAAGGTCTATGGCGTGGTGACGTTCTACTCGTTCTTCACCATGACGCCCAAGGGCAAGCACCCGATTTCGGTCTGCCTGGGTACGGCATGCTACGTGCGCGGTTCCGAGCGTCTGCTTGAAGAAATCAAGCGCATCCTGAACATCGAGGTGGGCGAGACCACCGAGGACGGCAAGTTCTCGCTCGACTGCCTGCGTTGTGTGGGCGCTTGCGGTCTGGCTCCCGTTGTCATGATCGGCGACCACGTCTATTGCCGTCTCGAGGTCAAGGACGTTCGCAAGATTCTTGACGATGTTGCAGACCAGTATTAATTCTATTCTGTAGTAGTATTATTTTTATTACATCACTGATTGTTGGAGCAGGAGATCCCGCGAGGGGTGTCCTGCTCTTACTGGTATACACGCGATGCCGATTGACGAAAAATTGGCCTCCCGTGTTGTAAAATCCTCAGAAAAAATGTAATTTTGTCACCGAAATCAATGATTTGGTTGTACCGACCCGCGTTCATTCACGATTAATCTTCTATTATTCAATGGATACGATACACAACGAGCCCGCTAACAAGAAAAGTGATAATAACCAGGCTTCATCTGCCGATGTTCAACAGGCCTATGGCCTTGCGGCAACAGGTCATGTCCAGATATTGTGTTGCAGTGGTTCGGCGTGTTATGGATCGGGCAGCCTCAAGATCATCGATAACTTCATCCACCTGATTGCCGATCACGGCCTGGGCAGCCGTGTCGATGTGGTGGCTACCGGCTGCTTCGGTTTCTGTGCCAAGGGGCCTATCGTCAGGATTATGCCCGACAACACGACCTATGTCCAGGTTCACCCCGAGGATGTCGAGGAAATCATCAATTCCCATGTCATCGAGGGTAAATTGGTACAACGCCTTCTCTATGCCGACATTACTGCTCATCAGCTGGTCGACGACGCCAAGCACTGGAGTTCCTACCCCAAGCAACTCTCGATGGATGCCATGTTGCAGGACTACATCTACGAGATCGGTGGCAAGAAGTTCCTGTCGGTCCTTTCCTACAAGATAGATCCGACCAAGTGCAAGGGATGCAGTGCCTGCAAGCGCAACTGTTCCAGCAGTGCTATTGTGGGCGACCTGCGCCATCCTCACCTCATCAACCCCTACAAGTGTACCTGTTGCGGCAACTGCACGACCAAGTGCAAGTTTGGCGCTATCCACGGCCCCGTCGGGGCATTGAGCGAGCGCAACTATGTCGAGGATCTGCTCGTTGATGTCGCCGACCCCGACAAGATTGTCGTGGCCCAGACCGCTCCCGCCGTGCGTTATGCTCTGGGCGAGGAGTTCGGCATGCCGCCGGGCACCATTGTCACCGGCAAGATGATTGCAGCTCTGCGCAAGGTGGGTGTCGATTATGTGTTTGATACCGACTTCGGTGCCGACATCACGATCATGGAGGAGGCAGCCGAGATTGTTGACCGCCTCAAGAAATTCATGGCAGGTGACAAGACGGTGAGAATCCCCATCACGACCTCGTGCTGCCCGGCATGGGTCAACTTCTTTGAGAACGAGTATCCCGACCTGCGCGAGTTCCCGTCGACGTGCAAGTCGCCGGCCCAGATGCTGGGCGCGGTGATCAAGACCTACTGGGCGCAGCGCATGGGTGTACCGCGCGACCAGTTGGTGATGGTGTCGGTCATGCCCTGTCTGTCCAAGAAATATGAGTGTGCACGCGACGAATTCATCACCGACGGCAACCCCGATGTGGACTACTCGATCACGACCATCGAGCTGGCCGACCTGATCAAGCGCATGAACATTGACTTTGAGCGTCTTCCTGACAGTCAGTTCGACTTTCCGCTGGGCGACTCGTCGGGCGCTGGTGCCATCTTCGGTACTACGGGCGGCGTGATGGAGGCTGCGTTGAGGACAGTCTATGAGGAATTCACGGGCAAGACCTTGCCCCGCATCGAGTTTGACGAGGTGCGCGGTCTGGATGGTATCCGCGAGGCTACGATTAAACTCAACGACTTTGAATTGAAGGTGTGCGTTGTCAACACCCTGGCCAATGCCCGTCTGGTCATGGACAAGTTGAGGGCGGGCGAACTGGATTATCACGTCATCGAGGTGATGGCGTGTCCTGGCGGTTGCATCGGCGGCACGGGCCAGCCCTACCACCATGGTGACATCGAGGTGATCAAGGCCCGCCAGCGTGCGATCTACAGCGAGGACGTCGGCAAGCGCCTGCGCAAGAGCCACGAGAATCCTGTCATCCAGCGTCTCTACCGCGAGTTCTTGGGAGAGCCGCTGCATGGCAAGGCCCACGAACTGCTTCACACCAAGTATCGCGACAAGTCGATTCTGTAAATCTCGGTTAAATCTCGGTTATTCTAGGGCAACGATACCTTGTTGAGGATGCCCTTGATGTGGGCGATGGTGATGCCATAGTTGGTCATCGGCACGCCTTGTCGGCGGCATTGGTCCACACGTTGCAGCATGAAGCGCCGGTTGAACATGCAGCCGCCGCAATGTATCACCAGATCATAGCCCGTCAGGTCCTCGGGAAAATCTTTTCCTGCAACAATGTCCACGGTCAGTCCTTGTCCCACGCGCTGTCGCAGCATCCGCGGGATTTTCTCGCGCCCGATGTCCTCGGCCAGCGGGGCGTGGGTGCAGGCCTCGGCGATGAGCACATGGGATTGCTCATTCAACCTCTCTATCGCAGCGGCACTCTCGACAAAGTAACCGATTTCACCCTTATGGGCTGCCATCAGCACCGAGAACGAGGTGAGCTGGCTTTCGGTCGGCTTTTTCTGTTCAACGATGTCAAATACCTGTGAATCGGTGATGATGAGCCGCGGTGGCTCGCGCAGCGATGCCAGTGTCCTGTCGATGTCGTCGGTCGTGCAGCAGATGGCCACACACCGCTTGTCCATCAGGTCGCGCAGGGTCTGCACCTGCGGCAGGATCAGGCGTCCCTTGGGAGCCTGTGGATCCTGCGGCATGACCAGCAGCACGACATCTCCGGCATGGGCCAGTCGTCCCGTCAATGATTGTTTATCGCTGTCGGGTATCAGCCCGGCGAGCGTTCGCCTCAGCAGGTCAAGTCCTGAGCCTTGCAGTGCACTCACGGGGATCACGTCACATCCCAGTTGATGGGCCATGGCAGCGAGCAGGGTAGGGGGCACCTCTCCCATCAGATCTACTTTGTTGAGTACAGCCATGTAGGGCACATTGGCTTGCTTGAGTTGGCGTGCCCATGCAGCTTCCTCATCGAGCGAACTGCCGTCAGACACAAGAATGGCGATGTCGGTCTGCTTGATGACTTGGCGCGTGCGCTCGGTGCGCAGGTCACCCACCTTGCCGCTGTCGTCATAGCCAGCCGTGTCGATGATCACGCATGGGCCCAGGGGCAGGATCTCCATGGATTTGGCCACGGGGTCGGTCGTGGTGCCCGGCACGTCGCTCACGAGGGCAACCTGTTGCCCCGTCAACGCATTGATGAGTGATGACTTGCCAGCATTGCGCCGGCCGAACAATGCAATGTGCAACCGCTCGCTCTGCGGCGTCCTGTTGAAAGCCTGATTAGCCATAAAAAACCAGATAGCGATACAAAGCAAAGACAATAACGACAAATATCTGTATTTCAATGATTTGTCGCTATTGCCTTCTACAATTTCTTTAATTCGGTTAATTAGAAGTAAAAATCGCGCTTGCCGTCGGCAATCTCTTGAACGTGCTTTGTGGCAATCTCGCGAACGCGCTCATTGGTGATTTTGGCCAATTCTTGCTTGATGAGGGCATTACCCTTGACAATGGTGTCCTCACTGGCAAAATCCATGAGATATTCTTTCAGGGTCATGATGGCGTTGGGCGTGCAGATGTCACCGATCTTGCCGGCCTTGCACAGCGACATGAATCGGTCGCCGGTGCGGCCCGAGCGGTAACATGCCGTGCAGAAGCTGGGCAGATAACCGATGGACAGCAGCCAGTTGATGACCTCATCGAGGGTGCGCGTGTCGCTCACGTCGAACTGTGCCGTCTCGTCATGACGCTCGACGGTCGTGTAGCCGCCGACGCTCGTGCGGCTGCCGCCGCTGATCTGGGAGACGCCCAGGTCGAGCACCTTGGAGCGCACGCTCTGGCTCTCGCGGGTTGAGATGATCATGCCGGTGTAGGGCACAGCCAGGCGTATCACGGCGATAATGCGGCAGAAGATGTCGTCGGGCAGCACGTCGGGGAATTCGTCGAGAGAAATGTCCTCGGCCGGGCAGATGCGCGGCACGCTGATGGTGTGCGGGCCCACGCCGAAGCGGGCCTCCAGGTGTTCGGCGTGCATCAGCAAGCCGACAAAGTCATAGCGGTAGGTCGTCAATCCATACAGCACGCCGATGCCCACGTCGTCACAGCCACCCAACTGGGCACGGTCCATGGCCTCGGTGTGATAGCAGTAGTTGCTCTTGGGACCCGTGGGATGCAAGGCCTCGTAGTTCTTGCGGTTATAGGTTTCCTGGAACAGGATATAGGTACCGATGCCGGCTGCCTTGAGTTTCTCGTAGGCTTCGACCTCGGTGGCGGCGATATTCACGTTCAGGCGTCGTATCTCGCCGTTGCCCACCTTGGTGTTATAGATGGTGTGGATCGACTCCAGAATATACTCCAGCGGATTCATCACGGGGTGCTCGCCAGCCTCCAGGGCAATGCGCTTGTGGCCCATCTTGACCAGGGCCTCGACCTCGGCGCGTATTTCGTCTTGGGACAGTTTCTTGCGCGGGATGGTCTTGTTCTTGGCATGGTACGGGCAATAGACACAGCCATTGATGCAGTAGTTGGAAAGATACAGCGGAGCGAACATCACGATGCGGTTGCCGTAGAAGCGGCGCTTCACATCCTTGGCCAGCTGCTCATAGCGCTCAATCAGGTCGGGCTGGTCGCAGTCGAGCAGCACAGCGGCCTCGCGATGGGTCAAACCCTTGCACAGGGCGGCCTTGTCAATGATTTCTTCAATCAGGGCACGGTTACTCTTGTTCTTCTCGGCCCAAGCCAGTGTTTCCAGTATTTCGCTGTCGTCGATGAATTCATCGGCGTGGTTCGATTTGACGTTATACATATATTATAATAAAGTGAATTGTTATTAGTTGTTTGTCAATAGTTGCAGGGTCTTGCCTTGCAGGTTAATTCAAACTGCAAAGTTACTAAAATCTTTAAATTCCCCACAATGACCATGAAGTTTTTTACTCTGTCGCCCAATTATTCATGTTGCGCTATCGCTGTTATCGACTTGCCGACCTGCTAAAAAAAGATAAAAACGATAAAGTCGCTTGCCGTACTATCGATTTGCACTATCTTTGCAAGTTGTTTTGACAATTGAACATTGACGACAAGAGGACTCCATATCATCCTTGTCCTGGTAGCGGCCATCACGCTGTTGCCAGCATGGCTGCATGCCCAGGGCTCCGGCACAAGTCAGGGCATGAATGGTGCTGCCGATTCTGTCGTCAAGGCCGTGGGCGACTCGACTGCTGCCGTAACGGCCCGTGACAGTGTGGCGGGAGCTGCCGGCAGCCGTTTTGTGCGTGAACAGGTGGACCTGGATCACGTCGTCGAGTTCAATGCCAAGGACAGTATCATCATGATGGGTAGCAACCATGCCGTGATGTTTGGCGGCGGCAAAATCCTGTATGGCGACATCGACATGAGTGCCCATCGCATCAGCATGGACATGGACAGCAGCCAAGTGGAAGCCGTGGGCGTGCTGGACAGCATCGGCGAACTGACGGGCACGCCCGTCT
This sequence comes from Muribaculaceae bacterium, assembly GCA_017449785.1. Taxonomy (GTDB): domain Bacteria; phylum Bacteroidota; class Bacteroidia; order Bacteroidales; family Muribaculaceae; genus Sodaliphilus. Next base: position 15,813 of record JAFTFA010000009.1, on the reverse strand, counting down.
TCAAGGACCAGAGCGGTGAATATGAGTCACGGGTGATGAAATACAATTTCAAGACCAAGCGAGGCTATATCACCGACATTGTTACCGAGCAGGGTGAGGGCTTCCTCACCGGCGGCATCACCAAGAAGACCGAGGACGACTATTACTACATCAAGGACGGCCGGTACACCACCTGTGACGACCATGACCATCCCCACTTCTACTTCCAGCTGACCAAGGCCAAGTTCAAACCCAAGAAAAACGTGGTCACCGGTCCGGCCTACATGGTGCTCGAGGACCTGCCGCTGCCCATTGCGGTGCCCTTTGGCTACTTCCCCTTCAGCGAGAAATACCAGAGCGGTATCCTGGTTCCCACCTTCGGCGAGGACTACAACAGGGGCTTCTACCTGCGCAACGGCGGTTATTACTTGGCACTGGGACAATATGCCGACCTTGCCCTCACCGGCGAGATCTACACGCGTGGCTCGTGGGGCTTGTCGGCCCAGTCATCCTATGCCAAGCGTTACCGTTACTCGGGCTCCTTCAGCCTCAATTACCTGACCACTGTCACCGGCCAGAAGGGTGATCCCGACTATAACAAGATGCACAACTTCCAGGTCGTGTGGAGCCATTCCCAGAATCAGAAGGCCAATCCCTACCTGACCTTCTCGGCCAGCGTGAACTTTGCCACAACGGGCTATTCCCGCAACAGCCTGAACACTTACTACACCAGCGCCTTTACCGAGAATACCAAGAGCAGTACGGTCAACTTGTCCTATAAGATACCGAACAGCAAGTGGACCTTCTCGACAACAGCCAACGTGTCGCAGCGCACGGCGGACTCAACCTTGACGGTCTCGTTCCCCAACTTGACGATCAACATGAGCCAGACGGCTCCGTTCAAGCGCAAGCGTGCTGTCGGTGACGAACGCTGGTACGAGAAAATCAAGGTCAGCTATTCGGGCCGTTTCCAGAACTCATTGACGGCCAAGCAAGACGAGTTCATCCACAAGAATCTTGTCAAGGATTGGCGCAACGGCATGAGCCACACGGTTCCAGTGCAGGCGACCTTCAACGTGATGAAGTACTTCAATGTCACGCCCACGATCACGATGAATGACCGCATGTACACCAGCAAGATACGCCAGCAGTGGGATCCCAACGCGAGTGCTGTGGTCAGGGACACGTCCTACAGTTTCTACAACATCTTCGACTTCAGTTTCGGCGTCTCGTTGAGTACCAAGGTCTATGGCTTTTTCAAGCCCTTGAAGTTTCTGGGCAAACTCAGTGAGAAACTCCAGATGGTGCGTCACGTGATGACGCCCAGCATCTCGTTCTCGGCAGCACCTGACTTCGGTTCCCCCTTCTGGGGATACTATGGCAACCTCGACTATGTGGACAATGCCGGTACACATCACCATTCGCGGTACAGCTATTTCCAGCATGGACTCTACGGCAACGCGCCTAGCGGCAAGCAAGGAACAATCTCGTTCAACATCGCCAACAACCTGGAGGCTAAGATCAAGAGCGAGAACGACAGCACCGGTTTCAAGAAAATCTCTCTCATCGAGAACTTCACCTTGAGCCAGTCGTGCAACCTGGCCGCCGACTCGTTGAAATGGAGCAACCTCAACACCAGCATCATGCTGCGTCTGGTCAAGGGCTTCAACCTCAACCTGAGTGCGACTTGGGATGTCTATAAGTATGCCTTGAACGAGTCTGGCGCTCCCGTGAGGATCAATAAGCTGCGCCTGTTCAACGGCGGTGGCTGGGGACGCTTGTCCAGCACCGGCACCTCGTTTTCCTACACGTTCAACAACGACACCTTCCGCCGCAAGAAGGACAAGGACAAACAGCCCAAGAGCGACCAGCAATCATCCAAGAACAACTCCAACCGTGAGGACAACGGCAATAATAATAACGAGAAGGAGGGCAGCGGCCCCACTACCGACCTGGAACTGATAGACGGTTATGCCAAGTGGGAGTGCCCGTGGAACCTGACCGTCAATTACTCGCTCTCCTACGGCTACGGCTCGTTCAATTATGACAAGCTCGAGTATAACGGCAAGTGGACCCAGAACCTGAGCTTCAATGCCAGCATCCGGCCCACCAAGAACTGGTCGTTCACGGCATCGGCGAGCTACAACTTCGACACCCACAAGATTGCCTATATGAACTGCAGCATCTCGCGACAGATGCACTGCTTTGAGATGAGTGCCAGCTTTGTCCCCGTGGGTCCCTACAAGAGTTACAACTTCCACATCGCTGTCAAGTCGTCCATCCTCCAGGATGTGAAGTATGACAAGCATTCCAGCATGAGCAATGGCGTCACTTGGTACTAGACTCCTCCTTACCGTGTTGGCAGCATTCCTTGCCTTGACCGCATCGGGGCAGCGGCAACTCTTGCATGAGGGCGACCTGCTCTTCTGTTCCAGCGACACTGCTAACGCCATCACTGCCGTCACCAGCGGGGTGGATGGCTTGCCCATCGACCATGTGGCTGTCGTGCACCGCATCGGTGGCGACCAGGGGCCGTTATTTGTCATCGAGGCCGTCAAGCCATGTGTCCGCCTCACGCCCATCAACGATTTTCTGGAAGAAAATGCCCTGGTGATTGTCGGCAGAGTGGGTGTTGCCGATCTTGACGTCCACCTATCCGTGCGTCACTGCCTGGCCATGGTGGGGAAGCCCTATGATGACCTATATCTGCCTGGCGACAGCGCCGTCTATTGCAGCGAACTGGTGCAGATGAATTACGTCACCACGGCGAACAAGCAGATCTTCAGTACCATTCCCATGTCATTCCATGATGAATCGGGGCAGATCACCGACTACTGGACCGATTTTTATGCCCGTCACGGCATGGCCGTTCCCGAGGGTGAGCCTGGAACCAACCCCGGGGAATTGTCCCGTCGGCCACAGGTATCCATCCTTGGCACAATCGATGAGAATAAAAAACTTCAATCTTTGACTCCTTAACTCTGAACTTTTTACTACCTTTGTAAGTTTTTTAAGAAGAACCTCCTGCATTGGGTACTATCATATCCATAATAATCGGTTGTGTGTCAATAGGAATCATCCTGTCGGCACCGATGGGTCCTGTCGGTATCCTATGCATTCAGCGTACCCTTAATAATGGGCGCAATTCGGGATTCTTCACCGGAGTGGGCGCGGCGGTCAGCGATCTCTTTTATTGTCTGCTGGTGGGCCTTGGTATCTCGCTGGTGACCGATTTCATTGCCGACAATGTCAATATCCTGCAGATTGTCGGCAGCCTCATCCTGATCATCTATGCACTCTACATGATCGTCCATAACCCCGTCAGCCAGATCAAGGAGAACATCGACCAGCGTGATGACCGCATGCGCGACGTGGTGACAGGCTTCCTGTTCACGTTGAGCAATCCGCTCATCATGTTCCTGATCATCCCGTTGTTTGCCCGATTTGGCTTCCCCTTGCCGGAATATAAGTTCTACCACGTCATCATCGGCTATGCCTTCATTGTGGTCGGTGCATTGTTGTGGTGGGCTGTGATCACGTTCTTTGTGGACAAGGTGCGCACCCACTTCAACATTCGATCCATGTGGCTCATCAACCGCATCATCGGCTCCATCATCATCATTCTATCCTGCTATGGACTTATCACAGGCGTTATCGCCTACCTCCACGAACTGCAACTCATCTAATACTCACGAAAAGAGCCACCAATTACCACCTGTATAGAAATAGTTATTTCAAGTATATGCAACGAGAGGACAACCGCCTTAATGGATGTTGTCCTCTCGTCGTTATTTATCGGGATGTCTTGGACGATCAGTACTTCTTGACCTCGAGGTCACCCTTGAGGGCGCCCAGGGCATTCTCGGCGAGTGCCGACATCTCGTCCTCACCGGGATAAACATATACCGGTGCCATCCAGCTGACGCGTTTCTTGATCTCATCGACGGCATAGTTCCAGTAGGAGATACCGCCGGTGATGATGATGGCGTCGATCTCGCCGCACAGGACAGCACCCTTCTCGGCGATAGCCTTGGAAACGTTGTAGAACATGGCGTCAACCACGAGTTTAGCCTTCTCGTCACCTGCATCCATGCGATGCTCAGCCTCCATCATGTCGGTGGTGCCCAGGTGTGAGAACACGCCACCTTTACCAGAAATCATCTTGAGGATCTCTTCCTTGGTGTACTCACCGCTGAAGCACAGGTTCACCAGGTCGCGGGCGGGGAGGCTGCCGGCACGTTCGGGCGAGAACGGGCCCTCACCATCCAAGCAGTTGTTGGTATCCACGGCACGTCCATGCTTGTGGGCTGCTACCGAGATGCCGCCACCCAGGTGGGCGATAATCAGGTTCAAGTCCTCATAGCGCTTGCCGTTCTCCTTGGCAAAGCGGCGCGCGATGGCGCGCTGGTTGAGGGCGTGCCAGATGCTGATGCGCGAGAATCGGGCATTGCCGCACACGCGGGCGATGTCGTCAAGCTCGTCGGACACTGCGGGGTCGGCTATGTAGCAAGGGCATTCACCATGAGAAATCTCACGGGCGATCACGCAACCCAGGTCGGTAGCGTGCTGATGCTCGGACTCAAACGTAGCCTTGATCATGTTGTCGTCGATGGCATACACACCACAGGGGACAGGCTTGGTCAGACCGCCGCGGGCCACGATAGCGTCAAACTTGGCGGGGATACCGGCTTTCTCGAGCTCGCCCAGGATCATCTGGCGGCGGAAGTCGAGCTGGTCAGTGATCTTGGCAAAGGGAGCCAACTCCTCGGCAGCGTGGCGGATGGTTTTGTTGAAAACTGCCTTGTCGTCTTCAAACACGGCAATCTTGGTGGACGTCGATCCAGGATTGATGACTAAGATCTTCATTATTTTAGTTTTAAGTTGTTAGTTTTAAGTTTTAAGTTGTTATAACGATGTCTATCGTCTATAATCTTTCTACTTACTCATCTGTCATTTTCCAAAACTGAAAAATGATTTTTACTCGGCGGCCATGGTGGCAACGGCCAGGCTGTAGAACTTGGACTGGGCGCTGTCGGCACGCGAGGGAACTACGGCGGGGCACTTGGCACCCAGCAGCAGACCTGCGGTGCTGGCACCGGCAAACAGGGTGATGGCCTTGTAGAAGACGTTACCGGCCTCGATGTCGGGCATGATGAGCACGTCGCTGTCGCCCTGCAGGGGAGACTTCAGGCCCTTGGCCTCCATGGCGTGCATGCTGCAAGCGCACTTGGCATCCAGCGGGCCGTCAACGATGCACTTGCCCAGCTCGCCCTTGTTGGCCATGTCGATGATGACAGGATAATCCTCGGTGAAGGGGAAGTGCTTGCCATTGACCTTCTCGGTGCAGTGGATGAGGGCAACCTTCGGCTCCTCGATGCCGAAGTTGCGGGCCACGTTGGACATATACTTGACCATCTCGATGCGCTGGGCCTGGTTGGGATAGGGAATCACAGCAGCATCGGTGAAGAACAGTAACTTGTGATAGCTGGGAATCGATGCCACGGCGGCGTGGGTCAGCACGTTACCCTTGGGCAGGATGCCGGTTTCCTTGTTCAGGACGGCACGCAGCAGGTTATCGGTGTTGATGAGACCCTTCATGAGCACGTCGGCCTTGTTCTCGCGCACGAGGGCGACAGCCTTGGCAGCAGCGTCATCGGCATCGGTGGCGTCAATGAAACTGATGCTGGCGGCAAAGGGCTTCAGGGCCTCATTGGCTTTGAGCTTGTCTTCACAACCCACAAAGATAGCCTCGATAAAACCGGCCTCAAGTGCCTGGGCACAAGCAGCGGGGGTCTTCTCATCGGCGGCCCACACGACTGCCACACGTTTCTTCACGTTGTTCTCCTTGAGATGAGCAATCAGCTCGTCAAAATTCTTAATGGTATTCATTAATAAAGAGTGTAATTAAGACGTTAATGGTTTTCGATGCCCAAAATTACTACTTTTTTGCAACATACCACAATTTTTTTTCAACAACATGAAAAAAATGACTACATTTGCATTCAATAAGAACAAAACAAAAATAAAGTACTGATATGATACTGAACGGAATCTTAGGATTATTTAATTTGGGAACGGGTGAGGTGATCCTCATCGTCGCTGTGATTCTGCTGCTGTTCGGCGGCAGGAAGATTCCTGAACTCATGCGTGGCCTGGGCAAGGGCGTCAAGAGCTTCAAGCAGGGCATGAGCGAGGTCGAGGACGAGTTGAAGAAACCCATCGAGGACCTGGACAAGAAGCAGGACGATAAATAGCAGCATGATTCCAGCCTCCACTTGAGGTGAATACACTTGCCTTGACCCCATGGCCGCTGATCAGTTGCAGGAAATGTCATTCTGGGACCACATCGACGCGTTGCGATCGGTGCTGCTGCGTGTTGTCATTGTCCTTGTGGCAGTGACAATTGTCTTGTTCTGCCTGATGCCCGACATCTTTGATTCCATTATCCTGGCTCCCTGTCACGGCGACTTTGCGCTCTATCGGCTCTTTGAGCGGATGACCTCGTCGGTCTCCTGGTTGCCCCAGTTCACTACCGAGGGCTTCAACGTCGAGCTGATCAACATCAAGCTGGCTTCACAGTTTTTTATCCACATGTCCACCTCCTTCTGGCTGGGGCTGGTGTTGTGTTTCCCGTTTGTGCTCTACGAGTTGTGGACATTTATCGCCCCGGCGCTTTATCCCAACGAGAAGCGCGGTGTCAAGACCGCCTTCCTCATCGGTTGCCTGATGTTTTACCTGGGCGTCGCCGTGGGCTACATGGTCGTTTTCCCGGTGACCCTGCGTTTCCTGGCCGATTATCACGTGAGCCAGCTGGTGCCCAACCAGATTTCTCTCGACAGCTACATGGACACCTTCCTGATGCTCATCTTTGTCATGGGTGTCATCTTTGAATTGCCCCTCGTGGCATGGCTGCTGGGGGCGCTGGGGGTGCTGCACCGCAGCTTCTTTAAGACCTATCGCCGCCACGCCGTTGTGGTCCTGCTCGCTCTGGCCGCTATCATTACCCCTACTGGCGACCCGTTTACCCTGATGGTCGTCTTCCTGCCCATCTATCTGCTCTACGAGGTCAGTGCCTATCTGGTGCCTGCCATGCCTCGCAATAAAGCGTGAATTCCTCCTCCTTGTTTTTGGTAAAGTTTTCAGGAAAAATTGATAATTACCAGTATTTGTTGTATATTTGCAACATTATTGGAATTTTATCATTATCTCCAGCGATGGATAGATATGAGGTTAAGCTCCATGGATTTATAGTTACATCATTTTTATCATTTTATTCAATCATTGCTTTATGAAGAAACAATCTCTTTTCTTGACGATGTTGCTGGCCTTTGCGGTCAGCGCGATGGCCCAGAGTACACTTCCCCGTCCAGCCGATCCCACAATTGACGAGTGGATTGATTATACTGGCGGATGGTACACAGCCGATGACGGCACGCCGTTCTTTATCAGTGGTTTTTCCTATATGGGCATGACGATTGCCCAGACAATCATGACCCAGGAACCGGTTGCCGATGACTACACTATCGATAAGGAGTTTGAGGGTGGCGAGTTTACCATTCTTGACAAGGACAAGGTGACCTACAGCGTGTTTACCGACTTTGACGAACTCTTTGTCTTCACCCCCGAGAATTATCCGAGAGACTTCACCGAGCCGACGACCGAGATACCCTTTGGCTATGAAGGATTTGAGTTCGGATGGTGGGACATCCATTTCCCCAATCTCTCCAACACGACCGAGGGACAGGAGCATTTCTTTGAATGGCGCATCGGCCTGCGCACCAATTATCGTGATGGTGACCAGATGACGTGTTCCAACATCGTTTACTGGGAAATCGGACCCAAGCCGGTCTCCATGCTCGGCGACGTCAACAATGACCGCAATGTCAACATCAGTGATGTGACGGCATTGATCAACTATCTCCTCAGTGGCGACGTTTCAAAGATCAACAAGTTCAACGCCGATGTCAATGATACCAACAATGTCAACATCAGCGACGTTACCGCCTTGATCAACCTGCTGCTCTCGCAGAATTGATCAACCTGCTTACTTAACTTAAGTGTCGCAAGCCGATAACTTGCTCACTGTTTAACTTATCTTTTAGCCTGCGAATTACGCGAATTTAACGTATTTTTATTATGAGATTCGGCAATAATCTTCTGTTGTTGAATGCGTAATGAATAACTATTCGTTTAATTCGTAGGCTATATTCTATATGAGTGACTTTATAAAGTGGACTCAATTCTTAATAGAATGACCATAAACTGTAGAGCCCATGAAATGTAAAAAGAAATATTCACACCAGTGGTTAAAAATTGCTACCAAAATCAGTAATTTTAACTTAAATTTGTAATAATATCGCAAAAAAAATGACTGAAAAAACAAATACAATTGAGGAAATAATGTAAATTTGCAGTACTAATACAAACCGAAATTCAAATTCTGAAGTTCTATTTTGTTAAAACTCTAAGTGGAATAGAATTGACATGATTTGATGCAGAATTGACTTATTTAGTGTTAACTTACTTAATATTAACCAATTTATTAATTTTTTAGTTTATGAAAAAATTATTATTCTTATTGCTGAGTGCTGCTGTTGCTGTTTCGGCATCGGCAGGCATCAATCTGAAAGATGCCAAGAAGGGGATGGAATTCAAGAACCCCGTTACCCTGAAGGCTGAGAAGATGAACAGGCTCGAGAAGAAATCGATGAGTTTTGGCCAAACCCACCAGATGAATCTCACCCAGTTCAATGCTCCCAACCGTGCAGCGACAGACCTGATCACCGAGCAGCCCGAGGGTGAGCTCAAGACCTATGAGCGCACAGGTTATGCTACCTACTACAGCAGCCAAAGCGTTTATGCTGATGAGCAGGAGGGTACTGTTGACATCGTCTATGCAGCCGATGGCAGCACCGTTTACATCAAGGATCCCATTTGCTATCTGGCTCCAGGCACTTGGGTAAAGGGTACGATCAACGGCAACAAGCTGTCGATTCCTCTGGGACAGTTTATCACGTGGAATTCTACCTACAACTATGGCTTGATCCTGGCATGGGGCTCGGTATCTGTCGATGCCGACAATTACATTACCTATGTCAATGACGACACGGCTACCGAGGCCACATTCACCATCGACGGCAACACCATCTCGCTGGACAATTCGTCGGCCGATGTCGATAACTTTGCATTTACCGGTTTCACCGCAATCTGGGACGATGATCTCACATGGCAAGGCTATATTGACGCCTTGACCGTGTGGTCGCCAGAACCCATCATCTATCCCAATGTCGAGAATCTCGCCGTAGCACCTGCTGCAACGACTGCCGATGTCACCTGGGATGATGCCGCCTGCGACACTTGGTACCTGCGTTACAGGCAGTACAAGCCCAATGCGAACTACTTCTGGGACTTCGAGACCCAGGACAGCTGGGGTGCATGGTCAACCCTTGACGGCGATGAGGACGGTAATGACTGGTTCCCTGCAACGATGGCCAGTGAGGGGGTATGCCCCAGTGGCGTTGGCTGCTTCGCTTCCTATAGCTACATCTCGGGAACGGGTGGCATTTCGCCTGAGAACTACCTGATCTCGCCCAACATCAATCTGCATGGCGTCCTCCAGTTCTATGCTTGGGGTGGTAACTCCTATTACTATGATGAGCACCTCTTGGTCTATGTCTTGACCGATGATGGCGCATTCGATCAGATCGGTGAAGAGATTGTGACCACGGCCACTCCCACCAAGTATGAGTTTGACCTGAGTGCCTATGAGGGCAAGACCGGTTCGGTTGTGATCTGCCACACCAACTGCTATGATGTGCTTGCACTGCTGGTAGATGACGTCTTTGTGGGTGATCCCAACAGCACCGAGACCGAGGATCCCTGGACCTATGTTTACGACATCACCGCAACCAACTACACTATCGAGGGCCTGACCCCCGAGACCGAATATGAGGTACAGGTTGTTGGCCTTACTGACGACGGTCATTCCTACTGGAGCAATTCCGTTATCTTCAAGACGCTTGCATCCGCTCCCGATGTTTACATCCTGGGTGAGGCTAACGACAAGGCTTGGGCTGCCAACGACGGTGTGCTGATGACCTATGATGCCGAGAACAACGTTTACACCGCTACCGTAACCTTCGATGGTCGTGGTCAGAGCGGCGAGAACTACTTCAGCTTCACCACCGTGCTGGCCGAGAACAACGACGACGGCGGTTGGGCTTATATTGCTCCGTTCCGCTTCGGTGCTGTCAGCGAGGGCGACTTCTGGTATGACGACATGTATGATGGCCAGCCTCTCAACCTGACCTATGAGAACTATCAGGCCTATCGCATCATGGGCGGTGAGTACAAGCTGACCGTCAGCCTCGAGAACATGACCCTCGTTATCGAGAATCTGAATCCTGCTCCCGAGGTGAAGATCGGTGACGTGAACAGGGATGGCAATGTGAACATCAGCGATGTGACTGCCCTGATCAACCACCTGCTGTCTGGCGATCTTGAGGAGAGCGACAACTTCAGCCCGCTCAATGCCAATGTCAATGGCGACGCTACTGTCAACATCAGTGACGTTACCTCTCTGATCAACTTGCTGCTCAAGGGCAATGTCTGAGACATGAGACCTGTATAATGAGGTTATAGTTTAACTAAGTGAAATGGATGCGTTGTCCGGGTTCTGGACAGCGCATCCTCTTTTTTAGGGTAGCCGTTAAAAGTGAAAACGCAATAGTAGCCGATAGTAGGGCCTCGCCTTGGCGTGGCCGCACAGCATCAAGATTGTATAGCGTACGCAAATAGCTGTTAATCAATACTTTCTAGACGCAATGCCGAGGCTGACATTGGGAGCCTATCTGTCAGAAACGGCCACGCCAAGGCGAGGCCCTACAAGTAAGCCCGATTTGACTATCGGGTAGATATTTATCAGTCTTGGGAAAAAGGCGTCACTTGAGGGGCGCGAGTTGCTTGGGGTCTCCCACGATCCACAGGATGTCGCCCGGCATGAAGGTCAAGTCGGGGGAAGGGGAGATGTAGTCGTCATCGTTGCGCTGCACGGCGACGAGCAGGGCTCCGTAGTCCTCGCGCAAGCGGCTCTCCTCGAGCGTGATGCCGGCGATGGGCGAACTCTTGCTGATGGCAAAGTGCATGAACTTCACGTCACGGGCAGGAATATCACCGACCTCCTTCTGGGCCTCGACCAGCGGCAGCATCCGCTGGATCTGCTCCTCGGTGCCGATCACGCCCAGCACGTCGCCCGGGAAGATGCGCATCTCGCCCGACGGAACCGGATGCAGCTTGTTGCCGCGCTGGATGTTGACCAGATTCACGCCATAACGCGTGCGCAGGTCCAGATGGCGCAACTTGTCGCCCACAAAGGGGCAATCATGGCCCACCTTCATGTAGGCCAGGTGCAGGTCGCTCACCAGGTTATTCTCGTGGCCGGTGCGCCGATTCTCGCGCTCGTTGATGTTGCTGATGAAGCGGCGCTCCAGGCGGTTGATGCGCTTGCGCAGCGGTGACGGCAACACTGCCATGATCAACAAGGTGGCCAGCATGAGCACGATGGCAGCGACAACCGATGTCGCGCTGCTGTAGATACCTTGCAGGATGGCCGCGATGTAGATCGTGGACAGCGTCGCGCTGATGATGCCCATGACCACAAAGGGGACATAGGACACGTTGCCGCTGGCCATGACCAGTTTCTCATAGTCTGACCGCTTGACGGTGGGCAGGATAATCGAGGCGATGAACGGGCAGACAATGGCGATTGTCGCAGTAACGCTGGCCAGTCGTGCCCAAACGCCACCATCCAGCCACTTCATGATCAAGGGCATCAGGTAGGTGCGCGAGAGGGCTGTCAGGGCGATGATGACCACCGAGTAGATGACCAGCCGCACGACAAAGCGGGAAACGACCGTTTTCCACAACTGGGCCGACTCGCTGCTCTCGCTCTCGCTGGCGTCATGGCTGTAGCCGTTGAGCAACCGCGTCCAGCTCTTGGGCAGTATCTTGTACAGGGCGTTGTAGCACGGCTCGGCCTGCTTGATGAAGAAGGGCGTGGTGAATGTCGTGATGACCGACACGGCCACGATGATGGGATAGACACTCTTGTCGAGCACGCCCAGGCTGGTGCCCAGCGTGGCGATGATGAACGAGAACTCGCCGATCTGTGTCAGCGAGAAGCCTGATTCCATCGCCAGCTTGAGCGGCTGTCCGGTGGCCAGCATGCCGAAGGTGCCAAACACGATCATACCCACGATGACCACAATAGCCAGCAAGCCGATGACGCTCCAGTGCTGGGTCATCACCGTGGGATTGACCATCATGCCCACCGAGATGAAGAACACGGCACCAAACAGGTCCTTGACCGGCGAGATGAGCCGCTCGATGCGTTCGGCCTCGATGGTGCCCGCCAGGATCGAGCCCATGACAAAGGCGCCCAATGCAGCCGAGAAGCCCGAGTTGATCGAGAACAGCACCATGGCAAAGCACAGTCCCATCGAGATGATGAGCATCTGCTCGTCGCTGATGTATCGCTTGAAACGCTTGAACAGCGTGGGAATCATGAAGATGCCCACCGTGAACCACATGATCAGGAAGAATGACAACTTGAGGATGCTCCCCACCATTTCACCGCCCTTGACGCTGTTGTTCAGCGCGATGGAAGACAGGATCACCATCATGACGACGGCAAAGAGGTCCTCGACGATGAGCACGGCAAACGTCATGGGGACAAACCGCCGGTGCCTCATGTTCAGGTCGGTCAACGCCTTGATGATGATGGTTGTCGAGGACATCGAGATCATGCCGCCCAGGAAGATGCTGTTCACCAGCCCGTAGCCCAGCGACTTGCCGACGACAAATCCCAGGCTCATCATGCCCAGCACGATGATCAGCGCCGTGAGTATCGCAGACCCTCCCACGTCGATCAATTTCTTGAAACTGAACTCCAGTCCCAGCGAGAACAGCAGCACGATGATGCCGATCTGGGCCCAAAATTCGATATTGGCTTCCACGGCCACCGATGGCAGCAGCGTGAAGTGAGGGCTGGCCAGGAACCCAGCTACGATATAACCCAGCACGACGGGCTGCTTGAGCATCTTGAAGACGACGGTGGCGATGGCACCGAGCATGAGGATCAGTGCCAGGTCGCTGATAAGGCTATTGATATCGAGTGTTTCCATTGTTCGTTTATTGTAAAATGTGCTTGACGACGTTACTACTACATGTTCATCTCGTTGGTCAGCTTGATCGACACGGCATTGCTCTTCTCCTTGATGTCGTTGAACATCGAGGGCACATCGATGTTGCCCTTGCTGCGCACCATGAAGTTGACAATCGTCAACTGGTTGTCGTAGTCATACTTCATGTACTCGTCGCTGATGTGGATGTCATTGGACTCTAGGATGTCGCGGACGGCTTGTATATCATTGAGGATGCCGTGGACCTTGACACGGATGATCTTGCTTTCCCACAAGAAGTTGTGCCGCAACTCTATGCGCTCGATATTCACCAGGATGAAGATGATGAGCAACGTGGCGATGATGCTGATGAGGTACATGCCGGCACCCACGGCCAGCCCGATGCACGCGGTCATCCAGATGCCCGCCGCCGTCGTCAGGCCGCGCACCGATCCTTTCATCTGGATGATGGCACCCGCGCCTAGGAAACCGACACCGCTCACTACCTGGGCCGCGATGCGTCCTGGGTCACCGTTCTTCAGCCCCAAGTATTCCTGGGGAATGTAGATCGAGATGAGCATGGCCAGGGTCGCTCCCATCGAGATCAGGGCAAACGTGCGCAAGCCTGCAATCTGCCCCTTGCGGCGGCGCTCCATCCCGATGACGGCTCCGAGCAGCAGACTCAGCACCAACTTGGTGACGGCCCCGATCAGGTTCACATCGGGGCTGATGATATTTTGATAAATGTAATCCAGCATGGTGTTTCTATCATTAATTTACAAATGCAAAATTAGCGATTTCGCCCCATTCTTGCAACCGATAGACCTAAAAACACTATATTTGCAGCAACAATTCACAATCATTCTGTTTTTCTGCCGATATGAAAAGAATCACATTATTAATATTGCTATCGTTTCTCGCGGTGACCTCGATTTCGGCCCAACTGCTGGTGGGGTCCTACAACATCCGTTACAAGAACGGCGGTGACAGCATCAAGGGCAACGTCTGGAACAAGCGCTGCCAGGTCATCTGTGACCAGGTGAATTTCATGTCGCCCGACATCTTCGGGGCACAGGAGGTGCTCAATGGCCAGTTGAATGATATGCTGGCGCGACTTGACGGATACGACTACATCGGCGTGGGACGTGACGACGGCAAGCAGGCCGGTGAGTATGCGGCCATTTTCTATAAGACCGACCGCCTGAGGCTCCTTGATGAAGGCAACTTCTGGCTCAACGAGACCCCCGACCGGCCTGGACTGGGATGGGACGCGGCCTGTGTCCGCATCTGCACCTGGGGGCGATTTGCGGGGCAGACGGCCACCGATGACGATGCATTCTACTTCTTCAATCTGCACATGGATCACGTGGGCGTGACCGCCCGCCGCGAGGCAGCCAAGCTCATTGTCAGGAAAATCATTGAAATCGCCCACGATACCCCCGTCATCGTCACGGGCGACTTCAATGTGGACCAGAACGACGAGATCTACGGCATCTTCACGACATCGGGCCTCTTGAAGGATTCTTACCTGGCTTCACGCCTGCGCTTTGCCGAGAACGGCACGTTCAATTCGTTTGATCCCGACCTGTATACCGAGAGCCGCATCGACCACATCCTGGTCTCGCCGTCGGCCCGGGTGGACTCCTATGGCGTGCTCACCAATAGCTACTGGATTCCTGACAAATCGTCAGCCGATCAGCTCAAGGGTCACGATGCCCCCCAGCAGATCAACTTCAGCAAGTATTCGCGTCGCCTGCCTTCGGACCACTATCCCGTCTTCGTCCGTCTCTATCTGCGATAGGGGCGTGTGGTCGATATAAATGAGGTATTAACGATATTTAATCATGCAAACGACGGCTCTTGTGGCGAAAATGTGTTATCTTTGCCGATTAATGCGATTTTCAAGCAATGATCAGTCCAATTATTGACGAACATACTATAGAACGGTTGCGTGCCTTTATCAACGGCGTGCAACGCATAGTCATCACGTGCCACAAGTCGCCCGACGGTGATGCCCTGGGCTCGTCGCTGGCGTTGTGCCACGTGCTGCGCCGCCTGGGCAAGGATACCGTTGTCGTCACTCCCGACATGGCGCCCAAGTCGCTGGAATTTATACCCGGCGTGAGGGAACTGATAGTCTATACCAAGCACGAACTGCGTGCCCGCAACGCGCTGGAACAGGCCCAGCTCATCTTCTGCCTGGATTATAACTCGTTGAAGCGCATCGACCGTCTTGCCGAGGTCGTCGAGCCGTTGAAGACGCGTCGCGTTCTCATCGACCACCACCTGGACCCTGACGATGCCTTCGACCTGAAGATTTCATTTCCCGAAGCGTCCTCGACGTGCGAACTGGTCTTTCGCGTCCTGATGCAGATGGGGCTGCTGCGCCTGATGGACCGCCTCGCCGCGAGTTGCCTCTATGTGGGGCTGATGACCGACACTGGCGGCTTTGCCTACAGTTGTGATAATCCGGAGTTCTATGAGATCATGGCGTCGATATTGCGCCGCCACATCGACCGCATCGGCCTCTATAACAAGGCAATGAATACCTTCAGTGCCGACAGCCTGCGCCTGCAGGGCTATGCCATCAACGAGAAGATGCAACTTTTCCCCGAGCAGGGTGCATCTCTTATCTCGCTCAGCAAGGAAGAGCTGG
>JAFTFA010000146.1 GCA_017449785.1 Muribaculaceae bacterium | reverse complement strand
GGCACCTATTTTGACGTAGGGTGACAGCTTGGCGCGGTAGGAGAAATACTTGTCATCGGGCGAGTTCTTGGCCCATCCCAAACCCAGTTCCAGCACGGGCTGGAAGCGGTTCCACATGTTGAGCGTCGCATTGACGTCGGCGCTGGCGTAGCTCTGTCCCATGGCCATGAACAGCGGTTCGGCCAGGTTGACTCCGATGGTCAGGTCGGTCAACAGCGGGTAGCGCTTATAGATGCGTCGCAGCGAGTCGCGCCTTGCCTCGATGGCAGCCGTGCTGTCGCCCGACATGTATTGCTGGATGACCTTCTCGTCGGTGCCCTTGGGCGGCGGTTTCACTTGGTTGGTCTCGGGCTTGACGGGCGTTACATGGCGCTTGTCGGGCGTCTGTCCCATGGCCGTCATCGCCACGATAACCAACAAGGCCAGCAGCGCGACGTTCCTCCGTGCCCCAGACAACAGAATATGTAGCGGATTTCTCATCATTGGGCGAAGTGGATGCGCACGGCCGGGGTGCGGGAATTGATGACATGGGGAGTGAGCAGCACGACCGAGTCGATGGCGTGGGACGTGTGGCTCACGCGCTTGATGTCGAAGTTGAACATGGTGCCGCACTCTAACGAGTGGAAGTACTCAACCGGCTCATAATCAAAGGTAATCGTGTCGTTGAAGCAGGTGGCGGTCGAGCCGACGGTCATCCACCGGCGCAGGTTGAAGCTGGTTGACTTGACCGTGGCCCGCAGGGGCAGATACACCTCCTTGACCGAAGCCGAATCAAGCAGCAGTTTGTCGCCCGGCACGCCGATTCCCATGACGGTGAGCCCGGGAATCGTCTGCTGGCTGTTGCCGACGTAGAAAGTCGCCAGCGGCAGGCTGCTGCTGTTGCCGTTGCAGGTGTCGTCGCTGCACGCCGTGGTGCCGATGGCCAGTGCGGTCACCGTCAGGGCGATGGCGGCTGTGTATCGGGGCAATTTCATGCTTCGCTGCGGGTTGTTTCCTGCTTGATGCCCTTGGCGGCGGGAGGCAGTTCATTGACGCGCTGGCGGGCGGGAATGGCCGCCGTGGCCGTGTCGCTGTCGGCACGGTTGTCGCCGGTGAGTTCCTCGCCGATCTCGTAGTGGTTGCGGTCGTTGCTGTGGCGGATGATGAGCTCTCCCAGGAAGCCTGTGAGGAACAGCTGGGTGCCCAGCAGCATGAGCGTGAGCGCGAGGTAGAAGTAGGGCGAGTTGGTGACCAGCGTGTAGCTGTGGCCGCTGTGCATGTGGTAGAGCTTGAGGGCACCGACCACGATGACGGCGATAAAACCGAGCAGGAACATCAGGCTGCCGAGCAGGCCGAAGAAGTGCATCGGCTTGACGCCGAACTTGGCCTGGAACCAGAGCGTCAACAGGTCGAGATAGCCGTTGACAAAGCGGTCGAGGCCAAACTTGGTCGTGCCATACTTGCGGGCGCGGTGGTGCACCTCCTTCTCGCCGATGCGGGTGAAGCCCGCAACCTTGGCCAGATAGGGGACATAGCGGTGCATGTCGCCATAGACCTCGATGTGCTTGACCACCTCGCGGCGGTAGGCCTTGAGGCCGCAGTTGAAGTCGTGCAGGTTGTGGATGCCGCTCACGCGCCGTGCCGTGGCATTGAACAGCTTGGTGGGAATCGTCTTGCTCAACGGGTCGTAGCGTTTCTTCTTCCAGCCGCTCACCAGGTCATACCCGTCGCGGGTGATCATGCGGTAGAGCTCGGGAATCTCGTCGGGGCTGTCTTGCAGGTCGGCATCCATGGTGATGATGACGTCGCCCTGGGCGCGCTCAAATCCCGTGTTGAGCGCCGGTGACTTGCCGTAGTTGCGGCGAAATGAGACACCCTTCATGTGAGGGTTCTTGCGGTTGAGGTCGCGGATGACGCTCCACGAGTCATCGGTACTGCCGTCGTTGATGAACAGTACCTCATAGCTGAAGCCATTCTCGTCCATGACACGCTCGATCCATGCTGCCAGTTCGGGCAGGGACTCGGCCTCGTTATACAGTGGGACTACTACTGAAATGTCCATATATATATTAATGTTGTGGCGTTGTTATCGCTTGATAGTCGTTAAAGTGATTGATTGCTATTATTGCCGGGACGGCGGCGCAACGGCCGCTGTGCCAGCAGGGCGGTGATGGCACTGACGATTGATCCGCCGAAGGAGACGAACCAGAAGGCATTGAACACCATCTCGATGGGCGGCGGCATGAGGCGCTCGTCGATGGCGCGCTTGACGACACGCAGCATCTCGCTGTCGGCCATCTCGGGCATCTTGCTATAGGCCTCGATGAGCAGTTGTCCCTGCTCATACATGAAGTCGGGCCTCACATATTGCAACACCAGAAAGGTGATGAAACTGCACAATATCGCCCCGAAGATGAAGAGCATGATGCCCAGCATCCACAGCGCGGCATACTCGGTAAAGCCGTCATCCTCAATGAATTTGCGTCGCTGGAAGTAGTATGCCACCAGGGGCGTTCCCAGTAACAGGACAAAGAAGATGACCGCCAGCGGTGCAAACCAGTCGGCAAAGATGGATGACACGGCCATGCACGCCAAGTACAGGCCAAAAGGCAACCCCCACTCGGCAGCTCGCTGATATATGCTCTTCTTGCTTTCCATTCAACCTGCAAAGTTAGTCAATTAAATTGATATGATGGGCATGAGAGCGAGTTTTTTCTCAAGTTGTGACCAATTGCAAAAAAAATGACAAAAAAATTACGGTTATCGCAATAAATACCTTACATTTGCAAATAATTCCGTGTTTTATCGCGCTTGTGCTATGAAGAAACGGCCTTTTGGACTTGTGGAAACCTGCCGCAAGGCATTACCGATTGTGGTGACGCTACTCGTGTCGCTGCTGGTGTCATGCCATCGCGGCAAGCCTCAAATCCATGATGGTGACGACCGCCTGGCCCGCATCGACAGCATGATGGGCAAGATCGGCGACGTGGACTCGCTCGAGGCCCTGGCGCAGCAATCCCACGAGCAGAACGACAAGCAGGCCGAGATGCTCGCCCTCAATCACAAGGGCATCAGGCTGAGGCGGTTGTCCCGCTTCACCGAGTCGATCGATGCCCATAATCGCGGACTGCAACTTGCCGAATCCCAGGATGACACGATAGGCCTGGTGATGATGCTGAGCAGCCTGGGCGAGGACTATCGCCGCCTGGGCGAGTTCAGTAAAGCCACGGGCTACTATTTCAAGTCCTTGAAAATGTGTGATGACTTCTCGGACCAGAACCATGAGGCTATTATCCGGACCGTGGCATTGACCCTCAACGGCCTGGGCAACATCGAGATGGAATTGTGTGACTATGCCATCGCCGACAGCGTCTTGCGCGAGGCCCTGAAGCGGGAACAGATGCTGGGAAACAACGTCGGCATAGCCGTGAACTTAAGCGCGCTGGGCCGCATCAAGCACGACCTGGGCGAACTGGACTCGGCGTGGTACTACCAGCGCAAGTCGATGGAATATAACGAGCTGGGCGGCAATGAGAAGGGTGTTGCCCTGTGCCACCTGCACTCGGGCGAGCTGCATGAGGCCGAGAACCGCTTCTCCCACGCCGTGGAGGAATACCGCATCGCCTATGACAAACTCAAGGAGACCGGCGACACTTGGCACTGGCTCGACGCCTGCCTGGCGCTGGCCCGCGTGAGCATCCTGCTGGGCGAGGTGGAGACGGCCCGCGGCTACATTGATGAGGCCGAGGCCGAGTCCTACCGCATCGGCAGCAAGGAATATCAGGCCGAGACCCACATGATCCACTACGAACTGTCCCTGCTGCAAGGCGATGCCCAGGAGGCACTGCAACAGTATGTGCGCGGCACCGAGTTGCAGGACAGCATCTACGGCCGGCAGAAGAGCGAGGAGATGCGAGCCGAGCGCAACCGTTACCAGACCGGCCGCATGAGCGACGAGCTGGACGTGCTCAACCGCGACCTCAACAACCTGAAGCGGACGCGCAAGATGCAGATTGTCTTCACCCTGCTGGTGCTGTTGATGGCCGGTGCAATCATCCTGGCCCTGATGTATGCCATGCGGGTGCGCGTGCGGACACAGCGACTGATGCGCCAGGTCGAGGAGACACGTTCGCTGTTCTTTACCAACGTCGTCCACCAGCTGCGCACGCCTCTGTCGGCCATCATGGGCTCGATCGATGCCATCATAGCCGAGGGCAAGGAAGCGGACAACGCCTATCTGGCGACCCAGCGGGAGAACTGCGAAATTATTGAGCGTCAAGGAAATAACCTGCTCGAGCTGGTGGACCGCATCCTGGAGGTCGGTAGTGTGCGCAGTGCCATCACCGACCTGGACTGGAGCACGGGCGACCTGGTGACCTTCATGCACATGGTGATAGACAGCTATCATGACCGCTGTGTGGAGCGTCACATCGAGCTGACCTATGCCTCTCGCGAGAGCAGCGTCGAGGTCGATCTCGTGCCGCGCTATGTGGTCACCATCATGAGCAGCCTGCTGGAGAATGCCATCAGCTATACGCCTGATTATGGTAAGATTACGGTCACTACCAGCGTC
The DNA here is from genome assembly GCA_017449785.1 of Muribaculaceae bacterium. Classification (GTDB taxonomy): domain Bacteria; phylum Bacteroidota; class Bacteroidia; order Bacteroidales; family Muribaculaceae; genus Sodaliphilus. Next base: position 17,550 of record JAFTFA010000146.1, on the reverse strand, counting down.
GAGGACGGCCAGATCATCCTGCGCGTGGCCGACAACGGCATGGGCATCGGCAAGGATGACCTGCCCCACGTGTTTGAGCCCTTCTACCGCAGTGCCATCGCCGAGTCGATGGTCGAGGGCGTGGGCATCGGCTTGACCGTGGTGCGCGACATGACCATGGCGCTGGGCGGCACGATCGCTGCCGATAGCATGAAAGACCATGGATCGGTATTCACCGTGAAATTGCCGTGCCGTCACCCGCGGGGCGTGAAGCAGCGCCTGGAAGACGGCATGGCCTCACTGCTGCTGGGCAAGCGGCGTCATGAACACCAGGCCCCATCTACCAAGTTGATTCCCGACCAGCCCGCCCGGGATGACGCGCCGACGGTGCTCGTCGTCGAGGACCATGCCGACGTGGCCCGGCTGGTGGGCCTCGTGCTGGGCGACAGCTACCAGGTGCACTATGCCACCGACGGAGAACAGGGCCTGGCCAAGGCTGCCGAGCTGGAGCCTGACCTGATCATCACCGACGTGAAAATGCCGCTCAAGGACGGCGTGGAACTGTGCCGCCAGGTGAGGAACACGCCCCGCCTGTGCCACATTCCCGTGATCATCCTGAGTGCCCGCAATGCCGATGCCGACCGCGTGAAGGGCATCAGGGCGGGTGCCGACGCCTATCTGGTGAAACCCTTCGTGCGCGAGGAATTGCTCACGTGGGTCGAGAACCTGCTGGAAAACCGCCGGCTGCTGCGCGAGACCTTCTCGGCCGCTGCCGTGCCACAGCCTGCCACTGCATCCCAGCAAGCTGCAAGTAGTGCCGGCAGTGAAGATGCCGAGGCATTCCTGGACGAATTTGCCCGCGAGGTCGAGAAGCAGTTCTCCGAAGGTCCCAAAGTCGATCTCGACAAGGTGGCACGCCACTTCAAGATGGGCGAGATACAGTTGCGCCGCAAGATCCAGACCCTGACGGGCAAGAATGTCCTGGCCCATATCTCCCAGCTGCGCATGGAGAAAGCGATGACCCTGTTGCAGAACAGTCCCGACACCGTCCTCATCGGCGACATCGCGCTGAAGTGCGGTTTCCAGGATGTGGCCTACTTCTCACGCGTCTTCCGCCAGCACTATGGCATGACCCCGACTCAAGCGCGCCATTTCCACGGCTGACGCAGGGTAGTAGAGACACCGTCAGCGGATGGAGCGGAGCGGGGGACGGAAGGCGTTGGGGATGAAATGGATCTGGAAGTCGGGTGGGGTGCCAAAGAGGATCATCACGTCGAACTGGACGGTCATGGGCAGGCGGTAGAAACGGATGTAGCCGTTGGCGGCACTGACAAGATTGCGTATTTTCTTTTGGTTGATGCTTTGCATCGGGTCGAAGTGAGCGTCGGCGCGGGAGCGCGTCTTGACCTCGACGACGTGGAGGCGGTTGGCGGCCGGCTCGTGGGCGACGATGTCGATCTCGAGGTGCCCCATGCGCCAGTTGGTCTCGCGCACGGTGTACCCCTTGGCGATCAAGAAGTCGCATGCTGCCTGCTCGCCTTCTTTCCCTAGTTTATTGTGAATGGCCATCTTGACTGGAAGGGTCGGGGAGGGGTTAATCGTTCGTCTCGCTGGCGGGGCCATGACCGGCGCGGGCACCCCAGCGGCTCTGCTGGCGTGCGGTCATCTGGTTCTCGGCCGGATTGTCCTGTGGGTGCCACAGCTGCGGGTGGTTCAGCTCCTGGGGCATGTATTGCTGCAGGACGAAGTGTCCCGGATAGTCGTGGGCATACATGTAGTCCTTGCCGTAGCCCAGCTGCTTCATGAGTCCCGTCGGCGCATTGCGCAGGTGCAGCGGCACGGGGGCATTGCCGGTCTCGTTGACGAGGGCCAGGGCGTCGTTGATGGCCAGATAGGCACTGTTGCTCTTGGCACTGGTGGCCAGGTAGATGGCACACTCGCTCAAGGGAATGCGCCCCTCGGGCCAACCGATCTTGTTGATGATGTCAAACGTGGCGTTGGCCAGCAGCAGGGCGTTGGGGTTGGCCAGGCCGATGTCCTCGGCGGCCAGGATGCACAGGCGGCGCGCGATGAACTTGGGGTCCTCGCCGCCGGCGATGAGGCGTGCCAGCCAATAGACGGCAGCATCGGGGTCGCTGCCGCGGATGGACTTGATGAAGGCCGAAATGATGTCGTAGTGCATCTCGCCGCCCTTGTCAAAGGCGAGCGGATTCTGCTGGAGGCGGTCGGTGACGATGTCGTCGGTGATGACAAAGGGTTCGCCCTCTTGCAGCGACTGCATGATGAGGTCCAGGATGTTGAGCAGCTTGCGCGCATCGCCGGCGGCAAAGCGCAGAAGGGCCTCGGTCTGCTCGACGCGCACCTCACGGCCCTGGAACATCTTGTCGGTCTTGATGGCGTGGTCCAGCAGTTGCAGCAGGTCGTCGCGGTCCAGCGGATTGAGGACATAGACCTGGGCGCGGGAGAGCAGGGGACGGATGACCTCGAAGGAGGGATTCTCGGTCGTCGCGCCGATGAGCGTGACCGTGCCGCGCTCCACGGCCCCGAGCAGCGAGTCCTGCTGGGACTTGTTGAAGCGGTGAATCTCGTCGATGAACAGGATGGGTCGCCCCTTGGAGAAGACGCTGCGGGCATCGGCCTTGCAGCGGTCGAGCACCTCGCGTACGTCCTTCACGCCCGAGGTGACGGCACTCAAGGTGTAGAAGGGCACCTGGGTCGTCTCGGCGATGATGCGTGCCAGCGTGGTCTTGCCCACGCCCGGCGGCCCCCACAGGATGAAGGAGCTGATGTTGCCGCTCTCGATCATGCGACGGATGACGGCACCGGGTCCCACCAGGTGGCGCTGCCCGATGTAGTCGTCGAGCGATCGTGGACGCAGCCGTTCGGCTAGAGGTTCGTAGCTCATGGAATCAATAATCGATTATATAGTGGCAATAGTTACTATAGTTTTACTTGCTGCTCGATGACGCGGGCGATTTGCTGGAGCCAGTGGGCATCCACGTCGTCGAATGTTGCCAGCTCCCTGCTGTCGATGTCGAGCACGCCGGCGACGTTGCCGTCGGGAGCGTGCAGGGGCACGACGATCTCGCTGCGCGACTCGCTGCTGCACGCGATGTGTCCCGGGAACTGCTCCACGTCGGGAACGACGATGGTGCGGTCCTGCTGCCAGGCGGTGCCGCACACGCCGCGGCCGCTCTTGATGCGGTAGCAGGCGATCGGTCCCTGGAAGGGTCCCAGTTGCAGCTCGCCGTCCTTGACGAGATAGAATCCTGTCCACCACCACTTCATCGTCTCGTGGAGGATGGCGGCGGCGTTGGCCAGCTGGCCGACGGTGTTGTCCTCGCCCTCGATCAGGCTCTCGACCTGCTTGACGAGTAATTGATAAGTTGCTGTCTTGTCCATAGAGTGCAAAGATAGGGGAAAAGCCCCAATTAAACAAGTAGAGACGCAAAAAATCTTGCGCCTCTACCTGTGTGCGGGTTTGTCGGTGTCAGTCCCTCATGCGGGACTGCTTGACGTGATGCCAGTTTACTTGATCACCTTGACGGCGCTGCTGGTGCCGTCGCTGTAGGTGGTCACCTGGATGGTCAGTCCCTGGGGCTGCTGCACCTGCTGGCCGATGGCGTTGAAGTAGCGCACGGCGGTCACCGTCTTGCCGGTGTTCATCTCGCTGATGCCGGTGGCAGGATCGAGGGCAAAGTCGGTGGATACCACGTCGCTGGGCAGCTTGCCGGTGGCGACGGCATAGGCCTCAATGCTGTAGTTGCCGGTCGTGGTGAAGGCCAGGGTCTCCTCATACTCGGTCCAATTGCTCCACACGCCATCGGGATACAGGACGCGGTAGTGGATGGTGCTGGGCTCGTTCGGGATGATGTCCATGAAGTAGGCCAGGGCCCGGTTCTCGCCGGTGTAGCCGCGGAAGACGGGAGCGGCCGTCTTCTCGGTGGGCTCGACGGGAGGATTGTCCTGGCTGAGTGTATAGACCACGTGGGTCTCGATATAGACGTTGCCGCCATCGCGGGTGTACAGGCCCGAGGCGAGGAACTCGTCGGGATACTGCTCGGTGGTGATGTCGCCCTCGGTCCCTTGCAGGGTGATGGTGTTGCCGTCGATGCTGTAGGTGATAAGGGTCTTGTCCTCATCAACGAAGGTGGCGAAGCCGTAGTCATAGCTCTCGTCAAACACGCTGTGTCCCCAACCCATCACGTTGAGGTCGTAGTAAAAATCGCCGTAGGTAATCCTGAGCGCTTGGGGCATCGGCACGGTGATGGTGGTGCCGTCGTCGCTCAGGGTGCCCTGTATCCATGATCCGAATTGTGTCTTGTAGAGGGGATCCTTGATGTAAACCGTCTTGTTGTCGGCGGCCGTGACGATCATCACGTTCTCCATCGAGGTGGCCTCGGTGTATATGGGGCGGCTGTGCAGATTGGCTCCGTAGAGGTTGAAGCTGACGCACTGGCTGGTGCGCGTGTAGTAGCGGACGGTGCCGGCCGGCTGGTCGCAGATGACGTTGGGGTTGATGTTGTCGATGGCCTCGGTGCTCCATTCCATGTAGTAGGTCCACTCGACGTCGTCAGGATTGTCCTCATCCTCCCAGACGATGCACGGACCAGTGCTGTTGAGGGTCATGTCTTCACCTGCATCGACCGCAAGGGGGCCGCTGGTGCCCTCGATGTGGATGGTGTTGCCGTCGATGGCATAGGTGACCGCCGTCATGCCGGGATTGTTGGTGAACTGGTACTGAAAGGTCTGGGTGTTGAAGCTCGCACTGCCCCACGAGAGGACGGCGTTGCGGCCGCGGTTCTCGGCCACGTGCTGTCCCAGCGGCACGGTGATGGTGATGTGTCCAGGGGAGATATAGTTCACATCGCCCTCGACCCAGTAGTCACCGAAGATGACCTCGGACCCCGTGATGATGTTCTTGATGTAGCACTTGGGCGCTGCTTGATCAGCATCATTGAAGACGATCTCGAGTTGGCCTCCACTTTGGGTCTGCATCTCGAAATAACTTCCGTCAAAGGGTTGGATAAAGGAACCTTGAGCCGTGCGGGTGAAGGAGAAAATCGTGCCTTCGGGCTGCTCGGTAATGACTGCGGCCTGCATCGACAACGATGCCGCCAGCACAAGAAGTAGCAGTAGAGTTAATTTCTTCATATGACAAATTGTTTTTAAATTATTGGTAAAATATTGTTATTCAGCGTAATAGTTGCTTTATCGGCAGGCGGACGGCATCATCGGCCTCCTGAGAGTGGTCAAAGATAGTGAAAATAATTAAAATATCGCCCAATCTCCCCCCAAAAAATAGGTAATGATTCTCCGCAATCCTCACTGTCCAGTAAAAAGTAAAAACTCATCCGAAACATGGCGAGGCCCTACTGCTTGCTACAAGTAGGCCCGATCTGACAATCGCATATCGAAATCAATATTAATCAGCCAATTGCGTGTCAGGGTGAAGATTTTCCCGGACACCCTAATAAAAGAAGTGGAGACGCGAGAGACGGGGTCTCGCTCCTCCACATTGATGGGTCGTTTCTAGTGGCTAGAAAAGGATGATCATCACTTTACCACCTTGGCAGCGCTGGTGGTGCCGTCGGTGTAGGTGGTGAGCTTAATGGTCAGTCCCTGGGGCTGGGCCATCTCCTGACCGGCGACGTTGAAGTAGCGCACGCTGGCCACGGTCTTGCCGGCATTGAGCTCGTTGACACGGGTGTCGATGTCGTAGAGCCAAACGATGTCGGAGGCGTTCTTGATGCCATCGACCTCATAGAAGGCCCTGATGCCGATGTTGCGGGTGAACAGCGGGTTGTCGCCCTCGTTAGTGCGGTAAAAGATGCAGCCATAGGCGGTGATGTCGGCACCGTAGGCATAGAGCCAGTAGGGGATCTCGGTCATGTCCTCGAAGAGGTAGTCGTTGACATAGGTGTCGGCCTCGAAGGTGAACACCTCGGGTCCGTTGCCATTGTCGACATAGATGCTGAAGCTCAGGTACTCGGGGTTGATGAGATTGCCGTCGACGTCGGTGCTGGGCATCATGTAGAAGAGGAAGCTGTTACCCTCCTCGTCACCGCCGTCAATCCACTCGTCGATAATGGGGTTGGCAGGTACAGCGGGCACCAGGTCGATGAGCTGTGCAAAGGGCAGCTCATCGCCGTCGCTGTTCTTGTTGATGAACTCGATGCAGGTCATGTCCAGGTTGTCGCTGTAAATGCCCATCATGCCGGTGGCGTTGCCCCATTCGGGGAACTCGGCGTTGACGTTGCCATCGCTGCCGAGCAGGTAGAGTGCGTTCTCAAAGAAGACAAAGTTGATCTCCTCGGCATTATTGTCAACCTCATATCCCAGGCGGTAACCGTCATATCCCTCGTAGACGTAGGTGCGGCCCCACATGACCTGGATACCATAGGCGAGGTCCTCGTTGTAATAGACATACTGTCCCGTGGGGACACTGATCAATCCCGACTCGGGGTCATAGGAGCCCTCTACCCAGTAGTTATAGTCATGGAGCCAGAGGGGATTCTGGATATAGGCCTTGCCCTCATCCTCGTTGATGACGATGTTGACATCGCCATCGCTCACGCCATGGCTGACTTCACCGCTGGTGATGATGATGCCGCTGTTGCGGTGCAGGGTGTACAGGTCACCCTCGGGCTGCTCGGTGATGATCGACGGGCCGGTGGGCTCCAGGGGCTCGGTCTCGGTGAACACGGTGTTCCACTCCATCGCGCCGGCAAAGCTCATGTCGTCGGTCCAGTAGGCACCCATGCCCGTTGCCTCAAAGCCCCAGTAGGGGTTCTCTGCATCCTCGACGGGGGCTACGCCCTGCTGCATGGTGATCGTCTCGCCGTCGATGGTATAGACCACCTCGGTCGTGCGGTCATCGACGACAAAGTCAATGTAGGGGGCACCCGCCTCGTCAAGGGCGATCTGGGTCGTGCCCCATGCCAGCAGGATGTCGGCCTGGTAGGTGTAGCTGTAGTGGAGGGACTGGCCCATGGGGATGACAATCTCGGTGCCATCCTCGTTGAGCTGGCCCTCAACCCAATAGTTGCCCCAGGTTGCACCGCTGTTGTAGAGGATGTTCTTGAGGTAGACTTTGCCCTCGTCGGCAAACACGACGTCCATGCGGCCGTCTTCCTGAGTGCCCATGTAGATGTTTTGCCCGTCGGGATAGATGGCATCGCCGCTGCGCAGGTAGCTGTGCAGCTCGCCAGCGGGCTGGTCAACGATGACACGGCTGGGGCCGCCCTTGAGGTTCTTGAGCTCGACAAGGCTCTGTGAAGCCGTGTTGAGCTTGTAGCCTCTCGTGTCATGGGAAGCCTTCACATTGATGCCGGCCGATGCGCCCAGGGCGACAGCGGCAGCCGCAATAAGTAATAAGAAGTTTTTCATAATAGTGTGAACAGTATTATTGTTAATAATTAAAAGAATAAAATGATTTGATAGCAGAGCTAAAGTTCACAAAGGTAACTATTTCCCGCAATTAATCACAATAAATGACATGATAATGTAATATTTTTATGGGAATCGGTATTCAGACGATGATTATGCAATGTCAGGAGAAAAAATGGGTAACGATATAGCAGTTGACACTGCGTTGAAACGTTTCTACATCAAACCGTGCTACGCACGGGAAATTAAAAGAAAATTAAATTTTAAAATTAATTTGCTTAATTTCCCGCCCGATAGGGCGGTTAATACCACCCAAGGGCCAACATCTATATCATTGCCAAAAAATGACTATTGTCCCGGGAAAGATTAGCAGGCCTTTCGGCCTCATGATACCCACAAAAAAAGTAGAGACGCATGTGGATGCGTCTCTACCGATGTTGTCACCCTCTTGCAGCTCTAGGAGCTGCTAGTGGGTTGATGAAGACAGGATTACTTCACAACCTTAGCGGCGCTGGTGGTGCCGTCGGTGTAGGTGGTAACCTGGATGGTCATGCCCTCGGGCTGAGCCATCTCCTGACCAGCAACGTTGAAGTAGCGAACGTTAGCAACGGTCTTGCCAGCATTGAGCTCGTTAACCTTGGTGTCGATGTTGTACAGCCAAGCGATGTCGCTCGAGTTCTTCACGCCGTCAACGGTGTAGTGAACCTGAACACCGATGTTCTGGGTGAACAGGGGGTTGTCACCCTCGTTGGTGCGATAGAAGTAGAAGTAACCGGGGTGGAAGTCATAGCCACTGCTGTAGATCCAGTAAGGAATCTCGGTCAGGTCGCCCATGCCCTCGATGTCATAGTAATAGGTAGCCTCGTCGAAGACGAAGAGCTCGGGACCATTACCATTGTCAACATAGATGCTCACGCTCAGGTACTCGGGATCGATGGGGTTGCCATCAACGTCCTCGGTGGGCAGGGTGAAGTAGAAGCGGCTGTAACCGTCCTCCGAACCGCTGTCATACCACTCGTCGGCGGTGGGCATAGCGGGAACGGCGGGAACGAGGTTAACCATGCGGCCGAAGGGCTCAGCATAGCCATTCTCGTCGCGGTTGGCGATCTCGAAGCTGGTCCAGCTCAGGTCGTCGCTGTAGATGGTCATCATACCGGTGGTGTTGCCCCACTCGGGGAACTCGGCGTTGATGTCACCCTCGGTGTTCAGCAGATAGATGTTGTCGCCATCGATCATGAACTGGATCTCGGTGGTGCGCTCGTCGATCTCGGTGCCCATGTAGTAGCCTTCCTCGCCATTCTCATCGGTGTCGAGGTAAACGTAGCTGCTACCCCAAACGAGCTGGATACCATACTCATAGTCATCGCTCCAGGTCAGGTACTGGCCGGTGGGAACGGTGATGATGCCGGTAGCCCAGTCATAGGTACCCTTTACCCAAGTGTTGTAGCTGTCATGCCACCAGCTCGGGTTCTGGATGTAAACGTCGCCATTGTTGGCAAAGGCAACAGTGAACTTGCCGTCGGTAACCTGGTTAACGATGCCATAGAGCCAGCTGCTAACGATAGCACCGCTGTTGCGGTAGTAGGTGTAAACCTGGCAGCCCTCGGGAATCTCGGTGATCACCTCAGGAGCAACGACGGGCTCACGCTCGGTCAGCACGGTGTTCCACTCGATGAAGCCGCTCCAGCTGTCATCGTCGGTCCAGTAAGCAGTCAGGCCATAACCAAAGAGGTCATCGGCTGCTTCCAGATCCTCGGTGCCCTGCAGGGTGATGGTCTGGCCATCGATAACATAAACAGCCTCGGTGGCACGCTCATCAAGCTCAAAGCCCCAGTAACCCTCCTCGTCCTGGACGGTGTTACCCATGCCCAGAACAACGTCGGCCTGATACTGATCACTCCAGTAGATCGACTGGCCCATGGGAACGTGGATCTCGTTGCCCTCGATGGTGCCCTCTACCCAGCTGTCGCCAAAGTAGCTGCCGATACCGCAGATGATGTTCTTCATGTAAACCTTGCCATCCTCGCCATAGACGATGTCCATGCGATTGCCGTCCTGCTGAGCGTTGTAGAGGTAACCGCTGCTCACGTAAACATAGTAACCAGCGCGGTTGTAGCTCTTGAGCTCACCAGCGGGCTGATCGGTGATTACGCGGAAGCTGGTCTTGTCAGCCTTCAGGCTTTTGGGATTGATCTTGGTCATCTCCTTGTTGATGACCTTGTTGCTCTTCACGGCATGGCTAGCCTTGAAGTTCACGCCTGCAGAAGCGCCAAAAGCGACTGCGGCAGCAACCAAAAGTACAGATAATTTCTTCATAACGATGAATCAATTAAAATGGTTAATAAAAAGAATTAATTAAAAACTATTAAGCTGATTTAAATTGTATTTTATTGTGAAATTGATAGTTAGCTGTGATTGATTCTAGTCAGTTTGGGCTTCACTCATGATTAGTGACGTGCAAAAATACAACTATTTTGCAATACTTGCAAGTTTTAGTAAACTTTTTTTCACATCTTCGGTTTGATTAGAAAAAGCACACAAAATGATGTCAAACTATTACCACACGATGGGTTCCATGCCGTGGCTGGCGAGATAATCGTTGGCACGCGAGAAATGGTGGTTGCCGAAGAATCCCCCACGGTTGGCCGACAACGGCGACGGATGGGCCGCAGTCAGCACCAGGTGGCGCTGGCGGTCGATAAAGGCCCCCTTGCGCTTCGCCTGAGCCCCCCACAGCATGAACACCAGGTGCTCACGCTCCCGCGCCAGGTGGGCGATCACGTGGTCGGTAAACACCTCCCAGCCCCGCCCCTGGTGGGACAACGGCTGGTGGGCCTCCACCGTCAACGTCGCGTTGAGCAGCAGCACGCCCTGGCGCGCCCAGCGCGACAAGTCACCATTGGCCGGCATCGGAGCCCCCACGTCGTCATGCACCTCCTTGAAGATATTTACCAGCGACGGCGGCATCGGCACACCCTCATTCACGCTGAAGCACAACCCGTTGGCCTGACCCACGCCATGATAAGGATCCTGTCCCAGAATCACCACCTTCACCCGCTCGAACGGTGCCGCGTCAAACGCCGCAAAGATCTGTCCGCCAGGCGGGAACACCTGCCGCGAGCTATACTGCTCGCGCACAAAGTCGGTCAGCTGCTTGAAGTACGGCTCCTCCCATTCAGCAGCCAGCACACGGTTCCACGACGGCTCTATCCTCACTCTCATCTCTAGCTATATTAATTATGTGAAGTACTAATGGCAAAACGATCCCACGCAGGCCCCGCAGGGACAAAAATCCCCCCAAAAAGCCCGCTCATCTTGCAAAATTACAAAAAAAGCCCTAATTTTGCCCCCGCATTTCATCAAAAATGCACACACCAGGACCCGTAGTTCAATGGATAGAATAAAGGATTCCGGTTCCTTCGATTGGGGTTCGACTCCCCACGGGTTCACTTTTTTAATCTCTAAATAACTGATAATTAGTTATTTAGAGATTTTCATTTTGAAAATTGGACATATATTTGGACATATATGACACTCTGTTCCCTATTATTATCGGGTGAAAACTCGAGTTATTGATACGCCACGTTATTTCATTTGATATTTAATACCAGAAAAATGATAAACCAGAAACACACGTATCATCGAATTGTATTATCTTTGCCGAACAAACCATAAAAATCACTAAAGAAATTACGACATGAATTACAACGCAATAAAAAGACTGGGTTATCTTTTCAATCTCACAGCAAAGCACATGCTGAGTTATGAAGATGTCTTTCAAGCGGCCGCGACGTTGCCCCAAGAGACGTTCGAGTATACCGCCATATCAACAGATGCTATTATCGAGTTTTATTATGCAGTGCTCCATGAGCCTAATGTCGCAGTTCATCTTGCTGATCAGTATATATTGACTGAGGCATCGAAGAAGTTTTTCCCGTGGGAACTGGCGGTTGACATGGAAGCTGGTATTGATTTCTTAGACAGAGATCTTGGCAATGAATACACTATTCTAGGCACTATGACGGTTGACTATGGCGCTATATATGTTTTAGCGCACCCTGAGTTACATAATGAAGAGTATCTTAATGTTGCTCATACGCATTTTCAGGAGCGCATTAGGAATAGTGAAAAAAAGGACCATCCGAACATGAAGAAGCTCTTCCCTTTCCTGAATGAGGAGGAAAAAGTTGTTGCTAATTCTTCAAGACAACCCAAAAAAGAAGAAGAGCGATTTGAAATTAAGAATAATAGACAGTGCTCGGATGTATTGGATTATCTAATAACCACAGGTGTCATAGATGAAAGTACAACGATAGATTTCTTTGCGGAATCAATTGCCAGAGCAGATATGAGTGGAATCAAACCGATTCGCATTGATAAATATCGCATGGCGGTTGCTCGAATGGTTTCGATGATAAAAAGCAATCCATACAAGTGGCAGAAATTAGCCTGCGCTTCACTTGACACGACCGCATCGAAGGCGTTGGGAAACGTAACGAAAAACGCAGAATGGGACGAAGAACTGTGCAAAATACTACCAAAATTGAGAAGGAAATAACGAAAAAATACCTTTAGCAGTCTAAAGCAGTCTGGAACAGTCTATATTTTTTCAAAGAATGTGTTGTAACAATTTAAAACATAGCTACTTATCAATACATAAATAAATCTCATTTTATCACGATAGCAATACCGTAGCAGTCTAAAGTCGGCAGTAATTTTGCAATGTCCGAACGATGAAGGACATGGCGCAAGGGCTCTGTGACCAGGTCTTTGATTCTGAAGGACGATCACGAGTGAGAGCCCGCTCGTTAACACATTTACATATTATGTTAGCACAAAAAAACATTGCCGACATCCTGGCATCTGATGCCAATGTCATTCTTCAAATCAGCTCCGATGACTTAAAGGCATTTGCAGACCGAATCCTTGTTGGAGCCAAGAGTATAGCGATGCTGGAGGCTGAAGCCGCCGCATCAAGTGACCAACTGCTGACTATCGACGAGGCCGCAAGACTGCTCTCGGTGTCAAAAATGACCCTCTATCGTTGGGATCTGAATGGAATCCTCAAGAAGGTTGAAATCGGCGGTAAGCGACGTTACCGCAAGAGCGACATCGACCGTTTGGCCGGCTGTAAAATGTGATCGGCCATGGGAAACTTCAATCAACAGAACGGCAAGTTCAGCCTCCACAAGGAGGTTGAACTGCCGATCGATGGACTGCCACAGATCATCCAGCAGTTCATCAGAGAGATTGTGAGGGTATTTCATTGCCCTATCGAGTTCCCTATTGTCGCTGTTCTGGCTGCCTTTGCCACAGCAATCGGCAAGCGTATCAAGGTGACAGATGGCAAATATACCAACCCACTCATGCTATGGTTCATCAATGTGGCCATCAGCGGCTCAAACAAGACGCAGCCAGTGAAGGAGGTCTTGAAGCCGTTGCGTGACATCAACCGTGAGAACTATGAGGTTTTCGAAAGGGAATATGCTGCCTGGAAAGCCGATAAGGAGCGGGACGAGAGTAATCCTCCCGTCTTTGACCAGATACTTGTCAGCGATACGACCGATGAGGCTCGCAACAAGATCTTCCAGAACAGCACTACAGGCATTCTCGGTTACCATCCTGAATTCAAAGGCTTCTTTGATGACCAGGAGCGTTACAGCAAGGGCGGTTACATCGACAAACTGCTCCGTCTGTTCGATGGCGATGACATCTACATCAACCGCAAGGGCGATGAGAAGCCCATGGTGATCACAAACGTGTTCATGTGCATTTTAGGAGACATCCAGCCAGGTTTGTTGGCTCCAGCATTCGGAGTCCCGCAATATATGGTCAGCGGTCTGGACACCCGTTTCCTGTTCACCATGCCCAAGATCTTTGAGTTCCCCGACAGGGAGAAGGAGTCAATGAATCCATGCTTTGTTGATGCATGGCTCAGCATCATTAGACAGGCCTACTTTAATGACTACTCAAAGACACCCCTCATCTGGTTGTCTCCTGAGAGTGACGCGCTGTACAACACTTATTTCAACTCGCTTCAGCAGAAGAAAGAGAAAGTGAGCAGCACAACGGGCGATGGCTACATGCTGTCACTGTACAGCAAGCTGCAGATCCAGACGATGCGTCTGGCAGGTATTGTGCATCTGATGGGCATGATCAACAGTCCGATAGGTTATAACAACTACCTGGTTTCCGAAGAGGCGATGGAATATACCATCCGCTGCATGGAATACTTCGAGCAATCGGGCATTGAAGTCTATGAGCGGATTCAAGGAGTGACGCCCAATGTCCAGAAGGAAATGTCTCAGGCTGAGATTCTCCGTCTCGTTAAAGAGAAAGTGGGAATCAAGAACCAGCGGGCATTTTCAGAAGGTCTCGGCAAGGATCCGTCGTACATCTCGCGAATCCTAAAATGACGCCAAGTGAGGTAAATGTCTATGCTGGAATGGCCCTCAAGCGGTTATCGCAAAGCAACTTAGCCCCGTTTCAGCATGGACTTCCCTCAAAAACACGTCTTGATTATCAGGTTTTTAGGAATTGACAAAATGTCAATTATATGGACAAATTAATAAAATAACCAATTATTTTGAGGTCAATCAATAAACATGATATTATTAGCTGTATTTCAAGAGAATAAGCTGCGATTTGGTGTGGATGATTGACCTCAACCTTAAAAATACCACCCAATGGACACACGGATTTGTACTTATATAAATGCAATGTTATTAAAAACATCGTTAATCATGATCGAGAAACAGTCTATTCCATTTTTTGACAGGTATGTGAGCGTGTTCAACAACATTCACGACACGGAGCCGAAGGAAATGAAGCTCGGGGAGTTTCTGGCCTTAGGAGCACAGTACCGAGAACAAATCATGCGCCTGCGCGCTGCTACGGGCCATGAGACACGAAGCCGTCTAAAGAAGCAGCTGCCGATGATGACTACCAACGGCGTGTTCCGAGGAGGGCGCAGGGCTGAATGCCTGGCTGCCTATAGCGGATTGATCTGCATCGACATCGATGCGAAAGACAACACCGAGGTTCCAGACTTTGACCACCTGAAGGGAAATGTGCTGAGCCAAATAAAAGAGGTCGCTTATGCGGCCCGCTCGGTTGGCGGCAAAGGATACTTCGCCATTATTCCACTCAGATACCCAAACCAGCACAAGCAGCAGTTCAAACAACTACAGAAGGACTTTGCCGACATTGGCATCACCATCGATGCCGCCTGCAGTGACGTGTGCAGGTTGCGCTGCCTCAGTTATGATGATGAGCCCTACATCAATGAGGACGCAGTCGCATACACGGGTGTCTATCGAGAACCCAGGCAACCGCAATGGCAGCCGTGGCCGCGAAATGGTTTCGCTGACGATACCGACGAGCGGGTGTATCTGGCCTGCAAGGAAATCGAGTTGCGGAAGATCGACATGACCGACAACTATGAGGATTGGATCGCAATCGGTTTCTCATTGGCTACCCTGGGCGAAGGAGGCCGTGAATACTTCCACATCGTGAGCCGACAGAGTCCGAAGTACAGGGCAAGGGAAACCGACCAGAAGTTCACGAGTTTCCTGCGCTCTGGGTCCAAGGGCTACAGCATCGGCACGTTTTTCTACTACTGTCAGCGATTTGGTGTGGTTTGAGATAGTTTTTATTGAGGCTGTTATCGTTGCTTCCGCTGGTGTCTCGGGCGCCAGCGGAAGTCGCGTTTTGGAATGGTGTAAAATGTGAGGAAATGGCAAAAAAACGGGTGAGATTTTAACATTTGGAGTGATTTTGAAACTGGGCGTAAATCCTTTATTCATCGGGGTTCCTTCAGAAAAATGAGTGTTAAAAATTACGTTTTTCTTCGATTTGTAAAGGATTCAAAAAGTTATATGCTTGATTATCAAGCATTAAAGGGTTGAAGTGGGAAATTATTTTCCACGTTTGTCTCTCAAGACCCCCCTACGGCCCTGTGGAGCGTTTCTGAAAATGACCGTCAAGAAAGCGCTATATGCTAGTGATTGGACCCGCCATTGAGCGGTAGAATCGCCCTTGTGTGACGATGAACCGACACGAAGTATCGGTTTCCATGGCACGATTGGGCTTACTACTAAGGAAAACCGCAATTTTGATATGCTATGAGATTGAACCAACGAATGGTGATACCAAATTGCGGCCTGTCCTTCTGGCTGGTTTCTGATGCCAAGGCAAAACATGTGGCCTTATGTGTTCCTGTGATAGCTTGGGAGAAAAACGAGCCGAAATCTTAACATTTGACTCTTGATTTTTTGAGTGCCGTAAAAATGCCTATATCAACAAGTTGGCGTATGTGATTTCGGACGAGTTTTTGTTAAAAGTGAGAATTGTTCGCATCTTGAAAAGTGACTTTGGCTGATTATCAGCCAATTAAAGGGTTGAAAAGGGAAAAATTTCCCTTCTTTCCCTCTCGGGATCCCCCAACCGCCCTGCGGAGCGTGTTGCAAACTCACTTTCAAAAAAGCGCTATATGCAGGGCGATTTTGGCATTGTGCGGTGATGATGCTGACGTGCGTGAGCGCATCCGACACGCAGTATCGGTTGCGCTTATGCTCGTCAATACCGCTGTTATCTGTGCGACAACATTGTGCCTAGAACTTGTTCCAGGCTTGATGTTGTGCTCTGGCGATGGCGACGGGCGGTGAAGCGCAGGCAAGGGAGCGCAGAATGGCGACAGAGGCTGGAGTGTGCCCAAGGCTCACAGCACCGACACCCCTGAGCGCAGCGAAAACAGCGGGGCGCGGAGGGAATGAAGTGGAGGCACAAGATGAGTGGAGTCATCGTGAGTGCCAGGCGGGATGCAGGCGTTGCGGGGCAATCTCCGATTGAGCATCGGGCTTGCGTAACGTCAGGATCGGGTTGAGGACGGAGGACGAACCCGATACCAGTGCAGCGAGCAGGGTGCGCCCCCGCACCCGCCGTCAGCAGACCGCCTTGAACCGCAGGTGGTGCACTGTCGATGACGCAGCGAAGCGCAGTGCGGAACGGGAACTGACGAACGAAGCAAGAGCAGAAGGCAGGCTTGCATGCCCTCTGCCTTGCAAGGAGGAAGAAGGCGAAGTCAATGACCGCAGCAGCCGGCTGTGGGGGGTGTCGGCGCGGCCAGTGAGCCTGACCAGGCACTCTCCAGCCGATAAGTCAGTCATTCGGAGCGGACGCAGACGGAGCGGAACGACCCATCGCCATCGGGGTTCGTGGGTGGGTTAATCGCCGCAGGCGATGAAAAGATTCACCTTATAGCCGAAGGCTTGACCTTGGGATTGATGGCCATGCCGCAGGCTGCACCGACGGCGACCGAGCGAAGTGAGGTTTGCTCCCGTTCGGTCGCGAGCTTAAGGTTGCCGCCGGTATGGGGCTTGTCCCCTGGAGCCTTAGCCGACGTGCCGGGATGGACGTAGTGGACGAGTGTGCCATGGGGCTGGCAGCATCGATACCTCCGAGCGTGGCGAGAACGCTGGGCTTGATTGAGGAGCGTGCATCAAATCGAGCGTAGTGAGACCAGATGCGTCAGCGACGAAACGAGCCGTGCGTGTGAGGTCTCGATGCGGACAGACAGCCCGATAAGGCACTCTCGGTAACGGAGTGATCCCTACACGGCGGTATCAGCGGAAGCGCCATCGATGAGCGGTGGGAACAAGGTGATCTCCGCCGGGCGAAGTCGCCCAGCGGCATGAGGCTGTAGTGGAGCAGCTCAATCCAGCCAGCGCAGCCGGCAGGTTGAAGTGCGGAGCGTGAAGCAGCCTAATACAACCCCGTGACCCGCTGCCTGGCAATAATCACCATCCTAACGTCTGCTTCCGCGTGGCTCTGTGCCTCGTTGTAGAGGACACATCTACAGGCATCAACCCCGTAACAATGTAACTGACTCCTGCTGCCATTCAGATAAGAGAATAGGACGCAGGTTATCGGTTTCGATATTCGGCTGGTGTCATGCCTACCTCACCTTTGAAGAACTTTGAGAAAAACGAGGGGTTAGCAAAGTTCATGCGCTCGGCGACTTCCCAAATGGGAAGGTCGCTATAGCGCAACAACACCTTGGCTTTCTGGATGGCATGGCGGTTGAGCCACTGCATGACGGTGAGTCCGCTGGCCTTCTTGATGACGGCTCCAAGATGATTGGGGGTGACGCAGAGCTTGTCGGCATAGAACTCTATCTTACGC
>JAFTFA010000145.1 GCA_017449785.1 Muribaculaceae bacterium | reverse complement strand
CAACATTCTACGCGACTATTGTT
Organism: Muribaculaceae bacterium; assembly: GCA_017449785.1. Lineage (GTDB taxonomy): Bacteria > Bacteroidota > Bacteroidia > Bacteroidales > Muribaculaceae > Sodaliphilus. The sequence goes on along the minus strand of JAFTFA010000145.1, from coordinate 6,982 downwards.
GCATAAATTGTTGCATAGAATTGACCCGATTATTGCTAGATCAGAAGTTGAAGTGAAGCTGGATGCGGACACCACGCTTGTCGGTACCGGCGTTTTCACGATAAGTTAGACGCCAGACGTAATCGATACGCAGGATAGTGAAAATGTTGTCAAGACCTACACCAGCTTCCATATACGGGGTATTCCCCATGGGCAAGCAAGGCACATCGGCCGGGAACTGGAAGAGATCGCTGGCGACAGCAGGATTATTCTTATCGCTGAGACTGCCCCAGATGCCACACAAGGTCAATACCTCACGCAACCGCAACCGCTTGATGAGAGGCAGGCGGTTCATCAATATGCCGTTTCCCCAATAGGTCAAATCCCATGACAGTGCCTGGTCGTTGATGAACTCCATCGGCTTCATCAGTGTATAGCTCTCGGGCTGGATCGTGTAGGACAGATTGACGTTGGGCATCAGCAAGTCGGGATAAGCCACTTTACTCCACACCTTCTCACCCTTGACGATAACATCGGCGTAACCAAAAGCCGAGAACCAGAAGCGCTTCTGCAAACCCAATTCCGTCTTATTGACTTCATGCAGGCTGCCCATGAATCCTTTTGGCATATAAGTCTGGTTCAATGTAATGATCGGGGCATCCATGTTGATGGGGATGCGGTAGGAACGCGCCTGATAGAACGTCTCTCCAGGGGCAAAACGCAACTGGGCTGTGAAGCCGGCCTGTGTATAACGGCGACGTGAGGAGCCATCGGCATAGTGAAATGGCACATAATCGGTCGCCTCGTGGATATTGTGTTCAATGCCGAGCGCAATGGAGAAATGATTATACCACTCACGGCGATACTCAAGACGCGTCGCCCGCAGGTATTGCATTCTCACGTCCTTGTGGCGTTTGAGCGTCAGGAAGACGTTATCTTGGTTGGTATACAGGTAATGCTGGGCCAACTTGTCCACGTCATACTTGTGGGTCAGTCTCAAGCTATGGATGGGAAATTCCTGATCCAATGACTTCTTGGTCGTGAACGAATACTCGAGAGAACCCATGTACTTGAATTTCTTGTCCTTGAAGCCGTAGGCCACATAGCCACGGGCAAACCAATGGCGACTCAAGTTCACATTGGTCATGCCGCCCAGGCGCAGGCGGACACCTTCCATCGAATTGCCGCTGATGATGGTATTCAGCGGCCCAATGTCAAACTTACTGACGCGAGCCGTCGGGAGATAACCATTAACCATCACCACGACAAACTGCTCGGCCCAGTAAAACCACTTGGAACCGCGCAGGCGCTTCATGAGGTTTTTCATTGTCGCGGTTGTCGTGCGCACCTCGGCCGGGCGGTATTCCTGCCAGAACTCATCGGGCATGAACGCAGCACTGCTCTCGACAGTCTGCTCGGCCTTGTTGCTGAACACACCTGCCTCGGGGCGCTCAAAATTGTGGTCGCGATAACTCGTCTCGCGACGGGCAAACATCACCGGCAGACCAGATATGAGTTTCAAGCTCACTTCTACGTTGTCACGCACCTTGAGCCGGGAGCCATTGGCGGCTCGTTCAAAGTCTTGCTCAATGCTCATGCGCTCCACATAATTGAGGTTGATGTCGTAGGGGACGCCCATCGACACGCGCTTGATAAACATGGTGGAATCTTCCAGTGAAACATACAAGCGGCCCAGGAAGCCAAAGGTCTGCGGCGTGAAAGGCACGAAGCTCAACACGGCACAACGCTCACCATCGACCATCACCGTGTCGTTGAGGTAGAACTTGTAGAAATCCACTGCAATGCGCGACAATGGGCTGACAAAACGGTTGGTCAGCAGTGTCACATCATTCTGGAAGATATCAATCTCCCCCATGAAGTCGTCCAGGATTTTCTTGACATTCTCCTGGTCGATACGCTCATCGATACCGGCATTCTTGACGCCCAAGATGACCTGCCGGTGCCCATCATTGTTATAATAGTCACGGGCAACCGTCTCCTTGATGGAGAAGGGCAACACGCGCTTGCCGGTGAGCATCGACGTGTCGGCATACTCATCGATCCATTTCTGTTCCTCGGGCTTGCTGATCAAGTCGTCCAGATCACCGAAGCCGACCATCATCCGTTCATACTGGGAGTAGCCATAATGCGGGAAACGCCTCGGGTCGTTGTCGTCACGGCGCTGCCGCAACTTTTTTATCATGTCAACGGCAGGGTTATTCTTCTTGGAATACTTCTCCTTTCCCTTGCGGACAACAAGTTCATCCAGTTCCACCCCAGCGGCAACCAGGTCCACGAGCACGACACTCCCCTGCCCCGCTTTCACTTCCACATCCTTGGTCCTGTAACCCATGGCCGAAACACGCAGCTTGGTGAAATGGGAACGGCTATTAATGGTAAATCCGCCCTTGTCGGTGGCAAGGGTGCCCTCATCGGTACCGACAAGTGAAATCGAGGCATAAGCAATGCCCTCGTGGGTAATCGAGTCACGGACTAATCCCGTGACCTGGGTCACCGATGCCTGCTGGCCGGCCATCGTCAACGCGACTGCCACCATTGCCCACAGGCAGAGGATATGTTTCACCATTGCTTTCACAAGGGTGCAAAATTACAGTTTTTTCAGATGCCAATCGCCAATTCGGTCACAAAATATCAACAGATTGCACTAAAATAAACAATACATAATCACGTTATTTTATATATGGGAATGGAGATTGAACATAAGTTTCTTGTCAAGGACAACAGCTACAAGGACGCTGCCAGTAAAAAAAGTGAAATCAAGCAAGGCTTCCTGTCAAGGGCGCGCGAACGCACAGTCCGCGTGCGTGTCCGCGACGACAAGGGTTACATCACAGTCAAGGGAATCGGCTCGGGAGCCACTCATCCCGAGTTTGAATACGAGATACCCCTGGATGATGCCTTGCAGATGCTGTCGCTGTGCGAGCCGCCCGTGATTGAGAAGACCCGCTACATCGTGATGCACGAGGGCAACATGTGGGAAGTGGATGAGTTCCACACTGGTCAAGAAGGCCTTGTAATTGCCGAACTGGAAGTCCCCAGTGAAGAATACCGCTTCCCCCTACCGCCGTTTATAGGTCGCGAGGTCACAGGCGATCCACGCTACTACAACTCACAGTTGGGAGTGCTGTAATGCTTTTCATCAAGCAGGAATAGTCACGATTTGTCCTTTAATTAATGGATGAATCGGATTTTAGCATTATCTTTGCAGTCGATTTAACGCTTAGTTGCGGTTCATGTTCAAGATAAAGAGGCTATATACATTCATGCTGTCCAGGTTCCTGCCACGGTTCCTGATGACTTTCTGCATCTGTCTGTTTATCGTGATCATGCAGTTCCTGTGGCGATACATCGATGATCTGGTGGGTAAAGGGCTCAGCCTTGACCTGATTGCCGAACTATTTTTCCATGCGGCCTTGAGCCTACTGCCGCTTGCCTTGCCATTGAGCATCCTGCTGGCAGCGTTGATGACCTTTGGCGACCTGGGCGAACACATCGAGTTGACGGCGCTCAAGTCATCAGGCATCTCCCTGACTACCATCATGAAACCATTGACCATACTGATGGTTTTTGTCGCCATCGGGGCTTTCTTCTTCATGAACAACGCATTGCCCAAATCCCAGGTCAAGATGTGGACGCTCCTGTTCTCCATGCGCCAGACGTCCCCTACCCTGGACATCCCTGAAGGCACCGTTTATAGTCAGATTCCAGGCTACAACATCTTTGTCAAGCACAAGGACAAAGAGCGTGATATGCTCTACAACATGCTCATCTATGACGTGTCACAAGGCTCGATGTACCCTCGCATCGTGGCTGCCGACTCGGGCCGATTGAGCATGACCGAGGACAAGCAGCACCTGGTGCTCACGCTATACAAGGGCTCGTGGTATGAGGAAATGAAGGGCGGCGGTGGCATCAACGGCATGAGTAACGACCTGTATCGCCGCGAATCGTTCCATGACAAGGAAATATTGATTCCCTATGATGCCAACTTCACCCGCATGGATGACGAGACGATGAAGTCGCAGTATGTGGGTAAAGACATCAGCGAGTTGCGCCAGACCATTGACTCGATGAGGCTGAAAGTCGATTCGGCTGCCAACTTCATCATTGCCAAGATGCGCACCCAGCCCGTTTGTGGCGTGCCGCTGCAACGCTCCGTCTATCAAGACGGCAAGTCAACCATCGTGCCCGTCAAGGAGGTGCAGATGGACAAGCCGGTTGATATCAACCAGCTCATCAAGGATTTGCCCGACAACGAGCAACAGATGCTTGTCAACCAGGCATTGGTGCGCACCACATCGGCCATGCAGGACTTGCAGTTCCAGGGCTATCCCATCAACGACGACAACTTCATCATTCGCCGTCACCAGATTGAGTTGATGAAGAAGTTCACCCTCTCACTGGCTTGCCTGATCTTCTTCTTTATCGGTGCCCCGCTAGGAGCCATCATCCGCAAGGGAGGTCTGGGAATGCCCATCGTGGTGTCTGTCCTGCTCTTTATCGTTTATTATATCATCGACAACATGGGCTACAAATTGGCCCGCGACGGCCGTTGGGAGGTATGGCAGGGCATTTGGCTCAGTTCGGCGGTACTGCTGCCCCTAGGCATTTTCTTGACCAAGAAGGCCGTCAACGACTCAGCCGTATTCAATCCCGATGCATGGCTCAACTTCCTGCGTCGCTTCACCGGTCTGCACCAGACGCGCAAACTCGAAGCCAAGGAGGTCATTATCAATGAAGTGGTCACTGCCGACGCCTTGTCCCAGATTGAATCCCTCAAATCGGCTTGCCAGCAGTTCCTGAACCGTTATCCCGGCCCTCAGCGTTATCTTGACTACTGGCGGCATGGCTACGACAAGGAGGCTATTAAAGCCATCGCCGTTCAGGTGGACAATGTCGTGGACTACCTGTCCAACTCCCGCGACCAGATGGTCCTCAACAAGGCAATGGACTACCCGGTGATACGCCAGTTGCTCACCTATCAGCCATTAAAAAACAAGACACTGGGCATCGTAGCAGCCGTTCTATTCCCGATCGCGCTGCCCTTGTGGCTTGTCGGCCTGAGACACCAGAAGAACTTGAAGCGCGACATCCAGCAGACCATCAAGACCTGTGACCAGCTTGTCGCCATCTTTAATGGTGAGTACAGCCGCGAGATGGAGTACAAGGAAAGTGCTGATTGACACATGTATGCGCAATTTTAACGAAATAAAGGAATTTATCGAGCGGGAGATTGTTCCCCGCTACCACGACTTTGACGCCGGGCATGGACGCGACCATGTCATCACGGTCATATCCCAAGCCCTATCACTCGCTCAGTTTTATCCCGAGGTGGACCGGTGCTTGCTGCTGGTGGCGGCAGCCTATCATGACCTGGGTCTAGCATTCGGCCGCGAGCTGCACCATGTCCACAGCGCCCGCATCGTGCGTGAAGATGAGCGCCTGTGCCAATGGTTCGACGAGGACGAGATCAACACCATAGCCGATGCCGCCGAAGACCACCGTGCATCGAGCGACCACGATCCCCGCACCATCTATGGCCGCATTGTCGCCGAGGCCGACCGCATCATCGACGGCGAGACCATCGTACGCCGCGCCCTGCAATATGGCATGAAACATGAGCCTGGCCTTGACCGGGAGGGACAATACCGCCGCTTGATGGAACACATGCGGGAAAAATATGATTACGGCGGTTACCTCAAGCTATGGATTCCACAAGGCCAAAATGCACAGAATCTCGAGAAATTCCGTCAGCTGCTGGCCGACCAGACGGAGTTCCGTCACCTTTTTGATTCGATTTACGATACATTAAATAATTAACTGTCATGAAACAATTCACTACATTATTATTAGCCCTATTCGCTGGCATAACCTCATGGGCCGAGATTCCCGACGGTTACTACACCAATGCCATCGGCAAGCAAGACGAGTCATTGATGACGGCTCTCGAGGGCATCATCTACACCCACGATGAGCTATCATATAATTATCTGTGGAAAGCCTTCAATTCTACCGACATGGGTGATGACGGCTACTACATTGACATGTACTCCACGTGCAAGTACAACTATAGTTCCTACCATGTGGGCAACGCAACCTATGTGGGTCAGGGACTCAACCGTGAACACTCTTTTCCCAAGAGCTGGTTCGGCGGCGAGGTCACTCCCATGTTCACCGACTTGACCATGATCATTCCCACCGACGGCTACATCAACCAGCGCCGCAGCAATCATCCTTATGGAGTGACTGCTAACGGTATCACCTACACCAACGAGGAATTGAACGTGACCATGAAGGGAAAATTGGGCGAAAGCACCTATGACGGATACACATCAACCGTGTTTGAACCCGACGACGAGTACAAGGGAGACTTTGCCCGCATCTACTTCTATATGGTCACTTGCTACAAGAGCGACGTCGGCAACTGGCCCGGCTGTGACCAGTTGGATTATGCATCCAACAACTACAAGGCTTTCTCGGACTGGTCCATCCAGCTGCTCATGGAATGGCATCGCGCCGATCCCGTGAGCCAGAAGGAAATCAGCCGCAACGAGGCTGTCTATCTGGAACAAGGTAACCGCAATCCCTATGTTGATCACCCCGAATTGGCCGAGCACATCTGGGGCACCAAGCAACACATGGCATGGACAGGTGAGAATATCCCCGATGACCCGTTCAACAAGGAAGTTCCTGTCATGCAGGCCGTTGACGAGTCGGCAGTACAGGCCACTGCTTTCAGGGCCGACTGGACTGCGGTTGACAACGTTTCGAGCTACACCCTCAGGGTCAACCGCATTGCCGCGCCAGGCGAGGAAGTTGCCACTCTACTCATGAACGAGGATTTCTCAAATGTCGTGGCCAACGAGGACGGCACCAGTGACATCGGTTCCACTTTGGACAATTACACCGACAACCCCGGTTGGAGCGGATACAAAGTCTATGTGGCCGCCAACAACGGCGTGAAACTGGGCACAGCCAGCGT
>JAFTFA010000144.1 GCA_017449785.1 Muribaculaceae bacterium | reverse complement strand
TAGATGCCGGTCATCACGGCGACCGGGTCGCGGTCGAAGCTCTCGTTCAGGGCGTCGGTGACTTCTTCCATCACCTTGCTGTCGGTATAGATGGGCAGACCCTTGTCGTCTCCCTCATAGGGCCAGGTGACCTCTACCCGGTAACGGTACAGGCCCGTCTCGATGACATTGCCCATCGAGCGGCGTCCTGTCACCAGGATGAGGTTGCCGTTGTCGCCCTCGGCGGGAGCGGTCCACCAGTCGTCGCTGATTATCAGTTTGGCCATGGCTTGTCAGGTCGTTTTATTTGAAGGTGTTACTGCTGTGAATCGGGCTCGGGATAGACAAATTCGAGCTGTTCATACCTGAGGTGCCCGTCCTGGCCCTGGGTGCGGCTGGCCCATGCATAGAATGTTGCCGTCACCTTGCCGCTGGTCCATGACGGGTCGTCGCGGTAAGCATTGGCAGCCAAATTCTTCTTCACTTCATCGAGATAGGCGATGAATTTGGGAAGGAATTCTTCAAACTTTTTCACGGCCTCGGCGTCGGTCTTAGCAAACTCTGACGCTTCGCCGGTAGTGTAGCTGACCTGCTTGTCATACACGACCTGGTTGGTCTTGATCCACGACTTGATGTCGAGCAGTAACTGCTCAGGGCCGTCAAAGCTCATGTTGTCGGCCGAGATGCTGTAGGTGACATATAGGGGATGGTCGGGCTCGGGGCTGTCGTCCAGTTCACACGAAGTGAATACGGCCGTCAAGGCAAGGATAACGCACAGCAGCCGTAGCGATGATTGCTTGAAAAATTCCATACGATAGTAGGGTTAACAAATGTCTGGTTGATAATTTTTGGCAAATTTAGACAATTTTCTTGACACTCCAATACGCACGCCGGTTATTCCTACTGGAAAAGTGTGGTTTGCTCCCAAATGGGACAATAAATCCCGTTAAAGAGGTGAAAATAATCCAAAAATAGACAAAAAATCACCGAAAACACTTGTTAATAACTTTTTTTGCTTACCTTTGCAGACCCTATCGGGACTCTCCGCCATGGCGTGTTCCTGATGAGGAAACAACCGCCCATGTCAGCGGTCATGGTATTGCGCCTGCCGTCAGGCACCCGTGATGCCGATTGATATGAACCAATGCTAAGATTGAATGAATAAGATTGTATTGACGATTGCTACACTGGCGCTGATGACCTTGTTTACATCGGCCTACTACTCCACGCCGGCCGACAGCCGCATCGGGTACAAGGCTCCGGCCTTGATCCTGGGCAATAACAATGGTCTCTCACCGTTGCAGCAACACCGCGGCGAGAACGTGCTGCTCACGTTCTGGTCGTCGTCCGATGCCCAGTCGCGCATCGACAACATGAAGTATGACCGATTGTCGCGTCAGGCCACTGCGGCCTATAATCACGTGTCGGTCAATCTGGACCGCAGCAGCAGTGTGTACAACAGCATTGTTGCTCTCGACAGTCTGGACCGCTCGGCCTGCATCGGCACGTCGCTCGATGAGCAGGATGCCATCATCAAGAGCTGGAGGCTCGACGAGGGCTACCACTCCTTCCTGCTCGATGCCAGTGGCACAGTGGTCGCTGTTGACCCCGATGCCGCGATGCTGGCAAAGCTCAAGTAAATCGTCAGTACTTTTTTTGCCGTACCATTGAAATAAGGTCGGTGAGCGTCTCTTGCTCACTGGCCTTTTTCCACGTGGTTCTCGTTGGAAACCTTGTCGCCCACTGCCGGATCGGACAGGGACCTGTCGGGCTTGCGGCGCTTGAATACGGGTTGAGTGAGCCATCTGAACGGGGGTATCATCCTCATGACCAGCATGACGGCAATGACGGCGGCTGTGTAGATGAGGATAAAGGGCAACGTCTTGGGCCATCCGTTCCCGTAGATCAGCGGCTGGATGACGATGCTGATGACAAACATGTGATAAACATAGAAGAAGAGGCTGTCCCTGCCGATTCTGCTCAGCCATCGGTTCTCGCGCACGATATTGAACACCAGAATGGACATCGAGACGGAGCACGCCAGGATGAGCACCTTCTCGGGGATGCCGTCCATGCGGTAGTGGTCGGCGCCGTTCATCACATTGCCGCAATGCGGATAGAGCCAGAAGATGATCGGCAGCAGCACGGCAGCGATGGCGCCGTGCAGGATATTGTTGTTCCACCAGCGCTGGTTGAATACACCTTGACGGTAGTAATAGCCGATGAGGAAGAAGATATAGAAGTTCATCGTTCGCTGCAAGGACAGGAACATTCCCAGTTTGGTCAGGCCGCACAACACCGAGATGGCCACGGCTATCGCCAGATAGAGTGCTGGCTTGCGTAACAGTGATCGGGGTGTATAGTAAAGTAGCAACTTCCAGTAAATCAGGCTCATCAAGTACCATAGTACCCCGAATGGGAAAATCTTGATTGCGCTTGTCGTGTCTCCTCCCACCACGGCCACATGGATGACATTCAATGCCTGGAAAACCAGCAAAGTGACCAACAGATTGAGCACACCGCGCCACATGTCGCGTGCCAGTTGCAACTCGGGCGACTTGGTCAGGTAGCCCGAGATCAGGATGAACAACGGCATGTGGAAGACGTAGATCAACCCCATCACGGCGTGGTTAAAGAAATTAACATTATCTAGCGAGGTGATGACGTGGCCCAGAACGACCAGGATGATGAGCAATCCCTTGAGGGTGTCTATTCGGTTGTCTCTAGCCATGATGCAATAGCGCTATAGGATCATTTGTAACAAGGCGACGTCACGATAGGTGCTGCCCCGTTTCACCCACGACTGGAGGATTCCGGCGCGCCGGTAGCCGTAATCCTCAAATAGCTTGAGGCACGCCTCGTTGTCCAGGTCGATGAATACATACAGTTGCCGCAGCCCCAGGTGCTCGCGGGAATAGGCCGTCAGCAGGTCCAGGGCCTGCCTGCCCAGTCCCTTGCCGCGCTGCTCGGCAGTGATGAACAGTCCCAGTTCGGCGCGATTGTTCAGTGGGTCAAAGTTCAGGTAATCAACGGTTCCCACAGGGCTGCCGTCGCTGTTCAGAACAATCATCAGGCGCAACTGCCGCTGGGCATAGATGTCACCCGTGTAATTCTCCAGATAGTGCCACAGGGCCTCGCGCGAGTAGGGCGCAATGGTGTCGCTGACGGTCCACAGCGCGGTGTCGTTCTCCCAGCGGTAGAGCGTGTCCAGGTCGGTAGGCTCCAGGGCACGCAGCGTCAAGGTATCATTACTCAGCAACTGGCTCATGGTCATGACATTTTAGGGGAAATGATGATGCCGTGGCGGTCGGCAAAGATGTGGAATGCCAGCCGCTCCTGGCCGCCGTGCTCGCGGATGTAGTC
>JAFTFA010000143.1 GCA_017449785.1 Muribaculaceae bacterium | reverse complement strand
GGTGGGCGATGGCATTGAGCCCCACATTGCTCTCCAGCGCACTGATGATCCATGAGCCGATGCCTCGCTCCCGCGCCAGCGCTATCCACTCCCTGCAACCAGCCATGCCCCCGTGCAGCGAGGGCTTGAGGATGATGTAACGGGGCTGGATTGTATCCAGCAACTCGCGCTTGCGCTTCGGGGTGTTTACCCCTATGAGTTCCTCGTCCAGGGCAATGGGCAGCGGGGACGACTGGCACAGGCGAGCCATCTCCTGCCACTGTCCCGCCATGATGGGCTGCTCGATGGAATGGATGTCGTTGGCAGCCAACTGCTGCAACCTGTCCATCGCTTCCACGGGCGAGAAAGCACCGTTGGCATCCACGCGCAGCTCGATGCGGTCACTGCCGTAGCGGTCACGCAGGCGGCGGATCAGCGCGATTTCATCGGCAAAATCAATGGCACCTATCTTGATTTTCACGCATGTGAAACCTTGGGCCAGTTTCTGCTCCAGGCGCGAGGCCATGGTGTCAAAGTCGCCCATCCACACCAGGCCGTTGATGGGGATGCCCTCCTCGCCGCGGGCAAAGGGCGTGTCGGACAACGCCGTGCTGCCGCCCCCATGCAGCTGCCTCCAGGCCGTCTCCAGGCCAAAGAGCATCGACGGCACGTCGCGCATGGTTTCCACGTCGATGCCGCCACGGGCACACACGTCGTCGCAATGCCGCCGCAACACCGCGTCATAGTCGGGCAGGTCATCACAACTGAGCTTGGGCAGCGGGGCACACTCTCCCGTCCCGACGATGCCCGGCAGGTCATCGCACGTGAGATGCACCAGGCGGCTCGTACGTGTCAAGTACACGCCACGCGACGTGCCCGCGGGCTCCTTGAAGTGGAACACGCGGGTCGTGATGTCAATGTGGTAACGGCCCATCAGGGAAGGTAGGGATACTGGTCAAAGTCGGGTTTGCGCTTCTCGAGGAAGGCCCTGCCTCCCTCCTGCGCCTCGTCCATGCAGTAGTAGAGCATGGTGCAGTCGCCGGCCAGCTGCTGGATGCCGGCCTGGCCGTCGAGTTCGGCATTGAGGCCCATCTTGATCATGCGCAGCGCCAGCGGCGAGCGTTCCATCATGGTCTGTGCCCACTCGACACACTCGTCCTCCAGGCGCTCCAGGGGCACCACCTTGTTGACCATGCCCATCTGCTCGGCCTCGCGGGCAGTATATTGGCGGCACAGGAACCAGATTTCGCGCGCCTTCTTCTGGCCGACGATGCGGGCCAGATAGGACGAGCCGAATCCAGCGTCAAACGAGCCCACCTTGGGACCCGTCTGGCCGAAGATGGCGTTCTCGCTGGCAATCGTCAGGTCACACACCACGTGCAGCACATGGCCGCCGCCGATGGCATAGCCGTTGACCATGGCGATGACGGGCTTGGGCAATCGGCGTATCTGCATCTGCACGTCGAGCACGCTCAATCGGGGCACTCCCTCGCTATCGACATAGCCGCCGCGTCCCTTGACGTGCATGTCCCCACCGGCACAAAAGGCCTTGTCGCCGGCGCCGGTGAGCAGCACCACGCGGATGTCGGACGCCTCGCGGCAGTGGTTGAATGCCTGGGACATCTCCAGCGTCGTCAACGGCGTGAAGGCATTGCGGTAACGCTCGCGGTTGATGGTGATCTTGGCGATGCGGTCATATTGTTCAAACAGGATTTCCTTGAAGTCAAATCCCTCGATCTTCTTCCATTCTCTCTTTGCCATAATTTTCAATTTTTAAAAAAACATTTGTGAGTCCACTTAAAAAAGTCGCTGCCTATTTTATTGCCTACGAATTAATCGAATTATACGAATAATTATTTATTATCCTGGTAAAAATGGAGTCATTGTTAGAAATAACGTGATAAAAATTCGATTAATTTGATTAATTCGTAGGCAGATTATAAGTGGATTCAGGTCACTATTTTGTCAATTTCATTCATTAGACGTTCGGTCTGCAATAGCACGTATATGATTTGCTCATAGTGTTTCACATCCTCGAAGTTAAGGGTCATTCCCTTGCGGTCTTTCAGCCACTTCTGTGCTGGCTGGTAGCCGCCGATATAGAAATGCCATGCCTTTTCAGGAACGCCCTCAAAGTACTGTTCACTGTTGATATAGACCCGGTCGTCTTGCCAGCGGTAGCAATCCACGCGCAGCGATCCAGCAACAGGCATAGTAACTCCCGTCTTTGAAGGCAAACCTTTCATCAAGTGCAGGCAACGCAGTTCAGCGCCTTTTTTTGCCAAGCTATGATACTGTGCCGCAGTTGCGGGATAAGGTATTCGAGGAAAGTCTATCTTTAAAAATTCCTTGTAGCGTTCCCTGTAGGACGGAGAATGCAACACTGCATAGATATAGTCGAAAAGGTCTTCGGGAACTACCTTCTCGCCCAACGACTGCTCAATCTGCTCTACTATCTTGGCATTGACATTGGGAATACGCTCCTCAATACCTAAATTTTCTTTATATAGATAGAGAGGAAAAACGTTAGTATTGTCCTTTGATGATAATAAAGTTTT
>JAFTFA010000142.1 GCA_017449785.1 Muribaculaceae bacterium | reverse complement strand
CATGAAGAAGGTGAAACAGGACGGCGTGATCACCGTCGAGGAGGCCAAGGGCACCGAGACCCGCGTCGACGTGGTCGAGGGTATGCAGTTTGACCGCGGCTACATCTCGCCCTATTTTGTCACCAATGCCGACAAAATGGCATGTGAGATGGAGCGCCCCTACATCCTCATCTTTGACAAGAAGATCTCTGGCTTGAAGGACATCCTGCCCTTGCTGCAAGGTGCTGTACAGGCCCATCGTCCCATGCTCATCATCGCCGAGGATGTTGACGGTGAAGCACTGGCATCGCTGGTAGTGAACCGCCTGCGCGGCTCGCTCGAGGTGTGCGCTGTCAAGGCTCCCGGCTTTGGCGACCGCCGCAAGGAGATGCTGCAGGACATCGCCATCCTCACCGGTGGCACCGTCATCAGCGAGGAGACGGGTCTGACCCTCGAGAAGGCTACCCTCGAGATGCTGGGTACTGCCGAGAAGGTGACCGTCGACAAGGAGAACACCACCATCGTCAACGGTGCCGGCAACAAGGACCTGATTGCCGACCGCATCGCCCAGATCCGCGTGCAGATCGAGAATACCAAGTCCACTTATGACAAGGAGAAACTGCAGGAGCGCCTGGCCAAGCTGTCGGGTGGCGTGGCAGTCCTCTATATCGGCGCTCCCAGCGAGGTCGAGATGAAGGAGAAGAAAGACCGCGTGGATGACGCCCTGAGCGCAACCCGCGCAGCCGTTGCCGAGGGTATCGTTCCCGGCGGTGGCACGGCCTACATCCGCTGCCTCAAGGATCTCGACGGCCTGAAGGGCGACAACGACGACGAGACCACGGGTATCCACATCATCCAGCGCGCCATCGAGGAGCCGCTGCGCCAGATCGTTGCCAACGCTGGCCTGGAGGGTGCTGTTGTGGTCAACCGCGTCAAGGAAGGCAAGGACGACTTCGGTTACAACGCTCGCACCGAGAAGTTCGAGGAACTGTTCAAGACCGGTGTCATCGATCCCGCCAAGGTGGCCCGTGTGGCTCTGGAGAACGCAGCCAGCATCGCCGGCATGTTCCTCACCACCGAGTGCGTCATCGCCGAGAAGAAGGAACCCGAGCCCGCTATGCCCGCCGGTGGTCCCGGCATGGGTGGCGGCATGGGCGGCATGATGTAATCCGTTCACACCGATATAAGAAATTCCCCTGCATGAGTCATCTCCTGCGGGGGATTTCCTTTGTTGGCCTGATGGTTATTGCTCCTTGATTCTGCGCTTGATTTTCCAGCCGATCGCCGCGATGACAAGGGTCGTCAAGGGGCTGAGGATGTTGAAGAAGCAGTAAGGCAGATAGGTGAGCGTGGGAACACCCAGCACGGTAGCCTGGGTCATGCCGCACGTGTTCCATGGAATGAGCACCGACGTCACGGTTGCCGCGTCCTCGGTAGTCCGGCTCAACAACCGAGCCTCATAGCCCTCCTTGTCATACACGTCACGGAACATGTCGGCAGTGAGAACGATGCTGATAAACTGGTCTCCCGTCGTGAGATTGAGAAACAGGCCCGTGCTGACAGTCGATGCAACCAGGCTGAACCTGGTCCGCACCCACTTGATGATGACCCGCGTGATGCTCTCGATCATGCCGCTGGCCACCATGACCGAGCCATAGCACATCGCGCAGATAATGAGCCAGATGGTGTTCAACATTCCCGCCATGCCGCCAGTCGATACCAGGTCGTTGAGGGCGTCATACCCCGTCTGGACGGCTGTCGAGCCATAGTAGGTAATGGCCAATCCCTTGAAAATGGCTGCCGGCATGCTCAATGAAGCATCGCCTGCAATCTGGCTTAGGATGTGTGGTTGAAGCACGATGGCCGTGATTCCGGCCAGGATCGAGGAAATGAACAGCACCATCAGCGACGGCACCTTGCGGGCAATGAGTATTCCCGTGATCAAGGGCACGAGCAGCGTCCACAACGAGATGTGGAAAGTGCCTGCAAGGCCCTCGGTGTATTGCTCGACTTGCAATGCTCCGTCATTGCCGTGCCCCAGTCCTGCGACCAGGAAGATGATCAATGTGATTGTGATGGACGGCACCGTGGTGATGACCATGTAGCGGATGTGCTCAAAGATATCGACCCTGACCGATGAGGATGCCAGGATGGTCGTGTCACTCAAGGGTGACATCTTGTCACCGAAGTAGGCACCCGAAACGATGGCGCCCGCTGTCCATGCCTCGGAGATGCCCAACGCGTTACCGATACCCAGCAATGCGACGCCAATGGTGGCGATCGTCGTCCATGAACTGCCCGACAGCAGCGACACCAGGGAACAGATGACGCAGGCGCTCACCAGGAAGAACTGCGGGGACAATATCTGGACACCGTAATAGATGAGAGTCGGCACAACGCCGCTGATCATCCAGGACCCGGACAGCATGCCCACCGTCAACAGGATGAGCAGCGTGATCGACACGTCGCCCATCGTCTTGGTCATCTGCTGCTCAAACGTCTTCCACGGCGTGTGATAGACAGACATTGAAATCAGCACACACACAGCCAGCCCAATGAGCAGGGCAATCTGGCTGCCACCGCTCAGCGAGTCGCTGCCGAACAGCATAATGACAACCACCAGCAACCCGATGAGCACAACAACCGGGATGATGGACACGAGAGGATGTGGCAGTTTACGATCGGTCATATCATTGAAAAAATTAATAGTTCATTGACGCGTGTATAGCCCAAATATATAAAAACGAGGTACAAACTTCAGTTACTGGTTATTTTAGGGAGCGTGGGATAGCGAACATGGAACCGGCTATTCTTCGGCTTCTTCGCCCTGATGGTGTGCAGCACTCATCACCGACTGCTCCAGAGCCAGCAGCCGTTGCTTGATGTCTGTGCCCGATGCATAGCCACCCAGGCTGCCATCGGCGTTGATGACACGATGACAGGGGACAACGATGCACACCGGGTTATTGTGATTGGCCTGAGCAACGGCACGGTAAGCCGTCGGCCTGCCCAGTCGCTTGGCCTGCTCGCTATAGGAAATGGTCGTGCCGTATGGTATCTCCCTCAACACCTCCCATGCCCGCATCTGGAAATCTGTGCCCTCCATGTGCAGGGGCAGGGAGAATTCCTGGCGCTTGCCGTCAAAATACTCGCCGAGTTGCTTGACGCATTGGGCGAGTAGGGGAGTCATCGCCTCTTCAAGCGTGAGACCCAGCTGTTGGGCTACGCGGTCCAGCCCGTCGCCATTCCACCCGATGAATGCCACGCCCTGGCTGCTGGCAGCAATAGTCAGCTCACCCATGGATACCTTCATTCTGGTATAATGGAGTTGATCGTTATGGACTGGTGTTATGCCCAGTTCGGCGGCCTTGTCCATCATGAGACGATGGGCCGAGGCATAGTCATTGGTGATAATGCCGTCCAGGATAGCGTCCTTGATGGCATCTTTGATATAGCCCACAGGCCTTGACGGCGCGAGCCCGAAGGTCGTCATGATCTCCTCGCCATCGACCGGGGGCTGGAAATTGCGCACACGGTCTTTCTCCTCGATGTCCACGAGTTTCTGTTTCACCAGGTCGAAGTTCTCGCGGAAGCGTTGCACCTTGTTCTGGTTCTTGCTGGTAATGTCGGCCTTGCACAGTGTCATCAGGTCGTCGATGTCGTCGCCGGCATCAAACAGCAACCGCCTCACGGCACTGTCGGTCACCTCATCTTCGACCAGGGCGATGGGGCGCATGTGCAGCCCGACGAGTTTTTTCACATATTTCATGTGGTCATTGAGCGGCAGGCGCATCTTGGCAAAAATCTTGGGTACCATCTTCTCGCCCACAAAGTTGTGGTTATGGAAGGTCCATCCCAACTGGGGATCCCAACGCTTGGTGCGGGCCTTGCCCACGTCATGGAGCACTGCAGCCCAGCGCAGCCACACGTTGTCGCTCGATGTGGCCACGTTGTCCAGCACCTGTAGCGTGTGCATGAAGTTGTCCTTGTGGCCACGGCCGTTGACGGTCTCGACGCCCTTGAGCGCCGCCAACTCGGGAAACACCATCGGCAGCAGGCCGCTCTGGTCGAGCAACAGCCAGCCGCGGGACGGGTGGGGACTGCGCATAATCTTCATCAACTCCTCGGCAATGCGCTCGCGGGTAATGATGTTCATGCGACCCGCATTGCGGCGGATGGCTTCAAATGTCTCGGGATAAATGTCAAAATCCAGCTGGGTGGCAAAGCGCACAGCACGCATCATCCTCAACGGGTCGTCGCTGAAGGTGATGTCGGGATCGAGCGGAGTGCGAATCAATCGGCGCTCCAGGTCGCCCAGGCCGTCAAAGGGGTCGAGCAGTTCGCCATAGCGGTCCTTGTTCAGGCAGATGGCCATCGCATTGATCGTGAAGTCACGGCGTTTCTGGTCATCGTCGAGGGTGCCGTCCTCCACAATGGGATTGCGGCTCTCGCGATGATAGGACTCGCGGCGAGCACCGACAAATTCCAGTTCCCACTGTCGCGTCTTGACCTGGGCTGTGCCATAAGTGCGGAACACCGACAAGTGGGCACGCCGCCCCAGTCGGGACGCTACCGCCCTGGCTACCTCGATGCCGCTGCCCACGGTCACAAAGTGCATGTCGCTGCTGGGTCGTTCCAGGAAGATGTCCCGGACATATCCACCCACAACATAGCACTCGCGATGCAACTCGTCGGCTACGCTGCCCACCAGTTTCATGACGGGCAGGTTGACGTGTTCAGCAATTTTTTGACGGTCAAAATCCATGTTTTCGTTTTTTAGACTGCAAAATTAGTGCTTTTTTCGTTCTTTTTTTGTCCATGTTGTCAATTTTCACTAATTTTGCAACGCAATTCAGCTATAGACAGAGCGTTTTGCGGCAATTTTTTCAATTTTATCTCCCAGAAGTTTACTCTATTTTATTGTAAAACAAGCGGAGTAACACAAACCCATGTCTTTATGGTCTATGATGCACCCACAACATCATTGGGGTATTATTTCAGAGATTGATTGAATTGCCTGCTATAATGACAAATCATTAATAACAAGAAAGATGTGCGCCAGAGTGCACATAACGGTGTTTTGTTTTCAAGCTTTGGTTAGCTTGCTGGCACCGTTTGCAATATTTTTTGAACTTTTATGTACAATATCAATCAACTGAACGCTATGAGCGACGACCAGCTTCGCGAGGTAGCTAAATCTATGGGTATTAAACGTGTCGATTCCATCACTCACGAGGACCTCGTGTACCAAGTGCTTGACCATCAGGCCGAGGCCGATGCTGCTAATACTCCTGAGCCTACTCGCCGTCGCCGCGAGCGCATTCGCCAACCGGCTGCAAAGGCTAACGGCAACGAAGTCATTAAGGACGATGCAGTCGCGCCAAAGAATCCATCAAAAGAAGAAATCAAAATTGAGGAGAAACCTAAAATAGAAGAAAAACCGGCCTCAGAGAAAAAAGCAAAAAAGAATAGTTCCCAGGACCAACAGCCCGTGGCCGACGACAAGGAAACAGATAAACCGGCCGAGGCAGAGAAGCCCAAGCGCAAGCGCGGACGTCCCAGTGCCGCCGAGAAAGCTGCCCGCGAGGCAGAACAGGCTGCCGATGACAACGAGAAACCTGCCGAGGCTTCCGCAACGGCAGATGAAGCCGCAGCAGAGCCGGCTCCCGCTGCTACCGAGGCTGCACCCCGTCGCCGCACCCGTAAAGCCAAACAGGTCGTTGAGGAACAACCCGTCTTGCCCTTTGAGGAAAATGCCGAAGAACCGGTTCAGCAGCCCGACCAGCAGGAGCCCGCTGCCACCAACGATGGCATGATGGAGCCGCAAGATAATCCTGAGGCAGTCAGCCAGCAGGCCGAACAGGAAACACGAGAGCGCGAAGGTGTGTCGCTCAACTCGTTTTTCAATACAGGCAGCAGTTTCACTTTCAAGCCCCGCACCCAGCAGGAGAAGGAAGAAGCCATGCGCCGTGCCGAGGAGGAACGTCGCCGTCAAGCCGAAGAGGCTGCCATCGCGCCCATTGTCATCCAGGAGCCCAAGGTAGTGAAGGAGAGCAAGAACAAGAAGCGCAAAATGAAGCAGCAGCAACAGCAACAGATTGCCGAGGTCAATCCTTATCTGGACCAGCCCTATAACTTCGACGGCATCCTGGAGGCCCAGGGCGTGCTCGACATCGCTCCTGAGGGATATGGCTTCCTGCGCTCCAGCGATTATAACTATCTCACCTCGCCCGATGACATCTACGTCCAGCAGTCGCAGATCAAGGCCTATGGCCTGAAGACCGGTGACGTCATCGAGGGCACCATCCGTCCGCCCATGGAGGGTGAGAAATACTTCCCCATGAGCGAGATACGCTTGATCAATGGCCGCACGCCCGCCTATGTGCGTGACCGCGTGCCCTTTGAGCATCTGGTTCCCTTGTTCCCTGATGAGAAATTTGACCTGGTGAGCAAGCGCCACCCGACGGTTTCCCAGCGCGTGGTGGATATGTTCTCGCCCATCGGCAAGGGCCAGCGCGGCCTGATCGTCGCCCAGCCCAAGACCGGTAAGACGATGCTTCTCAAGGAGATTGCCAATGCCATCTCGGAGAATCACCCCGAGACCTACATGATCATCCTGCTCATCGACGAGCGCCCCGAGGAGGTAACCGACATGGCCCGCAGCGTCAATGCCGAGGTGATTGCTTCGACATTTGATGAACCGGCCGACCGTCACGTCAAGATTGCCGACCTGGTATTGAGCAAGGCCAAGCGCCTGGTCGAGTGCGGCCATGATGTGGTCATCCTGCTCGACTCGATTACCCGTCTGGCCCGTGCCTATAACACGATTGCTCCGGCATCGGGAAAGATCTTGACTGGTGGTGTGGATGCCAATGCGTTGCAGCGTCCCAAGCGCTTCTTCGGTGCTGCGCGCAACATCGAGGGCGGCGGCAGCTTGACCATCATTGCCACTGCATTGACCGAGACGGGCTCCAAGATGGACGAGGTCATCTTTGAGGAATTCAAGGGAACCGGCAACATGGAGCTGCAGCTTGACCGCAAGCTCTCCAACAAGCGCATCTTCCCTGCCGTCGATGTCATGGCATCGAGCACGCGCCGCGATGACTTGTTGCTGCCCCAGGATACGCTCAACAAGATGTGGATCATTCGTCGCTTCTTGAGCGACCGCACCTCGGTCGAGGCGATGGAGTTTGTCAAGGAACGCATGGACCGCACCCGCGACAACGACGAGTTCCTGCTCACCATGCACCAAGGCTAATTCTTAATTAACGTAGAGGATAGATGGGACGCATCTTGGGCATCGACTATGGCCGCAAGCGCACTGGTGTGGCTGTCACCGACCCGCTGCAGATCGTGGCGGGCAACCTGGCTACAGTCCCCACCCACACACTGATGCAGTTCATCAAGGACTATATCGCCCGTGAGACAGTAGATCGCATTGTCATTGGACAGCCCTCGCAGTTGAACGGCGAGCCCAGCGAGAGCATGAAGTATATCACGCCGTTTGTCAATCGGTTGCGCAAGGAATTGCCCCAGATGCCGATTGTCATGTATGACGAGCGTTTCACCAGCACCATCGCCCATCAAGCGATGATTGCCGGGGGCATGAAGAAGAGCGACCGCCGCGACAAGTCCCGTGTCGATGCCATAGCTGCCACCATCATCCTCAATGATTACTTGCAAAGTAGATATAACCAACCTGAAAATACTGAATCATGATTTTACCTATTTATATCTATGGGCATCCCGTGCTGCGCGCCGAGAATGCCACAGTCACTCCCGACTTCCCGAATCTGCAAGAACTCATCGAGAACATGAAGGAGACCATGTATCACACCCAGGGCATCGGCATCGCCGCTCCACAGGTGGGCGTCAACGCTCGCATCGTCTATATTGACGTGGATCCCCTTGCCGAGGATTTCCCCGAACTGAAGGATTGCCGCATGGTGCTGATCAATCCCGAGATCACGGTGGATGAGAGCGCTCCCTCCATTTCGCGTGAGGAAGGCTGCCTGAGCGTGCCGGGCATTCACGAGAACGTCTATCGTCACGAGAAAATCCACATCCGCTGGCAGGACGAGCAGTTCCAGGAGCACGAGCAGGACATCGAGGGTTATCTTGCCCGCGTGATCCAGCACGAGTGTGACCATCTGGACAAGACGCTGTTTGTCGACCGCATTTCACCGATACGCAAGCAGCTCATCCGCACCAAGTTAAATAATATGGTGAAAGGTAAATTCTCGTGCAATTACCGCTGCAAAGTGGCACCGCACAACCGCAAGAAATAAAAAAGTGGAAGATGTCTCACGACAGCCTCCACAAACCTTAAATCTAATACCATGAAAAACACACGTACAAATGTACAACCGTTTTTTGGAATTATACAAACTTTTTAAGATGTTTTTATATTTTTATATAAAAATTTAGACTTTCAATGACTACAAATCAATTTCCCATTACCGACGATGATCGTCGGTTCATGAAGATAGCATGTGATCTTGCCAACGAGAATATTGACCGTGGCGGTGGCCCGTTTGGAGCTGTCATCGTTAGGGATGGCGAGGTGCTGGCGGTCGGATGCAATAGTGTTACTATTGATAATGACCCGACAGCCCATGCCGAGGTTAATGCCATTCGCAAGGCTTGCAGCATGACTCGTAATTTCAAGCTCGACGGTTGTGTCGTTTACTCGAGTTGTGAACCCTGTCCCATGTGCCTGAGTGCGCTCTATTGGGCAGGCGTGAGACGCATCTATTATGGAAACACCGCTGCTGATGCCGACCGCATCAACTTTGGTGACGACTTCATCTACAAGGAAATAGAAAAGCCTCATCTCGAGCGTTCCATCCCCTGTATCCACATGGAGGACACCGATGCCATCGATGCCTTCAACAAGTGGGCTGACAAGGAAGACAAGGTCGCCTATTGATCACT
>JAFTFA010000141.1 GCA_017449785.1 Muribaculaceae bacterium | reverse complement strand
GTCGTTGAGAAGCCCGTAGAGAAACCCAAGGAGGTAAAGGAGGAGATCTTCCGTTCGGTAGAGCAGATGCCCCAGTTCCCCGGTGGCGATGCTGCACTGATGAAGTATCTGAGCTCTCACATCCAGTACCCGGCCATGGCCGCCGAGAACAATGTTCAAGGTAAGGTCATCCTGCAATTCGTTGTAGAGAAGGACGGTCGCGTCGGTGAGGTGAAGGTGGCTCGCTCGGTGGACAAGGACCTCGACAAGGAAGCTATCCGCGTCGTTAAGTCGCTGCCCAAGTTCACTCCGGGTCGTCAGAATGGTCAGGCCGTGCGTGTATGGTACACGCTGCCCGTTACCTTCAAGCTCCAGGGTACCAACTAATCGACACTTTCGGTTAAACCCCGCATAGTTACAAGCGGCGTCACTTTTCAAGGTGGCGCCGCTTGTTGTGTGTAACTGTGCTTGGGTGTGTCTATATTTAATAATTATTGTTAAGGCCATTCGACCTGCAAGCCTGGCAGAGTAGGCTCCATTTACGCACAAGATAGCATGACAGTTTGAAGCGTTGGTGTGACATGGGCATTTCTCCCCCTGGACTTTAATGGTTTTTTCCTTGTCTGAACCAGTTTATGGGCCAAAAAACTGGTGAAGCGGACAACCCCAAAAAGCGGATTACCCCCGAATGACCTTTTTGTTTTATATATGATTGATAGTCAGCGTGTTGGTGTTTAAACTATGACCATTAAATGCTCGTCATATTTCTATGATCTATAGTAATTTTGCAGGTGTGAGATAACTGGTATTATTAACCAAAAAATGTTTTGATTTATGTTGGTTACAGTTGTGAAACCGAATACAAATTCAAAATGACATAACGACTGAATAATACTGGTGAATGTGCATTTGTTGAACTTTTAAAATCAAAGTATTATGACGAACGAAGTTAATTTATCATCGCGCGAATGGTGCGATCTGGTGTTTGAGGGGAAGAACAAGGACTTTGGTGCATACGTTATCAGGACCGATTCTCCCAGGCGTCACATGAGAGCTGTTATCTACACAGTGATCGGGTTTGGCTTGCTCATCATTGGGTTGATCAAGGTGAACGAGTATATGGAGCAAAAACGCATCGCAGACGTAACCGACCAAGAAGTAGTGTTCATCGACATGACTCCGGCCGTTGAGGAACCTGAACCGGAGAAGGCCCGTCTCGACCAAGAGAAGCCCGAAGTCCTCCCCGAGGAAGTGCTGAATACTATCAAAGTTACCGAAGCTGCTATTGTCGAGGACGACCAGGTGAGCAAGGAGGACGAGATCAAGTCTCAAGAAGAACAGATGGAGTCTGATCATTCGGCCGGCAGTGTTGATTTCGATAAGGGCACGGACAAAAAAGATGTTATGCGGGAATGGAAGGACGAGATTGTCGTCGAGGAAAAGACCGAGGCCCCCAAGGTGGTAAAGGAGGTGATCTTTCGCTCGGTAGAGCAGATGCCCCAGTTCCCCGGTGGCGATATCGCGCTGATGAAGTATCTGAGCTCACACATCCAGTACCCGGCCATGGCCGCCGAGAACAATGTTCAGGGTAAAGTCATCCTGCAATTCGTTATCGAGAAGGACGGCCGTGTCGGTGAGGTGAAGTTGGCCCGTTCGGTGGACAAGGACCTCGACAAGGAAGCCATCCGCGTCGTTAAGTCGCTGCCCAAGTTCAGCCCGGGTCGTCAGAATGGTCAGCCCGTGCGCGTGTGGTACACGCTGCCCGTTTCCTTCAGGCTCCTGGGTACCAACTGATCTATTCTTGAAGTAATCAATGAAAGGCGGCATCGCTGCGCAAGGCGGTGCCGTCTTTTTGGGCTTTTCTGGGACAGAAGAAGAGCTGTCCCGGTGTACACTTACACTATACTATTCCCGCGTCCCTCCCTCGGTTGTGGACAGTGGTCAACTGGTGGTAGTGCTACTTGCTTGATGCATCGTGC
Organism: Muribaculaceae bacterium; assembly: GCA_017449785.1. GTDB lineage: Bacteria > Bacteroidota > Bacteroidia > Bacteroidales > Muribaculaceae > Sodaliphilus. Next base: position 2,366 of record JAFTFA010000141.1, on the reverse strand, counting down.
CGCGTGCTGGCGTGCTGGACATGCACCGTTATTGCCACTGCGTGGGCAATAACCGCAGTCCCGTGCGGTACCAGTTAGGGGGTGTTCCAGTTCGCCCCACCGAGCCACAACCTACAATTCCTGTTATTAGTTCTGGCCACCGTGATGATGTGAGGAATTGTTACATCAGATCGGTGGCAAAGTTGATCGATTGTATCTCAACGTCGAGTGTGCGCAGCTGTGACGACAGCTTGTCGAGCTGCTTGCCCATCGCCTTGACATCAATGGTGGTCACATACTTGATCTCGCTGCGGGAGTAGCGTTCGCTAGACGATGATGCCTGGTTGAACACCTCGCGCAGCGTCTGCACGCGTTTGGTCAGCACGTCGCGCTCGGCCATCAGTTGTGTGAGCGTCTTGTCGCCGCTCTTGGCGTGCATGTTGGTCACGTTGATGCGATAGATGAGTTCCTGCAGTTGCTTGAGGCAACTGTCCAGCTCCGTGAGCAGCTCCTTGGGCTCTTCGGCAGGCTGCTCGCCTTCCTGCACCCTCACATTGTTGATAATGCGCATCTTTAATTGCTCGATGCGCGTCTGCAGATCCTTACGGATGCTTAATGCTTCGGCTAACTTCATGAGTTCTTGTTTTTAAGTCTGTTTGCTTGTGGCAAAGGTAATCATTATTCCGGCCTGGTGCAACCCTGATGAGCCCAAAAAGACGAAGCCTGCCATCCGTCATCGACGGGCAGCAGGCTTTATCGGTCGAGTGGGGGATCATTTAACGGTATCCCCGACCTGTCATTTACTTGTTGACCTGGAAGCGGTTCCAGCCGTCCTTGAGGTGGGCAACCACCTGGTTGGCGGCGGCAAGACCGGCGTTGATGTTGGCCTCGGCGGTCTGGGCACCCATCTTCTTGGGGGTGAACAGTACGCGCTCGGGATACTTGGCCTCAAGCTCGTCGGCATTGGTGGGCTTGACATCGGCAACATAGCGGAAGTCGGGACGTGCCTCCATGGCCTCGGCCAGACCGGCCTCGTCGATAACCTCCTTGCGTGCGGCGTTGATGAGCACACCATTCTTGGGCAGCAGCTCGATGAGCTTCTTGCCGACCGAACCGCGGGTCTCGTCGGTTGCGGGGATGTGCAGGCTGACGTACTGGTTCTGGCTGTAGAGCTCCTCGACGCTGTGAACGGGGTGGATGCCGTCGGCCTCCATCACCTCGTCCTTCACCCAGGGGTCGAGGGCGCTGATCTTCATGCCGAAGCCCTTGGCGATGCGTGCCACGCAGCGGCCAACGGCGCCATAGGCATGGATACCCAGCGTCTTGCCCAGCAGCTCGGTGCCGCTGGTGCCGTTATAACGGTTGCGGATGAGGGTGACGAGCATACCCATTACCAGCTCGGCAACGGCGTTGCTGTTCTGGCCGGGGGTGTTCATGACGCACACGCCGTGGGCGGTAGCCTCGGCCAGGTCGATGTTGTCGTAACCTGCACCGGCGCGAACAACCACCTTCAACTGGGGAGCGGCGTCAAATACTTCCTTGTCCACCTTGTCGCTGCGCACGATCAGACCGGCGCAGTCGGCAATAGCCTTAATCATGTCATCACGGGTGCCTTTCTCGACGAGAACGAGCTCGTGGCCTGCACCTTCGATCACCTCACGGATGCCCTGTACAGCTACGGGAGCAAAGGGCTTCTCGGTTGCAACTAAGATCTTCATGATTTCTTTGTTACTCCTTGTATTGTTGTGTTAATGATTAATGGTTCTTCTCAAACTCCTTCATGGCCTCAACAAGCACCTTCACGCTCTCGAGGGGCAGTGCGTTGTAGAGCGATGCGCGGTAACCGCCGACCGAGCGGTGACCCTTGATGCCGACGATGCCCTTGGTACCGGCGAAGTCGAGGAAGTCCTTCTCGAGCTCCTTGTACTCGGGCTTCATCACGAAGCAGACGTTCATGATCGAGCGGTCCTCGGGCTTAACGGTGCCGACAAACATCTTGCTCGAGTCGATGGCGTCATACAGGTAGGCGGCCTTCTCCTCGTCGATGCGCTGGAGCTCCTTCACGCCACCCAGCTCCTTGTACCACTTCAGGGTCTGCAGGGCTGCGTAGATGGGGAATACGGGAGGAGTGTTGAACATCGAGCCCTTGTCGACGTGGGTCTTGTAGTTGACCATAGTGGGGAGCACGCGGTCAACCTGGCCCAGGACGTCTTCCTTGACGATGACGAAGGTCACGCCGGCGGGGGCGATGTTCTTCTGAGCGCCACCGTAGATCAGGTCATACTTGGACACGTCAACGGGACGTGAGAAGATGTCGGATGACATATCGGCAACCATGCGAACGGGCAGGTCATAGTCCTCGCGGATCTCGGTGCCGTAGATGGTGT
>JAFTFA010000140.1 GCA_017449785.1 Muribaculaceae bacterium | reverse complement strand
GGCGAGCAGGATGCCCACGTGCGAGGCCTCAAGCTGGCCGGTAATGTGGGTCACCAGAATGCGCTCATGGCGGGACTTGACACGGCACGAGAAGACGCCGATGTCACCGTCTCGATTGATGCTGACATGCAAGACGACATCAACGCCATCCCCGAGATGGTAAAGAAGTATAACGAGGGTTGTGACATCGTTTACGGTGTGCGCCGCAAGCGCACGACCGACACTTTCTTCAAGCGCACCACGGCCCAGATGTTCTATAAATTCATGACAGGAATGGGTGTGAAGTCGGTCTATAACCATGCCGACTTCAGGCTGATGAGCCGCCGCGCGGTAGATGCGCTGTGCCAATTTGAGGAGCGCAACCTGTTCCTGCGCGGCCTGGTGCCCCTGCTGGGCTACAAGACCGACAAGGTCTATTATGACCGCCTTGAGCGGCAGGCCGGCGAGAGCAAGTACCCGTTGAGCAAGATGCTGTCATTTGCTATCGACGGCATCACCTCGTTCAGCGTCAAGCCATTGCGTCTCATCTTCTATCTGGGGTCGATTTTCCTGCTCATCAGCCTGTGTATCCTCATCTATGTGATCGTGGCGTTGTGCCAGGGCCGCGGTGTCCAGGGATGGGCCTCGTTGATGCTGTCTATCTGGTTTGTCGGCGGCTGCATGCTCATCTGCTTGAGCATCATCGCTGCCTACATCGGCCGCATCTACACCGAGGGCAAGCATCGCCCGCGCTATCATATCGAGAAGTACCTGAAATAATGATCAATCCATCATGGAAGAACTAGATAGAGACGTTAAATGCCAAGTGCCTCATCCCGACGACATCCGGCTGTTCCTGACCGATGTTGACGGCACGCTCACCGACGGGGGCATGTACTACGGTACCGATGGCACCGAGTTCAAGAAGTTCAACACGCGCGACGGCATGGGGCTGCAACTGCTGCAGCACACGGGCGTCAAGGTGGGTATCGTCACCAGCGAGAATACGCCCATCAACGTGAACCGTGCCCGCAAACTCGGCCTTGACTACCTCAAGCAGAGTGCCCGCGATGGCGGCAAGCTGGCGGCGGCGCGTGAGATTTGTAACGAAATGGGAATCACCTTGCAGCAGGTGGCCTACGTCGGCGACGATGTGAACTGCTATGACCTGCTGGCTGCAGTGGGGTGGGCTGCCTGCCCTGCCGATGCCTGTGACAAGGTGAAAGGTATTCCCGGAATATACATCCTCGAGCGCCGTGGCGGTGATGCCTGTGTGCGCGAGTGGATCGACAAGATACTGGCACGGCAATGAGTGACGGCAACGATAATCAGACGTTGAAACAGAAGACGGCCCAGGGCCTCTTCTGGGGACTGATGAGCAGCGGTGGAATGCAGTTGCTCAATCTGGTTATCGGCATCTTCCTGGCCCGGCTGTTGTCGCCCGAGGAGTATGGCATCGTGGGTATGCTGGCCATCTTCACGCTCATTGCCGTCAATCTGCAGGACAGCGGATTTGGCGTGGCGTTGATCAATGTCAAGGACATCAAGCACAACGACTATAATTCGGTCTTCTGGTTCTCGATAGGGGTGAGCCTGTCCATGTATCTGCTGCTCTTCCTGTGCGCTCCGTTGATTGCGGCTTTCTTCCATCAGCCGTGCTTGACGTCGCTTTCCCGTTTCATCTTCGTGAGTTTCATCTTTGCTGCGCTGGGCATTTCGCCCAATGCCGTGCTGGTGCGCAGCCTCAGGATCAAGGAGAAAGCGATCATATCGATAACGGCCCTGTTTGTGTCGGGCGCCGTGGGCGTGACGATGGCCTATCATGGTTACTCCTACTGGAGTCTGGCCACGCAGCAGGTATTATATAATGCGGTGACCTGTGTCGGCCGTTACTACTTTGCCCGCTGGTGGCCCACCTTGAAGGTTGACTTCACGCCTGTCAAGCAGATGTTTGCTTTCAGCTACAAGGTGTTGATCACGAGCATCATGTCAACGGTGAGCAACAATGTGTTGACGGTCATCTTCGGCCGCCTGTTCCCTGCTACTGCGGTGGGTAATTACACCCAGGCCAACAAGTGGAACACGATGGCCAGCTCGCTGGTGTCGGGCACGGTTTCACAGATTACCCAGCCCGTTCTGGTCCGCGTCGTCGATGACAAGGAACGCATGTGCCGGGTGTTCGGCAAGATCATGCGATTCACTGCATTTATGGCGTTCCCGGCCATGTTCGGCCTGGCCATGGTCGCTCCCGAGTTCATCCTGTTGACGATTACCGACAAGTGGGTGGACAGCATCCCGCTGTTGCAGATCCTCTGCCTGGGCGGTGCATTCTTGCCGTTGTTCACGGTCTATCAGAATCTGTTCTTGAGCTTGGGCAAGTCAGATATCTACATGTGGCTGAACATCGGCCAGATAGCCATTGTCATCGCAACGGTGCTGGCGTGCCACTCCTTGGGATTCACGGCAATGGTGATAGGATTTGCTGCCATCAATGTAGTCTGGCTTTTTGTCTGGCAGATGTTCGCTTCAAGGATGGTCGGTTATCGGTTGCTGACCATGCTGCGTGACATCGTGCCGTTCATGTTGATCAGCCTGGCGGTGATGGTTGTGACCTATTGGGTAACATGCGCCATTGGCGACCTGCGCCTGCTGCTCGTGGCACGCATCCTGGTGGCTGCCTTGCTCTATGGCTTGACGATGAAACTGAGCCGGGCAAGAATCTTTGAGGAATGCATTGATTTTATCCGAAATAGAAACAAGAAACATTAACTGAATAAAAAATACAACGAGATTATGAAGAAAGGTAAAATTCTGGTGACTGGCGGAACCGGCTTTATCGGTTCTCACACGACGGTCGAGTTGCAACAGGCCGGCTACGAGGTGGTGATTATCGACAACTTGAGTAACAGCAATATCGATGTGCTCGACGGCATTGAGCACATTACTGGCGAGCGTCCCGACTTTGTCGAGGGTGACTGCACCGACCGTGCTGTGGTGCGCAAGCTCTTTGAGGACCATCCCGGCATCAACGGCATCATCAACTTTGCTGCCAGCAAGGCCGTGGGCGAGAGCATCGAGAAGCCCATCATGTATTACCGCAACAACATCAACATCCTGCTCAACCTGCTGGAACTCATGCCCGAGTTCGGCGTGAAGGGATTTGTCTTCTCCTCGTCGTGCACGGTCTATGGCGAGCCCGACAAGAATCCCATCACCGAGGACGCCCCGACCAAGAAGGCTACTTCGCCCTATGGCGCGACCAAGCAGATCTGTGAGGACATCATCCATGACGTCATCCGCAGCGGCAGTCCCATCAAGGCCATCCTGTTGCGCTACTTCAACCCCATCGGTGCCCATCCCAGTGCCGAGATCGGTGAGTTGCCCAACGGTGTGCCCCAGAATCTGGTGCCCTACTTGACCCAGACTGCCATCGGCGTGCGCAAGGAGTTGAGCATCTTTGGCGACGACTATCCCACGCCCGACGGCTCCTGCATCCGCGACTTCATCAACGTCGTTGATCTGGCCAAGGCCCACGTCAAGGCCCTGGAGCGCATGCTCGAGGACAAGAGCGACGAGGCCCTGGAAATCTTTAACATCGGTACCGGCAACGGTGCCTCGGTGCTCGAGCTGCTGCACTCGTTTGAGCGTGCGACGGGCGTGAAGGTGCCCCACAAGATTGCTCCGCGTCGCCCGGGCGACATCGTCCAGATCTGGGCCGATCCCAAACGCGCCAACGAGGTCCTGGGCTGGCACGCCGAGATCTCTCTCGACGACACCATGCTCAGCGCTTGGAACTGGCAGAAACGCCTCCGCGACCGCGGCATCATGTAAGGTGCTTTAATCTATAGATTCAACTCTAGTGAAAACCTCATCTGAAGTTATATTGCCACAGATAATGAACGATCGTGATTTTTCTTCTTATTACCAAAACATTCAAATGTTTTTGGAGCGTGAGGATATGAAGAAAGCTTTTTCTTCTTATGTCGCCAATTTGCATAGCGTATTTCTCGTACATGGTAAGAAGTCATACATATCATGTGGTGCCAAGTCGTTGCTTGATGAGATTATAACGAGTCATGACTTGAATTGTACAGAATATGAGGACTTTACCGAGAATCCCAAGAAAGAAGATGTGGATGCCGGTGTCGAATTGCTGGTCAAGTGCAAACCCGAAATAATTATCGCTGTTGGCGGTGGAAGCGTGATGGATATGGCGAAGTTGATTAGATACTATAGTGGTTGTCAGGCCCAATTGTTGGCTATGCCTACTACCGCAGGTACAGGTGCCGAATCCACACAGTTTGCGGTTTGTTATATCGATGGTGTGAAGCATTCCATTTGTGACCGGTCGATATTGCCTGATGATGTTTTCCTTTTTCCTCAGTTTACCCATAGCAATAGTCGATATTTGACGTGTTGCGCCGGATTTGATGCCTTGGCTCAGTCAATCGAAGCCTACTGGAACATCAATGCTACACAAGAGTCGGATGTTTATGCTCTGCGTGCGATGAGTGCTATAT
>JAFTFA010000139.1 GCA_017449785.1 Muribaculaceae bacterium | reverse complement strand
TGGTCAGAGATAGAGTGAAATACAACCCCGATAACGTATACCGTGCGGTCAACAAGGTAAGCTTAGATCCTCAAGTGTTAAATATATAGTTAAAAATCAATTAATGTTAGGAATTTAGCATAGAATGCGGTTCTTTTGTTATGTCAGAAGAACCGTCCCTGTTTAATAATAACAGTCCCCTCCACAATGCGATGATAACAATAAACATGCCAACGACATAGAGAATTGTCTTGTTCGACCGTTCACGTCGCGTACTCATCGGCAAAAGTAAATAAAATGTTCAACACTACCAAACGATTTTGGGAAATATTTCTCACAAAGGGTCCGATTACTTTTCCAAGGTTATTCCAAAATGTAATACAATTTCGCAGTAAATATTTTTTTAGACTGCCATAATTCACCCCCAAATTCTGGTGCTCGGACTTTACAGGCACTAAAGTGGGAGTTTAGTTAGGGTAAAGTCCCAGTTTAGTCTATCTAAAGTCTGAGTTTAGTATAATGGGTCGAAATGGCGGAAAAATGGCGAAATGTCGTGTAAAGTTAATTCATTGTTTTGTTGTCACACAGAAACCACAGAAATCACAGAAAAATCAGAACCAACGGTCGACGCCGAAGGAAAAGTCGTGCTTCGCTTGCCGTGCGCAGCCCGTGCCGAAGGCACTTTCTGTGATTTCCGTGATTTCTGTGGGACATTAAAATTGCGACCATGCGACCGTTGCGACCATTGATTTCATAGAGTTATTAAAAATTAGTAAATGGCAATAATGGATTAATTTTTATTTTTAATGTCTCTATAGAAACTGATGGTCGCATGGTCGCACGGTCGCATTAGAAGACGTCGGGATTGTGCATTTGCTCTATCTCCGACTGGATGTTTTCGTGAACGTAGTAGCCGCGCCGATTATTGTGCCCCTTGCGCTCCTTCTCGAAGCCGAGCTTGGTCATGATGGCGCCGAGACGGCGGGGGTCGGGGTTCTTCTTCAGGTTGCCGAAGGCGACGATCTTGGCGGAGATCTCGGCCAGGGTGAGGAACTTCGAGCCAGGGTCCTCGAGACGGGCGGGCGAGTAGTAGATGGGGATGAGTTCCTCCTCGCTGGTGGGGATCATGAAGGTCTCCACATGCTGCTCAAGGGCCTGGATGTCGGGAAGGTCGAACCAGTAGTTGAAGCCGTGCTGCAGCAGATGGAGCGCCTGGGCGAACATGCCGTCGTAGGGCAGTCGGTGTTCGTAGGGCGAGTCGATGGCGGCGACGTGGAATGGCAGCCAGCGGCGGTTGCCCGTCTGGTCGGTCAGGAACTCCGCCTTGTTGCCCGAGGCGGCGTAGGATGCCACGCGCACGCGCTTCTCCTTGTGACGGCCGAAGGGTGCGCGCACGTCGACGTTCTGGGTGGTGATCATCTGCTTGAGCTTGTTCAGTTGGCGGTCGGTGAGCTTGTCGAGCTCGTCGATGTTGATCAGGCCGTACTCGGCGGCGCGCAGTTGCTCGTCTTTGTCGAGGCGCTCGATGTCGACATTGTCGGTCGAATAGACCAGCAGCTCGGGCGGCAGCAGGCGGTTGATCCAGGTCGACTTGTAGATGCCCTGACGACCGACGAGTACGATCACCTGATGGTTAACCACCTGGTCGTCGGTCCATCCGGCGACCATGGCGACGAACCACTTGGGGAAGCACTGTCGCCAGAGCAGTTGCTCAGCGTCGGTGGCCATGTGGACCATGTCGGCGGCCTGTCCGATGTAGTCGGGCATGTCGGGTGTCCACGGTGCGCGTGAGAGGACGTAGTCGCGCAGCGGGTTGACCTCGGGCACGACGCTCGAGTTGAGCACCGTGTGGAAGAGGCGCTCGGTGAGGTTGGTGTCCGACTCGGCGCAGCAGGCCATGTAGAGGTCGTTCTCGTCGCGCTCCTTGAGTTCGCGCCAGAGGCCGTCGTCCTGCCGCTGGCGGGTCTTCTGAGTGAGGATGTCGTACTGCAGTTGCTGCTTCCGGAGGAAGGCGGCGATGATCTCGGTCTTCACGGCGCCGGCCGAGCGCTGGGGCATCCACACGCCAAACTCGTCGGAGGCCGTCCGGTAGCAGCTGTGGAGGATGGCCGAGGGCCGCCCGTCCATCCGGCCGAGGTAGGCGTCGTCGAGAGCCTGCGCTGCCTCGTCCTCGCTGACGCCCATGCGGTTGAGGATGAAGGCGACGCGCATGATGAAGTTGTGGCGGTTGCCAGGGACGAAACTGATGTCGCTCTCCTCGACCATGCTGACGGCACGCTCGAGGTGGTCGCCGAGGGGCTGGCTGACGGGGTTGCCCTGCTGGTCGACGGCCCGCTTGGGGGTCTTCATCCTGATCAGGCGGCCGTCAGCGTCGATGCCCAGTTCCTCACGTGTCAGGCGGATCGGACGGGCATCGGGACGATAGACCGCGACGGGGTCGTGACTGAGGCCCGCCAGGCGGTTGATGTTCTTGCACTCCATGTCCATCTCGTGGCCGCACCAGACGGTGTACTGGCGGGCGATGGCGCGGTAGGCGCGGGTGAAAATCTCCTCGGCCTGCTTCGGGTCGGCGCCCATGTCGATGGCGATGCCGTCGGGCAGTATGAAGGGTACGACGATGTGATAGCCCAGGCCCGAGATGCTCTCGTAGCCCAGACGGGCGTGGTAGGAGGTGCGGAGGAGGGTCTTCACGCGCTCCAGTTCCTCGGCCGCCAGGCGCTCGCCGGGTGCCTTCGCGTCGAAGTCGATCAGCACCTGGTGGAGACACTCGCGGCAGTTGTCCTTGCCCTTGCCGCCCTCCATGCGGAAGCTGACGGCCACCTGCGGCGTCGACTCCTTCACGGCCTTGGCCGCCTTCTCCTGTCCCTGGGCCATGAGGTCGCGGTAGAGGGTCGTGCTCTTCTTCAGTGCCTCGTCGCTGCGAATGACTTCGGCCAGCGCGTCGAGCGTGATGGCCTGTGACTGCTTGCTGTTGTAATTGCTGTAATACTCCATAATCATTAATCTTTTAAACTACGAATTTCGCCAATTAAACGAATGATGTAGCAAAGATAATCAAAAAATTGAGCCGGGTCAAGGGCAGCGCAAACGCCTTCCGAAGAACTTTCCGAAAGCCCCTGAGATTTCCGAAAGGCTCTCCGATTAGCGACCCTTGAGGAAGATGACGGCGAAGCGCCGGGCGAGGTTCACGCGGCGCAGGCGTTCGGTGGCATCCCTCGTGTCGGAGAACGTCCACTCGGGGAAGTGACCGTCGCCGTAGCTGTAATAGAGTGAGAGTGTGGAGAGGCCCGCCACCTGGTCGTGACCCATGAAGGTGGTGACGTATTCCCGATAGCTGTTCACCGACGGGAAGAAGAGGTCGCCCTTCTTGGTGGATGTCTCGTTGAGGTAGCGCATGATCCAAATGTAGTCGTACTTGTGGACCAGCCTGTTTTCTTGTTTCAGTGTGTCGAGGGCATGCTTCATCCGTTCATCCACGACGGCCAGCTGCGGGGAGCTGTCGCTCTCTGCCAGTTGGGCAAGGCCATCCAGTTGGAGGGCAAGTGCCATTGCTCTTCCCGCCTCGGTATCGGGCAAAACAAGATGAATCATACTGCGTCGTTGGGTTGCGATGTGCTACATGTTGTGACTTCACTGAATACGGATAACGATCGACAGCAGTCTGAATTCCCCCGCCTTTGATGCCAAGGCTCTGTAGCACGACGCTACTGGCAGACCTGCTCAGTGCAGTCCTGCGGGCATCAACATACCTATTATCATCTCTTCTCGGCATCAAAGTTCCCAGTTATTCGCTATACTTGCATCCCAATTCTTCCAGGGGGCGATTGTCTTTGCAAAGATACGACTTTCCTCCCGATATACAAGCATGAATCCGGAAGAAAAAGTCCCCTGCCCCGCCATATCTTGATGTAGATTAAATAATCACCCGCCACATCATAATGATTTAGGGCGCAAAGGTGCCAGTCACCTTTGCGCCCTTTACTATATTTCCTGGATGATATCATCCAATTTTATTACGTCAACACGTGGAAATTCGAGATTCTGTAACACATCATAGTGGCTGTCTTCGGTCACTATAAACCTTGCATTCGAGGCTACAGCACAATCCACAAACTTGTCATCATCTGGGTCGACAACGATTAACTTGAAATGGTAATAAGGAGTGATAAAGACTGTATAGGGATTGTTTGAAATCACATCAAGGGCCAGTTCCGCAAATTTGGGACTGGTTTTACGTTCCAATATTTCCGCATACTCTTCAAGTATCTCTGTCGATACACACAATTCATTTCTTCCGTCCAGCAAAGATAGCCATAAATCGTGGTATTTGCTACGACGAGAAATGCATTGCAAGAGACTATTCGTGTCAAGGACTAGCCGTGCCATTCAATCATTATTTAGCATGAAGATCTTCCTGACGAATCATGTCAAGTTTCTCTTGATTCAGGATACCTTCGTCCCAAAGACGATCTGCTTCAGCATCGAGTTGAGCCTGAAAATGACGAGTGAGAACCATCTGTATCTCACGGGCATACTCCTCACTATTGTTGAAGGCAAAAAGCTTCAACAAGTGCATTTGGGTAGGATTTAATGCAGTCGTTTCCATATGTATGCTATTTTATTCGTGGGCAAAGATACGAATTTTCCTGAAACAAACAAAAGAAACACAGAAAATATTTGGTAATCTCGATTATTTTTTGTAACTTTGTACCTGTAAAGAGAAGTGGTTTCGGCCACGGAAGTAACCCTAATTATTCACCATTTAAAACACATCAAAGTTATGAACAAGACAGTCAAGACGATCTTACAAGTGATCAGTTACAT
>JAFTFA010000008.1 GCA_017449785.1 Muribaculaceae bacterium | reverse complement strand
TTGTCCAACTTTTGGGGTCCACTTCATGATGACACAGCCTCGTTAGGCGTGACAATGTGTGTGTGGTTACTGTCCCAGGTTGTCGATCTGCTGCTTAGCCCACTCCTTGGCCATGCGTATCGCCTGATTGGCCATCTGGTTGACCATCGAGTCCATGCCCTCGGGGACCTCGATGCCCATCACGCTGTCGGGCAACATGCGGGGGTCGGGCATCGCCTCGTCCTGGCCGTAGTCCTCGCCCTGTTCGTCCTGGGGAGCGGGAGCGGGTGCCGGAGCAACATGGGAGTGCTTGGCCTCATAATCGTCCATGGCCCTGGACCATGCCTTCTCGATGTCCTCCTTGCCGAAGGTGAACACGTGGCCGAACACGCCCAGCGAGACCATCTTCTCCTCACCGTTGCCGACGTTCATGCTGCCCACCGAGCACACGACGTAGTTCTTCACGTCCAGATAGCGGGAAATGACCCTATCGGTACCGAAGCCTGTCATCTCCTTGAGGGCCTTGTTGATCAAGTCACCGAAGACGCCTCCAATGCCCGTCACGCTGCCCATGTTCTCGTCAACCTTGTCACCGACCCAGGCCTTGGTCACCTCTTGGATGGCGGCCTCATGGTCTTGACGTTCAGGACAGGTAAACACCATCGTGGCAAACAGGATGGCAAGAATCAGTGCAGCGATGAGCCAGGGCGTGCAACCGCCCTTCTTGCGCGTTTCTTCCTGCACGGGCATGCGGGGCGGCACCCGGGGCGGCACCTGGCCGGGAGCCGTTGCGGGCTCATAGGGCTGGCCCGACAGGGGCTCGTTCTCGGCAGCACGGGCGGCGGCCTGGGAAGCCTCAAACTCGGCACGCTGCAGCACGGCCGTCAATTCGGGCACATCACCTGCCTGCATCCAGTCGCTCATGCCGGGTGCCCACACTTCGCTGTCGGGAGTAATCCCCCGCTGCGACAATTCTTCGACGGAAAAGGGACCTTCCTGCTTTCCGTTTACAATCAGATGAAATTCCATTGTCTATCTCTAAATCATTAAAAACAGTTGTTGAACTCACTATTGCAAAAAGCGTGCCTACCGCACGCCGGCAGCCTCACTTGAGATTGATGAAGTCCTGGAAAGCCTGCTTGTAACTGTCACCGATGGGGATATACACGTCGCCAAAGACGATGCGGTTGCGCTCGATCTCGCGTATCTTGCTCTTCTGCACGATGAAGGAACGGTGCACCCTGATGAAGCGCGACGTGGGCAACAGCTGCTCGATGGCCTTCATGTTCATCAGCGACAGGATGGGATGCGGCGACTGCTCGGTGTGGATTTTGACATAGTCCTTCAGGCCCTCGATATAGCGGATGTCGTCGAGGTTGATCTGCAGCAACTTGTACTCGCTCTTGACAAAGATGCTGCGCGGCTCCTCCTCGGCGGCGCTGGCCGGGGCGGGCTGCTCGCTCTGCTGCACGAGCTGGAACCACTGCAGGGCCTTGTTGCACGCCTCCATGAAGTCGGCATAGCTGATGGGCTTCAACAGGTAGTCCAGCGCATTGACCCTGAAGCCATCGACGGCATACTGGTCAAAGGCCGTCGTGAACACGACGCGCGTGCTCTCGGGAATCATTTTGCTCAGCTCCAGGCCATTGAGCTCCGGCATCTGGATGTCTAGGAAGAGCAGGTCAACGGGCGCCTCGCCGATGCCGTGCAGGGCCTCGGTAGCGTTGTAGTACTTGCCGCACAGTTCCAGGAAAGGTATCTTCTTCACATAGCTCGCCAGCAGTTCCACGGCCAGCGGCTCGTCGTCAACAATTGCACACTTGATTGTCATGGCTTTTCTTTCTTGATGGTGATTATAGAAAAATACTCGGTGCCGTCGGCACTGGTGCCCTTCTCCCACGTGTAGCGGTCGGGATACATCAGTTCCAGGCGGCGGCTGACCTGCTCCAGGCCGATGCCCGACCCGCTCTTGTCGTTCTCGCGCTTGGGGTAGCAGGTGTTGTGTATCTCGCAGGTGATGTCCCCGTCGCTCTGCGACAAGTCCACCTTGATGTGGCCAGAGCCCTGGGGCGAGATGCCGTGCTTGAAGGCATTCTCGATGAGCGAGATGAAGATGAGCGGCGCGACAGGTGTCGAGTCGTTGGGCTGGACGTTGATGTTGGTCTCGATCTTGACATTGTCGGTCACGCGTATCCTCATCAGCTCGATATAGTTCTTCATGAAGTCGGCCTCCTTGCACAGCGGCACGAAGTCCTGCTGGTTCTCGTAGAGCACGTGCCGCAGCAGCTTGCTCAACTCGCCGACCGCCGTCTGGGCCTTGTCCTGGTCAAAGGCGATCAAGGCATAGATGTTGTTCAACGTGTTCAACAGGAAGTGGGGATTCAACTGGTTGCGCAGGTTGCTCAGTTCGGCCTCGGCACGGGCGGCCTCGGCCTCCTTGCGCACATCCTCGACATGCTGCCAGCGCTGCATCATGCGCACTGCCACGGTCAGCGCGATGAACATCGACAGCGTCAGCATAGCCCAGAAGTAGCGTGGCACACGCGACGGGCGACGGTCAGGATTGATCGGAATCTTGTTGGCTAGCTCGGGCAGCAGCTCGCGGCTCACCACATGCCACACGTCCATGACACACAGACCTATCGTGATGAGCCCGACATTGATGAGCAGGAACATCTTCCAGTCATGCTTCTTAAGCAGGAAACGCGGCACCACCCACAGGTAGTTGATGTAGAAAACCAGCATATAGGCCAGCGGGGTGCCCAGCCAGCGCAAATAGCGGTTCCATACCTGCCGCCACGGGTCATCCGAGCTGTGGAAAAACAGCGGCACAATGACGAGCATGGCCCAGCACAGCACGTGCAGCATCAGGTTGCGGTATTTGGGTCTTGTATTGTCTAATTCGGTGTTCATGTCAGCACTCCTTCATTACGATACTTTAGTTTTACTTGAATTTACATATCGCAAAGATAATCAACTCCCAGCACACCAGCAAATTTAATAGACAAAAACACACTTCTGATAGACCAAATTCGGCCCGAGACAGCCACACCGCCCCACCCACCGGCAACCACCGGAAATGGCGGCCCGACGGGACTGCAGCGGCCGTGCGGACTATCGTCTAACATTTTTTAACACGGCAACACACGGCAATTGGGGCAAAAGGCACTAATTTTGCTATTTAATGGGATAATGCGCCCATATATTAAACGGACCAATAACAATAGAATGAAGAATATGAGACGATTACCAGTGTGGATACTGTGTTGCGTGATGCTGGCAGGGCTGGCAGCATGTGGTGGTCATGGCAAGCTCGACAAGGCAGTGCGCTCGGCGCTGGTCAGCGGCGACACGACGCGGGCCGCCTATGACTCGCTGTGCTCCATCGTGACCCAGGATCCCGGCAACTACAGCGACCTGTTGACGCCCGAGGGCAAGGTGGACCACAAGAAGATGGCCCAGTTCATTGAGGACATCGCGAGCCACCTGCGCCCGCCGATGCACTGGAACACGCGCCCCTATGGCGGCGTGGATGACCTGTCGCTGACCATCTACTTTGAGCGCAGCGGCTCGATGGTCCCCTATGACCAGCGCGGCGGGGGCGGCCAGTTGAAGAAGGCCGTCAATGACCTGATCAACCACTTCCCGGCCGGCAGCAAGGTCGATATCAACATCGTCAACGACGGCATCTACCCCTACCAGCACACGGTCGACGAGTTCCTGCAGGACCGTGACATCTACCAGAGCACGGCAGGCATCGGCGACGCCAGCTATACCGACTTCCAGCTGATTTTCAACAAGATTCTGGAAGCGCAGCGCCCGGGCAACGTGAGTGTGCTGGTGAGCGACCTGATCTACTCGCCCAAGGACACCCACGGCGTCAGCCTGGACAAGATCTTCAACGAGGAAAACAGCCTCGCCACCCGCGCGTTTGCCCGCTACAAGGGCAAGAGCGTGGTGGTGCAGCAATTCATGGGCGACTACAGCGGCAAGTATTATCCCTATAACGGCGAGCCCTTCAACTACAGCGGCAAGCGCCCCTTCTACCTGGTCATCATCGCCGACAGTGACGTGATGGACCAGCTAGCCCAGGACAAGCGCTACAGCGGCGTGCTCGACGCTGACGCCGCGCGCAACAGCTACCGCTTCAACCAGGGCACGAGCGAGGTGCAGTGCCGCGTGCTGCCCGAGTGGAAGGACAATGCGGGCCGCTTCCGCGTCAAGCACGGCGAGGGCATCGTGCTGGCCAAGTGCCAGGGCGACCGCGAGACCGGCAAGCTCTGCTTCTCGATGGCGGCCAACCTGGGCGGCCTGACCATGGACGACGCCCTGCTGACCAATGCAGCCAACTATCAAGTACAGAGCATCGACGGCTACACGCTGGCCGTGCAGCCCATCGACCCGAGCATGGTCACCGCCAACAACAAGGATTACCTCGAGGGCATGACCCACATCCTCACCCTCACCGGCGACCTCAAGAGTCCGCGCGACGAGATTCACATCTCGCTGCGCAACGAGTTGCCCGGCTGGGTACACCAGTCCTCGAGCGACAACGACACGAGCACGGGCGGCTCATTTGCAACGACCACGCTGGGCCTGGAGCAGCTGCTGGGCGGCATGTTCGACGCGATGAAGGGCGGCAGCAGCTACTTTGACGTCACCATCGAGCTGCAACGCTGATCAAGAATTGACAACAACACCTAGAGAAATTGATTAAAGAAGATATATGAAACATTTGGTTTATTTGATTTGTGGAATCGTGGTGACTGTGATATTTTTTATCCTCAGTTGCACCGACGGGTTCAACATCTATGAGATGATGTTCTTCAACCAGGGCTACAACGACAAGATGTACAGCCTGGACATGTATCCCGTGATCGCCGCCATCACCATCGCCGTGGCCTGGGGTGGCGCCGCCATCTACTACTATGCCATCAACTCGGTGAAGTTCGACCGCTGGTACCACTGGCTCGCAGTGATGGGCGCGGTGGCTGTGCTTGCTCCCGTGATCTGCTACATCTACAACGACACGGTATTTGCCAGCAATGGCCTGATGTACGTCGGCGAGTCCATCAAGTTTGAGATGCAGACGGTGCTGTTTGCCGCCCTGCTCTATATCGTCGCATCCTTCTCGATGCGCTGGTGGAGCAGCAACTGCCGCCACACCCCCCTGCCCCAGTAAATCCCAGCCAAGCCACGCTCCACAACCCACCAATGGCTAACGGCTAAAAACTAAAAACTTAGGACTAAAAACTTAAAACTTAAAACTAAGAACTTACAACTTAGAAACCATATGAGACTATTCCTTTTTGCTATCGGAGGAACCGGATCCAGGGTGCTCAAGTCCCTGCTGATGCTCTCGGCAGCCGGCGTGCGCCCGCTTGACGAGAACGGCAAGCCCGTCAAGGACCTGGAGATTGTGCCCGTCATCATCGACCCGCACAAGGCCAACGAGGACTTGAAGCGCACCGAGGCTCTGCTCAACGACTACCGCGACATCAGGCGCAAGCTCTACGGCAACGAGCCCAATGCCGAGGGCTTCTTTGCCAACAGGATCGTGACCCTGCGCGAGATCATGAGCAACACGAGCGTGACATTGAGCGACTCGTTCATCTTCAACCTGGGGGCCGTCGAGAATGCCAAGTTCCGCGAGTTCATCGGCTTTGACACGATGAACGAGGCCAACCAGGCCCTCACCTCGCTCCTGTTTGCCAACTACCAGCTGGAGAACAAGATGAACATCGGCTTTGTGGGCAGTCCCAACATCGGCAGCGTGGCGCTCAACGAGATCAAGGACAGCAACGAGTTCAAGGCCTTCAGCAACATCTTCCGCCAGGGTGACCGCATCTTCTTCATCAGCTCGATCTTTGGCGGCACGGGTGCTGCGGGTTTTCCCATCATGGTCAAGAACATCCGCCAGGCAGCCAATCTCGAGGGCATCGAGAACCGCGACGCCCTGAGCCGCGCACCCATCGGCGGACTGACGGTGCTCCCCTACTTCACCCTCGAGGGCAACAAGCAGGACCAGCGCATCGCCACCAGCGACTTCATCGTCAAGACCCAGAGCGCGCTCTACTACTACAAGAACACGCTCACCGGTGCCAACGACAGCAACGTGAACAGCATCTACTACCTGGGCGACCAGGTGAGGAGCAAGCCCTACCTGTATGACCCGGGCGAGCACGGCCAGCGCAACAATGCCCACCTCATTGAGCTGATCGGGGCCCTGGCACCCATCGACTTTGCCGGCGTGCCCGACAGCAAGCTCACCGACCCCGACGGCTATCCGTTGCCCACGACGGCCTATGAATATGCCCTGGCCAAGGATGACCTGAGCCTCAACTTCCTGTCGCTGGGCCACCACACGCGCCGCCTCATCTATGAGCCGATGAGCAAGTTCCACCTGCTGTTCTTGTTCCTGACCACCGGTTTCAAGAACATGATCGGCCAGGGATTTACCGAGGATGCCCCCAAGATCAAGAGCGACTTCCTCACCTCGCAGTTCTACCGCACGCTGGTGGACCACTTCCTGCTGGGCTATGCCCAGTGGCTCACCGAGATGAACGACAACATGCGCAGCGTGGCCCTGTTCAAGCCTGGCGAGATCGACATGGCCCATGCCATCGAGGGCGTGGGGGTGCGCAAGCGCCTGCTCGGCCACTTCAAGGTGGACAATGACGTGTTCAAGGCCGAGATGAACAAGTTGAGCAAGAACAACCCGGCCTACAGCGACCGCACGGTGGAATTCAAGCTGATGGACCTGTTCAACAAGGCGGCCCACAACATCTTCATGGAACGATACGAGAACATCAACTAGAGAGAGACTGACTATGAGCGAGATACTATCATATAGCAACAGCACGTCCAAGAACGGCGAGGAGGACTGGATTGCCCATGCCCCCTACAGCGACGATGACATCGCCCGCATCAAGGACCCCGACGGCGGCCTGAGCGAGAACCCGCGCACCGCCATTCCCAGTCCGCTGGCCCAACTTGACCTGGTGAAGAACGCCTTCAAGCAACTGGCCAACGAGCACCTGCGCGGCGCACGCATGAACGAGCGCCTGGTGTCTAATGCGCTGGACGTGGCACAGCTGTTCTTTGACTACGAGAACCACAAGGACTACCTGCGCATCATCCGCTGGAACCGCGAGGAGTGCATCGAGCAGTTGAAGGCCAACCCGCAGCACCGCCTCTACGGCGAGACGCTCGACCTGTTCCTGCGCAGCGACAAGGTCTATAACTTCGACCTGTTGAAGGACTGGTACATCCTCATGTGGGACCGCAAGGTACTGGGCGGCACGTCGCCGGCATCGGTAGTGATGGCGGCACCGGCTCTGGGCACCATCGACGCCATCAAGGTGGAGCAGGGCGTCAGCCTGTTCGGCGAGACGCGCCACCTGTGGCAGCGCGACGAGGACTTTGTCTATTACTTCTACCTGCTGATGAATGCCTACCCCACCCTGAGGCTTCACTGCGGCGAGGTGTATGCCTACATGCAGAAGAATCTCGAGCCCCTGCGCCAGAATCGTCCCGACCTCTATAACCGCATCACCACGGTCATCCCCAACCTGGATGCCCTCGACGAGAGCCGCGCCGGCACCGTGCTGGAGCAGTTGGAGCACAGTTACGACCCCTTCGGCGGCATCGACGTGAGCGTGCTGGGAGCCCGCTTCTACCACAAGCGCGTGCTCGACATCCGCACCGCGGCCAGCGAGAGTGACTTTGTCATCACGCCCACCATGCCCCAGGACAAGAACGAGTTGCCCCTGGTGCTGGTCAACGGCTTCAACGGCAGCGTGGAGCACTTCCGCTACATCGACAAGGAATGGGACAGCGCCACCCAGGTCTATGGCGGCGGTATCCCCCTGAGCGACCGCAAGTTGCCCGACACCTCGATACAGTACCCCTTTGTCACCACCGACGACTTCCTGGCCGACACGATCGTGCGCCTGGGCAGCGGCTGTGTGATCGACACCGACCACTTCTTTGACGGCAACCTCAAGCCGCGCACACCGCAGCCCACCTGCGGCTACCTGCTGCCCTTGAAGCCCCTCTTGTTCACCTATTTTGACACCGATTACCTCAAGGGCACCATCGCCGGCCGCCACGTGATCGACATCGAGGAGTTTGCCGACGGCAGCGTGATGGTCACCCTGCGCATCCGCGTCAAGAAGGGCGAGAACCGCTATATCGAGCTGTCACGCAAGTATTTCCCCATCAACGACCACACGTGGACATTTGACGAGCGCCGCGGCACGGGACGCGTACTGGGGGCCACCATGTCCACGTCGATTTTCCCGTTTGTCAAGACCGATGCCAACGACGACTACACCGTCGAGTTGTTCACCATGATCGAGAACGGCGGTGCCACGCTGCGGTTCTACAAGAACGGCATCAAGACCGACGGCCTCAACGTGCGCGACGCCATCCGCTCCCACTCGGGCTACAGCACGACCTACTATGACGTGGACGGCTCGTTTGACTACATCGAGGTGAGCGTCCAGAACCACCTGGGCCGCTCGGGCGGCGTGATCATCCCCCAGTGGAAGCCCTATGCCCCCAGCGCCAAGGAGCTCATCTTTGCGGTGGACTTCGGCACGACCAACACCCACGTCGAGTGGGCCGAGCGCGGCCAGCCCTCCCAGCCGTTCACCTTCGAGTACGGCTCGCAGCAGGTGCTCGTGGCCTCGTTGCACAAGCCCCACTCGCTGGAGTATGCCGAGCAGGTGCAGCGCGTCGAGTTTGTGCCGCGCGAGATCGACAATGTCTATGGTTTCCCGCTGCGCTCCACCCTGGCACGCAACGAGAACAGCGGCATGGGCAGCAACCTGTTCAGCGACGTGAACATCCCGTTCCTGTATGAGCGCCGCTACTTCCACGGCTATGAGGTGACGACCAACCTCAAGTGGAAGGGCGACACCGAGCTGGCCAAGGCGTTCCTGCGCGAGCTGACGCTGCTCATCAAGGCCAAGGCCCTGCTCGAGAACGCCGACCTGCGCCGCACCGAGGTGGTTTACTTCTACCCCGTCAGCATGGGCGGTGCCGACCGCGACACGCTGGAACGCACATGGACCGAACTGTTCAACACCTACATCGGGGCCGACAGTGACCGCCTGCGCTCCTATCCCGAGAGCCTCGCGCCCGCCTACTACTACAGCGGTGCCGAGGTGGCCGGCAGCAGCTATGTGTCGATCGACATCGGCGGCGGCACCTGTGACACGGTCATCTACCAGCCCACGGCCGACCGCATGAGCAGCGAGCCGGTGGCCATCTCGTCGTTCAGGTTTGCCGGCAACGCCCTCTTCGGCGACGGTTTTACCGACAAGGATGCCGACAACAATCCGCTCCTGCAGCACTACACGCGCTACTTCAAGCAGCTCATCGAGAACAACAAGGGCAACAACATCGCCTACTTGGGCAGCATCCTCAACGACATCATGGCCCAGAAGCGCAGCGAGGACATCAACGCCTTCCTGTTCTCGATCGAGAATGTCGAGGAACTGCGCACCCTGCGCGAGATTGACCGCAACCTGTACAGCTACAACGCCCTGCTGCGCAACGACAGCCAGCGCAGGCTCATCTTCATGTACTTCTATGCAGCGATCATCTACTATATCGCCCAGGCCATGAAGCAGCGCGACTATGAGATGCCCAAGCAGATCTACTTCTCGGGCACGGGCAGCAAGATATTGAATATCCTGGGCTCGATGAGCCGCATCAACATGCTCACCCAGACCATCATCGAGCGCGTCTATGGCAAGCAGTACAGCGAGACGTTCGAGATCAAGCGCGAGGACAAGTGCCCCAAGCAGATCACCTGCCGCGGCGGCATCAAGCTCGAGAACCGACGTCTCGAGGGACAGGCCGACGTCACCCGCTACAATGCCACGAGCGTGAAGCGCATGCGCTACTGCTGCTCGATGCTGGGCGAGGACGACCTGACGATGGCCCAGGTGGAGTCGATCGAGGTGCGCGAGCGCCTGGTCGAGAAGGTCAAGGAGTTCAACCGATTCTTTGTGGACCTGTGCGACGCCACGGTCAAGGACGAGTTCGGCATCGAGAACAACGTGCTGCGCCTGTTCGAGAGCGTGCTGGGCGAGAACCTGGCCAACTACCTGACGGCGGGCATCAACACCTTCCTCAAGGGGCGCTACAACGCCACCGACATCGTCGAGGACGTGCCGTTCTTCTACCCGATCATCGGCGTCATCCGCCACAACCTGCTCAAGAACATGCGCAACGACGTTATCAGCAAGTTTAATCAATAAAAATATATCTCCAAAAAAACAATTTACAAGGTATGAAACGCATCACTCTTCTCATGGCAGCCATCATCTGCCTCGCCATCTCGGCAATGGCGCAACCGCAACAGAATGCCGACCAGCCCCTGTCGCCCGCACTGTGGAAACAGGGCATCGCCACCTGTGCCCACTACACGGCCTGTGACCGCCGCTTCGGCAAGAAGATCGAAGAGATCAAGGCCAAGTTCCCCCAGGGCTACACGCTCGACAACCTCAACGAGGTCTATGGCAGCCAGGGCCGCAAGTGGGAGAAAATCTACAACGAGTTCAAGAAGGATGAGGGCCGCACCGGCAGCATCAACGACCTCAAGGAACTGGTTTCGCCCCAGATCTGGAACCTTGTTGAGCCCGATTTCCAGGCGTTTATCGCCGAGCATCCCGAGATTGCCAACGCCGTGCCCGACGCCACTACGGCCCAGGGCGAGGACAATGCCGAGGCTGCCCAGGATGAGTCCAATCCCGACGGCGCAGCCGCTACCGGTGCAGCTGCCCAAGCCGGCAAGGCCCATGACAGCAGCAATGGCATGGCCTGCCCTGCCAACCTGCCCCTGTGGCTGAGCATCATCGGTGCCCTGCTGGGCCTGTGCGCACTGCTCACCGCGCTGTCCAACCGCGGAAAGATCAAGGAGATGCAACGCTCGTTTGCCCGCGAGATCGAGCGCACCAATGCCAACCTGCAGGAGTTCTCGACCGACGCTGCCGAACAGATGAAGACGCTCTCCATCCGCTTGACCGGTAAGTCGCCCCGCAACTTCAACATGGACCTGGAGCCCGTGGCCGCTCCCGCTGTCGCCCAGGAGACCGCTCCCGCCGACGAGCAGCCGGCCGACGAGGTAGCCCCCATCCAGGAGGAGGAAGAAGAAGGCGAGGTGATGAACCTGTTCATGAACAAGCCCAACGAGGAAGACAACTTCACCCGCGTGAGCGACACGTTCGAGCCGGGCAACAGCATCTATGTGCTCACGACGTTTGACGGCCAGCACGGCAAGTTTGAGGTCATCGACAAGCCCGAGGTACACCGCTTTGCCCTGATGATGCCCGCCGAGAACCTGATCCGCGCCTGCTCGGGCAACGCCATCCAGATTCCCAGCGGCACCCGCATCGTGACCGACCGTCCCGGCGAGGCCGAGTTTATCGACGGCAACTGGCACATCGTTGTCAAGGCCATCATCCACTACGAGGGATAACCACCAGTGACAAGTTGGCAGAGAATAGTTCATGGCCATTGCCTGTATAATCCCCAGCGAGAGCCAACTATTCTCTGCTAACTATTAACTATTCTCTATTAACTACTAACTGAAAGCCCATGCGCTGGACTTGTCCCAAATGCGGTAAAAAACTGGAAGTCAGCAACGAGCAGCTCGTCGCCAACGATGGCGTGATCGTCTGCCCGCAGTGCCTGCTGCAAGCCCGCCAGCCCGTACCCAAGGCCCGAGTCCAGCAGCGCAGTGCCAAACCATCGGCACCGACCAAGCGGCAGGAGAGCATCAGCTTTGACAACGAGAATCCGCCCGAATACAAGCCCACCACCCCACCACCCCACAAGACCCGCATGAAACAGGCCAGTACATCCTATCGCTACACCGGCCTGACCGGCAGCAGCGACACCACCGGCACTCCCCCCAAGAAGAAAGCCCCCGCCAAGAAGAAATCCAAGAAAAAGAAGAAACAGCCGGGCGACGGCATGAGCGCCCTGGGCTGCCTGGGCCGCACCATCGTCTTCACCCTCATCCTGTTTGCCGCCTACGTCTTCTTCGGCCTTCTCCTCGAGGCCCTGCAGTAATCCTGTAACTTTTTCCGACTTTTTCAACACCTCTCTCGACCCGGAGAGGAATAACACATTTTAAGGATATTTCACGCGGGGATGTCGGGCAAAAAGTGTAACTTTGCAGGACTTTTTGAGAGAGTGTGTCATAATTGGTATCTAGAACCTTTGATCGAGCTTCGCTCGAGAAATTCAACAGAATTTTAATATATAATAGTTTTGTTTAATTTCTCGGCCGCTAGGCCGATTAAAAGCCAGCAACTGAATGATGACACAATCTCATGCGGCATAATCTTGACAAAGCAATGACAGATTTTCTATCAACATATCACCTGCAAGGCTTGGTATTGGGCCTGTGCTCGTTTTTGATTATCGGCATCTGCCACCCCATCGTCATCAAGGGGGAGTACTACTATGGACAACGGTTCAAGTGGTTCTTCCTGCTGGCTGGAATCGTGTTGTGCATCGGCTCGCTGCTGGTGAATAACGTGATGTTCTCGTCGCTGATGGGCGTGGGAGCGTTCTCGTGCTTCTGGGGCATCAAGGAGATGGGCGAGCAGCAGGAGCGGGTCCGCAAGGGCTGGTTCCCGCGCAACCCCAAGCGCACCTACCCCTGGGACAACAAGAGTGAGGAGTGAGGAGTGAGGAATCTTACAACTTACAACTAAAAACTTAAAACTTAAAACTACTCATGCGAATAGATATACTCACAGTGATGCCCGACGCACTCGAGTCGCCGCTGCACACCTCCATCCTGCAACGAGCCCAGGACAAGGGCCTGGTGGAGATACACGTGCACAACCTGCGGGACTGGAGCCTGCGCAAGCACCGCAAGGTGGATGACTACCCCTTCGGCGGCGAGGCGGGCATGGTGATGCAGATCGAGCCCGTCTGGCGTTGCATGGAGGAGCTGAAGAGCCAGCGCCACTATGACGAGATCATCTTCACCTCGCCCGATGGTGAGCAGCTCGACCAGCCCATGGCCAATGCCCTGTCGCTCAAGGAGAACCTGATGATCCTGTGCGGTCACTACAAGGGCGTGGATTATCGCATCCGTGAGCACCTGATCACCAAGGAGATCACCATCGGCGACTATGTGCTCACCGGCGGCGAACTGCCAGCGGCGGTCATTGCCGATGCCGTTGTGCGCCTGCTGCCCGGTGCCATCGGCGACGAGCAGAGCGCCCTGAGCGACTCGTTCCAGGACGGTCTCATCGAGGCTCCCGTCTATACCCGTCCCGAGGTGTTCAACGGCTGGCATGTGCCCGAAATCCTGCTCAGCGGCCATGCCGCCAAGATTGCCGAGTGGAAGATGCAGATGTCCCTTGAACGCACCCGCCGCCTGCGCCCCAATCTCTTGAGTGAAGAGTGACAAGTGAGGAGAGAGGAGTGTGGAGTGAGGAGAGAGGAGTGAGGAGAGTGCATCCGCCCAACTTACAACTAAGGACAAAGAACTGACAACTGACAACTTACAACTAAAAACTTACAACTAAAAACTAAAAACTTCAACATATGTCTCAATTCAAACTCAAACGCCCCAAGTTTATCCCGCGGTGGGTCAATATCCCGCTGCTGGTGTTCATCACCTTTGTCCTGTTGCTGATATTCGTGGGTGACAACAGCTTTGTGCGCAGCACCGAGTATCGTACCCAGATCAATGATCTGAAGAGCCAGATCAAGAACCTGGAAGACTCGGCCAGCATGTATGAAGCCAAGGTCAACGAGCTCAACACCGACAACGAGTCACTCGAGCACCTCGTGCGCGAGAAATATGGCATGAAGCGCATCAACGAGGAAGTATATATCACCGACATTCCCTGATGGCCATGACACAAGATAACCGCACCTACTGGTCCAACATCCTGGTGATGCTGGGCCTGCTCATCATGGTCGTCATGGCTGTGCTGCCATTGCTCAACATCAACCTCGAGTGGATGAGGTGGGCCTTTGCCGCCGGTGCGCTGCTCGTGCTGGTAGCCCGCGTGCTCGGGGCCTACCAGGGACCCTCGCTGCGCATCAAGCGCCTGCACCGGCTGCTCATCACCAGCGGTCTGCTGTACTGCGGCAGCGGCCTGATGATGTTCATCTCCCGCGGCACCAACGACTGGATCGCCTTCTTGCTGGCAGGACTCATGATGCAGATCTATGCCTCATGGATGATCGACCGCGAGAGCAAGAAAACCCAAGAATAAACTTAAAACCGACAATATTATTTGTAAGAATCAAGGATTTGAGTAATTTTGCAGGTTAATGAAAGGCAATCTCACTATAGACAACGGCAACACCTCGGTCAAGGTGGCTTTCTTCATCGGCACCCAGGTGGTTGCGACCAACCGTTTCATCCGTCGCGACGCGCGACTGCTGGAACGCTTCATCAGCACCTATAAACCCGACACAGCCATCGTGTGCAGCACGGCTGCCAGCAATGCCGCCAGCCAGCGCATCGAGCAACTGGCCGAGCAGCGGTGTCGCCACGTGATTCACCTCACCCACGAGACACCGATGCCCATCCGACTGGGCTACCGCACGCCTCAGACCCTGGGCCGCGACCGCATGGCCACTGCCGTGGGTGCCTGGTGCACCGCACGGCGCCTCGACGAGGCCTGTGACGTGCTCGTCATCGATGCCGGCACGGCCATCACCTATGACCTGGTGACTGCCGACGGCTGCTTTGTCGGCGGCAACATCGCGCCGGGCCTGTCCCTGCGATTCAAGTCGCTGCACGAGCACACGGGCCTGCTGCCCCTGGTCGAACACGACGGCGACACGCCCGTGGTGGGATATGACACCGAGACGGCCATCCGCAGCGGCGTGCTGCTGGGACTGCTGGGCGAGATCAAGAGTTACATTGCCGACCTCAAACTCTCTCACACCAACCTGATGGTGTTCATCACCGGCGGCGACGGCAAGCTGCTGTACAACCGCCTGGGGGACGAATCCATCATCTACAATGAGAACCTCGCGGCTGAAGGTCTCAACCGCATCCAACTATACAATCAAGCCAACAATGAGAATCAATAAGAAGATAATCGCATCACTGCTGCTCACCGTGATGTGCTGCGCCACAGCGATGGCCCAGATCGTGACCACCCCCTACTCCAAGATGGGCTACGGACTGCTCAGCGACAACGTCTCGAGCATCCAGCGCTCGATGGGCGGCGTGGGTTATGCCATGAAAGGGGGCCGCATCGTCAACGTGATGAACCCGGCCTCGTATGCCGACGTGGACTCGCTGACCTTCCTGTGGGACGTCGGCATCGACCTGACCAACCTCTGGAGCAAGGAGAACGACAACAAGGGGTACAGCTTCGGCGGCGGCCTGGACTACCTGACGGGCCACTTCAAGATCGCCAAGGGGATGGGTGCAGCCTTCGGTCTGGTGCCCTACTCGTCGGTGGGCTACTCCTATGGCGGCATCATCGACGGCGGTGAAGAGTCCCGCAGCGGCAGCGGCGGCCTCAACCAGCTGTTCGTCGGTGTGGGCTACTCGCCCATCAAGAACCTGAGCGTCGGCGTGAACGTTTCCTACCTGTTCGGCTCGACAAGCCACACGACGCTCATCACGTCGAGCTCGACAAGCTACTTCACCCGCAACATGAAGGTGCGCGACTGGAACACCCAGATCGGTCTCCAATACAGCCTGCCCCTCTCCCAGGGCCGTGACCTGCTCACCGTGGGCGCCACTTTCCAGCCCAAGAAGTCCTTCCATGGCCACGCGTGGGGCACTGCCTATGACACCCAGGACACCGACGTGGACACCGTGGGCTACACCTCGATGAAGGGCAACTATGAGCAGGCAATGGGCATCGGCGTAGGATTGAGCTACAACTGGAACCGCCGCCTCACCGTCGAGGCCGACTACAGTTTCCAGAAGTGGAGCGACGCCAAGTACCTGCCCATCGGCGGCTTTGAGCCCCAGACGATGCAATTTGACGACCGCTGGAAGGCTGCCGTCGGCGTGCAGTACACGCCCAACCGCCGTGGCAGCTATGTGGGAGCGATGTCCTTCCGTGCCGGCGCATTCTATAACCACGATTACCTGAACTACAGCGGCAACAACGTGCGCGACTACGGTGCCAGCGTCGGCGTGGGCCTGCCCGCTCCCGGCGGCAAGACGACTGTCAACCTGGGCCTGGAATGGCGCCACCGCGAGACCAGCCCCACCCAGCTCATCACCGAGAACTACTTCAACATCACGCTGGGCGTGAACTTCAATGAGCTGTGGTTCTGGAAGAGCCGCATCCGTTAATCTGTCGACAGTGAGACGACTGCTGTACATAGCGATAACCCTGTTCATGGCCGTCAGCGCCACGGGATGCAAGGACGATGCCACCACCGTGGTGAGCCATGCCACCGATCCCGAGAAGGTGCCCACGATGACCACGCGCGACGTGCAGACAATCATCAGCGACATGGGCTACACCCGCTACCGCATCGTCGCCCCGCTGTGGAACATGTTTGAAGAGGCCAAGTTGCCCCACTGGACGTTCCCCAAGGGGCTGACCTGTGAGGAGCTGGATGACAAGTACAACACGATGTCCACCATCAAGTGTGACTCGGCCTACTTTGACAAGGGCAACTCGCTGTGGAACCTGGAGGGCAACGTGCGCATCACCAATGCCAACGGCGACATCGTCCTCACCGACAACCTCACCTGGAACCAACGCGAGCACCGCCTCTACAGCGACGCCTTCATCCACATCGAGAAACAGGGCCGCATCATCGAGGGCTACGGCTACGAGTCCAACGAGCAGCTCACCACCTACCAGCTGCGCCA
>JAFTFA010000007.1 GCA_017449785.1 Muribaculaceae bacterium | reverse complement strand
TGAAAATTATAAGGGGACTTCTATAAATTAGCTTGACATGGATTTTGATCTATTTTTGAGCAGGTTTTGACTCAGCTTCGCAGGAGCATAGCAAGCTATGGTCCAAGAAGGTAAGGCAAAAGATGCCGAAAAGCGGCCAAAGACATCCAACACTAAAAACTATCATTTTGGTAATTTATAGAAGGCCCCTTTACTTGACCATGATCTTGCGGGCAGTGCCGTCGCTCATCTTCACGATGTTGATGCCCGGTTCCAGGCTGTCGTGCTGGCGGCCCATGATGTCGTAGTACTCGACTGGAACGGCATTCTCATCGGTGACGAGTTCCTCCACGCCGGCGGCTTGGTCAAACTTGAATGTTTCGGCATTGTTGATCACCAGATCGGTAAAACCGCTGGCAGCGTTGCTCAAGGGACGGCTGATGAAGGCCACAGCATGCAGGTTGTTCCACTTCCAGCTGCTGGGTACAGTGAACCTGAAGACGTTCTTGTACTTGCCATTTTCAACGATGTTCAGGGGGATGCCCATGACTGAGCCCAGTGCCTTGCGGAACACGCCATTGTGATTATAACCGATTCGCCACTCGCCATTATCGACCTGATTGGCCTTGAGGCTGTCCTCAACGATATAGACGGTCAACTTGGCATCATCGCCGAGCATGAGGCCAAAGTCGGGCGAGATGTCACCGTGGATATTGACGGTAGCAGTTCTTGTGGACTCCTCATAGCGGGCATAACCCTTGATCTCAACAAAGGTGGGAGTAGCCTCGGTAAGATAGTCAAAGAAATAGCCCAGCATGTCGGCCACTTCCTGGTGATACTGCTCATAGTAGCTCAGGACGTTGACGATGTTCACATCATCGTTCCAACCCGTCGAGCGGTCGAATGCGCCCGAGGGATAGCTCACCGAGCCACCTGTCAAGTTGATCAGCAGCGAGTCGCCCTGATTGGAACGGAAGGGGTCAATGCCATTACCCAGATTGCCGTGGATGCCCACCCAGATAATGTCATCGCGCTGCTGGGTGAGCAGGCTGAGCATCGAGTTGCCCAGCGGGCAATAGGTGCAATAGGTCGAGGTGAGCTGCTCGACAACGTGCTTCTGGCGCGGGAAGTCGCGCTTATAGGCCTTGAAGGTGTATTCATAGGAAGGCTGATCCTCCAGCGGCTCGCCGTTGATGGCAACGGGCTGGATGGACATCACGTGGTCGCCCGAGGAGAGGCCATCGGTGGGAGCCACGCCCTCCAGGGTGTAGTAATCGTCAAAGAAGGCATCCTCGTTGGTCACGGTGGTCACCTGCTTGCCGTCGATAGCGACACTCAGGGTCAGAGCACCGGCCTCGACCTGCTTGTTGCCCTTGTTCTTGACCTGCAAGGTGAAAGGCAGCCCTGAACCGATGCGGGCATACTCATTGCTGCGCAAGCCATAGGACGTGATGCTGTAGTCGGGATAATCGTCCTTCTCGACGATGCACTGCACGCTCAGGTTGCCATAACTGGTAAAGCCCAGTTCACGCCACTTGCCCGAGGAGCCGACCCTCCTGTAGGTATAGCTGTCATAGGGCTTGCCCACCTGGACGAGCGACAGGGGCGTGGCACCCGATTCCTGCCTGAAGTAGAAACCGATCAACAGACTCTCGTCACTGGCGAGATTGATCTCATAGGGGGTCTCGAGGGTAATCGTGTTCCAGCCGATGCTGTTGACGCTGCATGTCCAATCGGTCCTGGTGCCATATTTACCATTGGAGGTGACGGGAATCACAAAGACCCTGGCGACTTCGGCCGAATCGGCCAAACCGACACGGAAAGCGACAATCTTTCCGCCCTGGAACACATCCAGTTCATCAGGCTCGAGCATGGTGGCAATAGGCATCAGGCCCGCACTCTGCAAGCCATAGCCCGTAGTCGAGAGGCTGTCGCTGGTGTAGTGTCCCATAATCTTCTGGTTAGCGGGCAGTTCCACCCTCGATGCTGCATCATGGCGGGAATCCACCGAGCGCAGCACGTGCGCACCATTAAAAGTCAATAATTCACTCTGGGCTGTCAAAGCCATCGGCAGCAGCAATGCTGCTACCCACAATAGTAATGATTTCTTCATGAATTTAGATGTATTTTTTTTAAAGGATTTTAGGCTTTATTCAAGATGCTGTCGATGATGGTATTGACATCGGCAATATTCACCTCTCCGTCACCATTGACATCACCCTTCTTATCGGTTATCTGGGCGAGAATCATGTCGATGACGGCATTGACATCGGCCAGGTTCACCTCGCCATCACCATTGACGTCGACCGAATTGCCGGGCTCGGGAATCTCTCCCTTGACAAAGCGCAACGTGATGGTCGGGCCCCATGCCTTGTGATTATAGGAAGGCGGGAAACCGGGCTGCTTAGAGAAAATCTCGATGGTCAGGTGAACGACGCACTCGCCGTCGGCTTCACCGGGGAACCACTCGCTCTGGATGTCCTGGACGTCGGCCATGAGCAGGCCCATGCCCGTCTCGTAGTCACCCACCTGGCTCTGCATGTTGCAGGTGGTGGGGAAACAGATCTGGTAGGTACCGGCATCCAGCCTCTCGATGGCATAATGCACCTTGAGATAATCATCGGTGAGAGAACCGCCCATGTTCATAACCGAGATGCCAGAGTAGATCACCTCGTTGCCATCACCGTCATGATCAACATCATTGCGGATGACCGTTGCCTCGTTCTCGATGATGTTGCCGTCCTCGTCCATGAACACGAAACTCTCATCAATCTCCTGGGCCAGAACAGGCCATGACATCATCGCCACAGCGAACACTAAAAACGTAAAGATTCTTTTCATAGTCTATGTAAAAAGTTAATGTTAATCAGTCAATTTTGTCTTTGACACCTGACGCACGCCCTCGTTGTCATACAGGAAGGTCACCACCCAGCAATGATCGGGCACCCAAGCGGGATCCAAGGTGATGCTGTATCGCTTGACGGCCACATTGCCGTGGCTGACGGACACGTCATCGCCCCACGGGTCGTTGACGCTGGCACGGAAGACGTGCATGTGGTTATAATGCTCACTGACCGAGCCGTCGGGCATATACTGGAAGCTGTCGATGCTGTCCTCGACGAGCCACACCTGGAGCTTGCCGTTGACCGGGGATGAATCCAGACCGATGGTCTGCACCTCGATGGTAGCGGCACGGTTGTCGCTGTCATATACCGAATTGGTCACAAATGACACGGGAGCCTTGAAGCCGATCTCATAATTGACACCGGCGCCCCAGTCGGTGTAGCTGAAGGGCATTGAGGAGTACAACCGGTCCACCAGGCCGACCGGCTGGGCCGAGAGGTTCCACTGGGCAAAATACTGGTCGCCGACCTCGGTATAGAGCGGCGAGGGAACACCTTTCTGCTTGGAGAAGGGGCCGGAATGGATTGCCACGGCAATGACCGTCGTGTCGCCATATTGCTCGACGAGACGCTCAATCTCCTCGGTGGCACGAGGGCAGTTCACACAGTATTGGCCCGTATAGTCCTCGATGAGCACGGCGCGGCCCACCTCGGGCGGCTCGACATAGGTGAGACGGTCCTCGGGGGACACTTCATCACACGAGACCAGCCCTATCGCGGCCAGCGTCATCACGGTCATGAATATCTTTTTCATCGTCATGTCTAGAAGCTGTAGTTATAGGATAAAGTGAAACCACGGGTAGCAGGCACCCAACGGCACACGCCGCCCGAGCAGTTGTAGCCGGCATTGGTGCGGCCATATCCGGCCTGGATGCGGTGGGACTTGAGGCTGTAGGTCACCAGGGCCTGATAATAGTGCAACTTGGACTCGCCGCAGTTCCAGTAGTCACTGACCGTGAACATCCAGTGGGGAGCCCAGGACAACTCGGCCAGGCCGAAGGCCCAGTCGCCCTCATCGCCCTCACAGAACTGGTACTGCAACTCGCAGCGCAGCGTCAGTTTGGGTGAAATCCTGTACTTGCCATCGGCAACGAGGATGTTGCTGGTGATCATGCCGCCGTGACCCTCGACAACGG
>JAFTFA010000138.1 GCA_017449785.1 Muribaculaceae bacterium | reverse complement strand
GATCTGACCCTGATTATCGTTTTGAACTGGAGTGCTGGCCAGATAATGGCACCATAAAGCGACTCTCAGTCTTTAGGGATGATACTGATATAGAATATAGATATATCAGTGATCATCAAGACAGAATGTGGTAGTCAACAAATTGTGATAAAAAGAATTGAGTTTATTATGCTAACACTAAGGAATTATAGTAATATTCAAAATATTGTTACAACAAATCTGTGGCAGTATCTTCCCATGCAGATAGAATTCAAATCAAGAATTCAGGTGGATGTTCAATTAACTCCCAGTGAGACTCTTGACTTAATTGCTTGTACATTAAACAAGAATGTTGTCAAAAAATTAGCGAGACTTGGACGGGAACATTATCTGGCATCAGATAAAAGTGATACAACGTTGTATTGTATCTGTATGGCAATTGGTACGATTATTAAAGAGTACGATTGGGGTACCTATTACATCTCTCCTTCTGGCATGTGTGAATTAGCAGATATGATTGTCGGTTAAAAGATGTTCCTAATTATAATATGCTCTTTTCATTTTGTATTGAAGAGGAGTATAAAAATGATTTATAACT
Source organism: Muribaculaceae bacterium (assembly GCA_017449785.1). Taxonomy (GTDB): domain Bacteria; phylum Bacteroidota; class Bacteroidia; order Bacteroidales; family Muribaculaceae; genus Sodaliphilus. The sequence goes on along the minus strand of JAFTFA010000138.1, from coordinate 6,502 downwards.
AATTGATGTAAAAAAATAGCGATTATGATAAACAATCTCATAAACAGTTTTTTCCAGAGTTGTTTTGTCAGTCAGTATTTGACTCCTTCTTTGGGAGAACATGTTTCAGAGAGTCTTACTGATGATCAGATCAGCACTCTTGAAAGAATAAAACAGATTTTTGCAGTGGCATTAAATGATCAAAGTCATAATAAGATGAAACAGATTGTTGACAGCATTTATGATTGTAAGAAAGCGTATTTTACGTTCTTTATGATGTATCGTGCAAAAATTGGTGGTACTTTGCCTAGGATGCTAATGTATCTGTTTTGTACAAAGGGTATTTCAATGGGAGATGGTCGTTCTCGCGATGTCTATCGGATATCACGAATTCACCATTTGATTGATGATTATGATGGAGATTTTCAATTACGTTTATCCATTGGTATGGCATGTTCATTAACAGACGAAGAACCAGCGAACCTTAGTTCTGCTGAGTTTTATGATCTCTTAATTATGTCAGATTTGTATCAGTTGTCTAATCAGTGTCTTGATGAATATATATTGAGAAAGAAAGATTTATGCGAGTCAAAACGACGTCAAAATTATCCTAATATGTCAAAAGAACAGATAATAATGATTGGAAATTTGGCTCATAAGAAATTATGTCATCTCTATCATACTGCATTGGGTATAGAATAAACAGTATAACTTTCTCATAAAAATGATATAAGAATGAACAATTTTTTTGGTTTTAATACAGGTAGCTCTGCCTATGATAAACGTCGTCATCTCAATCTTATATATCATGAGTTTATGTATTTTAAACTGCTTGAAAATCAAAGTATTGCAATGGTAGTTAAGAATGTCATGGCAAAGAACATGAACGAGAGATATAATATCTTTTTAGCTTCTATTCTCAATAAATACGAGGGCAATTTCCTATATTATTTGAAGAATAGATATCAGGTTCCAGATACTGATTTTGAGATAATCATTGCAGGTGAAACTTTTAAATATGGTGAAATTAAGACACCTGCGGGATATGATCAGGAGCAAGACTGGAGGTTGGTTACCCAAATGATATATGCTACTATGTTGACGGGTTCTAGTATGCAGCAGCATGTTCAGAATGTGGTAGAGTCTTATATTTTCCCATTTGCTTCAGGAATGGGGATCGGCATTAAACCATCATCCCCAAGAATTATAGGAAATGCTATTCAAACTTGTTTGAATCTAGGAATGAGAAGTTTTGATGATCTCCCCAGAATTGAAGATTACGCTTTGTCAATGGTCAAATAATTGATCAGTACTTTAATATCTACTCAAACAGGTCGTCTATTGTCACTTGACTTTGGGCGATGTTGCTATACATGTTCTGCTTCACGCCATAGGTTGTAATCATTGTCAAGTTTAGGGCTTTACGTGTTTTGGTGGCCGCTTGGAATATTGCCATCTTGTTACGCAATTTTAGGTCATACTCCTTGTCGATAACAAATGGGTTTTGTGAGAACTTGATTTCACATAGGTTGATGACTCTATCACGACGATCAATGACCAAGTCAATCTGAGCCCAAGCATCATCCTCGTTTTTCCCGAACCAGGATGAACTCTCGCTCAGTACCGAGCTGATACCGATGCCGCGCTTTACTTGCTGCAAGTGGTCTTTGCATACTTGTTCAAATGCGTAACCAGCCCATGCTCGTCGTACAGGATTATCTATGGTTTTTGTCCAGAAATGTTGGTCTATTCCGTGGCTGTCTTTCAAGAAATGCAGGAAGAAGAGGGTGTAGTAGTCTGCCAACTGATAGACCACATCACGTTTCTTGTTGCCGAAGTAATTGTATGGTCTGATGAAGTCGCTGCTGGCAAGATCATTGAGCATCGTGGTGAGCTTTCCATTGTCGGCAAGGCCTGTCGATTTAATGATTTCACATCGTGTTAATCCAATCCTTTTTGTGCCTAGGGCCATGACAATCTGTTCATAGGCTTCGGCGTTGCTGAATAAAGTGCGGTATAAGCTATGGAACTCGTCTCGAAGAATGGCTTTCGGGGCAAAAAACAATCGGTCGATATTCTGGGTATAAGTATAATTTGGGTCTATTTGCTTTAAATAGAATGGGATTCCCCCCATAGTCATGTAACATTCGGTAATATCGTATCGATTCCAGCGTACTTTTTTGGAAATCAAATATTTTTCGGCTTCTTTCAAGGTGAATGGGTGCAGGTAAATGCGTTCGGTTGCGCGATGATAAAGCCCCCCCCTATTATTCAGCAACTTGCTGGTAATCCATGTAGTTGCAGAGCCGCAGACGATAAACATCAGATTGTCTTGAGCCGAACCCCATGAATTCCAGAAATATTCAAATGCGGATAGAAAACCAGACCGGCCAGTGTCCATCCATGGCATTTCATCAAAGAATACTATCTGCTTTGTTCCCTTCTGGATTTGCTCTAGGTGCTCACGCAATTGTCTAAATGCCTCAGACCAATTCTTGGGTACAGGTCGTGAAACACCACTGTAATCATTTAATGCTGTTGCAAAGTTTTCCAGTTGCATCTTGGTCGGCTTGTTGTAGGCTCCGACATAATTAAAATCAAATTGATTGTCAAAGCATTGCCGGATCAAGAATGTTTTTCCAACCCTTCTACGGCCATATAAAATGACTAATTCGGCCTCATGTGAGTTAGCACAGGCTCTTAATCTACTGATTTCCTCCTCGCGTCCAAAGATTCTCTCCGCTGTCATATTATATTATACGCAATTTGCTTAATTACTGCTGCAAAGGTATATTCTTTTCTTAAATATACCAAAGCCTTTTCAGGTTTTCATCGGTCGTTATCTCATTTTTTTTATGATATTCCGACCTCTGGAAAGTGCTTCATCGGTCGTTATCTAGATTTTTTTTGGATATTCCGACCACTGGAGGGTACTTCATCGTTCGTCATCCCGTTTTTTTGGGGGGAGGGAGTGTGTTGTGATTTGCACATTTGGCATTAGCCTCGCGTGGGCATTGCCGATTTCCGGACCTGTCCCGTCTGGAGTGTGGTTGATGAGGCTTTTCGATGCGGGTGGCACATTTTTTGCCATAAAAGGGGGTGACTTTAGACAAAGTTTTATAACTTTGCAAGTTGGAAACAGACGAACTAAAAAACTATTATACAACAATATGATGACCGACAACGAAAAACAGCTGGATCAGCAGTCCAAGCCGCTATACATTGTCACTGGCTCAACCGACAGTATGGGCAGTATGATTACGCGCAAACTGGCTGAGCAAGGCAAGGCCGTGCTGCTGGCCAGACGTGATATCCAGAAGGCCGAAAACTATGCCGCTCAACTGCGCACTGTTACCCGCAACAAGGACATCTCGTGTCTGCAACTTGACTTGAACTCGTTTGCTCTGGTCAACGACTTTGTCCGCCGCCTGCGTGCGCTCAACCGCCCCGTCGCCGCATTGATCAACAATGCCGGCCTGCTGCCACGCCGCAGCGAGATTTCGGAGGACGGCTTTGAGCACTCGGTACAGGTCAATTACCTGAGCACCGTGCTGCTGTCGATGCAGGTCTATCCGCTCATCGAGGAGGGAGGCCGCATCATCCTGTCCACCAGTGTGTCCAGGCGCTTTGTGTCGTTGCCCTATGAGTTCCCCGCCGTCTCCCACTTCACGCCCTGGGGTGCCTATGCCCAGAGCAAGTTGGCGCTCACGCTGTTCTCGATCTACATGTCGAGCGTGATGAAGACGCGTCGCGTGGCCGTGAACTGCGTGAATCCGGGGCTGTTGAAGAGTGGTGCCCTGGCCATGTCGCGCTGGATGGACCGCGTGCCCGATTACCTGAGCCGCAACATCCCCAGCCCCGAGGCCGGCGTGGTGCCCACGTTGCGCGCCCTGGAGAGCAAGGACACGGGCTACCTGTTCTCGGGTGCCGACAAGCAAGTGAAGACATCGACCATGCTCAAGAACCGCGAGATGTTCATCCGCGTGTGCAATGACACCATGCGCATCTTGAAGGAGCATCTGGATAAATTTTAATGAATAAGGCAAGTGGATTTTCCAGTGAAATCCACTTTTTTATAGTACTTTTTTTAAAAAGTAGTGATGAGAATATTGAGCGAAGCCGACCGCCTGCCATCGGGCAGCACAGTCGCCACTATCGGCATGTTTGACGGTGTTCACCGCGGGCACGTCACTCTTGTCGATTTTCTCAATCGTCAGGCTGCTTCCATGGGTAAGCAGTCGCTGGTCATCACCTTCTTGCGCCATCCGCGCCAGGTGCTTCACCCCGATGATACCTCCTTCGGGCTCATCATGACACCTGAGAAACGCTTGGCGCAGCTGGAAACCTTGGGTCCCGACATGCTCCTTCCACTGGACTTCACTCCCGAGTTGTCTCGGCTTGATTCGGCGCAGTTCATCGAGCTGCTGCGCGACCGCTATGGCGTGGGAGTGCTGGTGACGGGATACAATCACCGATTCGGCCACAACAAGGGGGAGACCTTCGAGGACTATTGCCGCCACGGCGAGCGCCTGGGCGTCAAGATTGTCAAGGCTCCCGAATACCTGGGCAAGTATGCCCCGGTGAGTTCTACCATCATCCGCGGCCTCATCGCTGCCGGCAAGGTCGATGACGCCATGCGCTGCATGGATCGCCCCTATGCCCTCTCGGGCAAGGTGGTGCACGGTTTCCACAACGGCAGGGGACTGGGATTCCCCACGGCCAATGTCGGGGAGATTGCTCCCGGCTTGCTCCTGCCCCACAATGGGGCCTACGCCGTGCTGGCCTATGTCGCCGGGCAGCAGTTGCAGGGCATGACCAACATCGGCTGCCGTCCCACACTGGACAATGGCACCAAGTTGAGCATCGAGGTGAACCTGTTTGACTTTGATGACGACATCTACGGCGAGGAGATCACGCTGGAATTCATCAGCTTCTTGAGGCTGGAATTCAAGATGTGCGGCCTGGAGGAACTCAAGCACCAGCTCTCGCTCGACCGCGACAATGCCAAGCGGCTCTTGAAAGAATATTTAAACACTTAACTATCATAGCAAAAGAGAAATATGGATATTATCAACCTGTGTGAACACAATTCGCTCGTGGGGCAGTTCATGAGCGAAATCCGTGATAAGGAACAGCAGCAGGACAGACTGCGCTTCCGTGCCAACATCCAGCGCCTGGGCCAAATTATGGCCTATGAGGTTTCCAAGAAACTGCAGTACAGCAATGTGGGCATCGAGACCCCGCTGGGCGTGAAGCAGTGCAACGTGCTGGGCGACCGTGTAGTGCTCGCGTCGATCCTGCGCGCCGGACTGCCGTTCCACGAGGGCTTCCTGAGCTACTATGACGGCGCCGAGAATGCCTTTGTGTCGGCCTACAGGAAATATATCGACGATACCGACGACTTTGACGTCCACATCGAGTACATCGCCAGCCCGCGCCTCGACGGCAAGACGCTCATCCTGGTGGACCCGATGCTGGCTACCGGCTCGTCGATGGAACTGGCCTATCAGGCACTGCTCACCAAGGGGGAACCCGCCCACGTCCATGTGGTGAGCGTCGTGGCCACGCCCCAGGCCATCGAGACCGTGCGTCAGCACCTGCCGCAGGACAAGACCACGTTGTGGACCTGTGACATCGATGACGAGTTGAACGAGCACAGCTACATCGTTCCCGGCCTGGGCGACTGCGGTGACCTGCTCTACGGCGAGAAAGAGTAAAAAAGCCTTTTGTTCGAGTATGCGATCAGGCTTTCAGCAGTCGTTAGCACGGTTTTTACTAGTAATTGTAAAGCATGAAATATGGATATTCAAAAGATACATCAATATAAGGCCTCCTTTGATTTGATCGTGAAAGAAATCAAAGACGATTCTGGCAGCACCATTGAAGTTTGGTATGCCAGAGAGCTCCAACGGGTATTAGGATATGCACGTTGGGAGAATTTTATCGTTGCAATAGGAAGAGCGATGGAATCATGTAAAGCGTTAGAAATCAATATTGATGACCATTTTCGTGATGTCACGAAAATGGTCCAGTTGGGCAGTGGAGCTCAACGCGAAGTACAAGATATCATGCTTACTCGCTACGCTTGTTATTTGATTGCTCAGAATGGTGATCCCAAGAAAGAAGAAATTGCTTTTGCGCAAAGTTATTTTGCTGTTCAAACACGGAAAATAGAACTTATCGAGGAAAGGCTTCAGCAATTAGCTAGATTAGATACTCGTGAACGGTTACGTGCGTCTGAAAAGCAACTAAGTCGAAATATATATGAACGGGGTGTTGATGACAGGGGATTCGGACGCATACGTTCAAGAGGCGATCAAGCTTTATTTGGTGGACTAACTACCGAACAGATGAAGCGTAGGCTTGGCATTAAGAGTGGTGCTTTGGCCGATCATTTGCCTACATTAACTATCGCAGCAAAGAATCTGGCGACAGAAATGACTAACCATAATGTAGAACAGAAGAATCTTTATGGTGAAAGCAGCATAACTACTGAACATGTTCAGAATAATCGCAGTGTTCG
>JAFTFA010000137.1 GCA_017449785.1 Muribaculaceae bacterium | reverse complement strand
GGCCGGTGACAAGTTCTTCTTCACCAAGAATGACAGTGCCGTGTTTGCCGTGATGGTGGGCAAGAAGCAACCTGCCGACACAGGATTCAAGATCATCGCTGCCCACAGCGACTCGCCCTGCTTCCGCATCAAGCCCGCCAGCGAGATTCTCGGCGAGGGAGGCATCCTGCGCCTGAACACCGAGGTCTATGGCGGCCCGATTCTCTACACCTGGTTTGACCGCCCCCTGTCGCTGGCTGGTCGCGTGTTGCTCAAGGGCAAGGACGCGTTGCATCCCGTGACACGCCTCATCAAGATTGACCGCCCGCTGATGTGCATTTCCCACCTGGCCATCCACTTCAACCGCGCCGTCAACGAGGGCAACCACCTGTCCAAGCAGAAGGACATGCTGCCCATCCTCGCCAAGATCAACAAGGACTTTGAGTGGCAGAACACGCTGCTCAACCTTGTCGCCGACGAGTTGCAGGTCGAGGCAGCCGACATCATCGACTTTGACCTGATGCTCTATGACATGAGCAAGGCCAGCCTGTTCGGCCTGAACAACGAGTTCATCTCGGCAGGGCGTCTCGATGATCTGAGCATGGTCCATGCCGCCATCACCGCCATCACCGAGGCCGAGGACAAGGATGCGACGCTGGTAGCCGCCATCTTTGACAACGAGGAGACCGGCAGCGGCACCAAGCAGGGTGCCCACTCTCCCGTGCTGGGCAACATGCTGCTCAGGCTCGTCATGGCACTGGGCGGGGACTTTGACGACTATGGCCGCGCCATCCACCGTTCATTCATGATTTCGGCCGACAATGCCCATGCCTTCCATCCCAACTATGCCGAGAAATATGACCCGACCAACCATCCCTCGCTGGGCGGTGGCCCGTGCATCAAGGTGAACGCCAACTGCAAGTACATGAGCGATGCCCACTCGGCAGCCATCTTCAAGAGCCTGTGCGAGAAGGCCGATGCTCCGTTCCAGTACTTTGTCAACCACAGTGACGTGGCCGGCGGTTCAACCCTGGGCAACATTCTCACGGGGCAACTCGACATCGAGGGTGTTGACGTGGGCAATCCCGTGCTGGCGATGCACTCGGTGCGCGAGACGGGCTCCTGTGACGACCACGTGAACATGATCAAGGTCATGAAGCACTTCTTCTCTTGATTAATTACCGTGGCAAAGCCACGGTCCACATGACAACACGACATGCTATGGTAAGTTATTTGCAGGTTGAGGGATTGAGCAAGGCATTCGGCGTGGATGTCTTGTTCGAGGATTTGACCTTCGGCGTTGCCGAGGGTGAAAAAATCGGTCTCATCGCCAAGAACGGCACAGGCAAATCTACCCTGCTCGACATCCTTGCCGGCATTGCCTCGCAGGACAGCGGCACGGTCATCTACCGCAACAACCTGCGCGTGGGCTACCTGCCGCAGTTGCCCGACCTGGGCGGTGCCCAGACCGTGCTGGACGCCTGCCTGCATGGCGACGACCCGCGCTCAGAAGCCATCCGAGCCTATGAAGACGCCCTGCGCACCGGGGACAGCGACGCGATGACCGCCGCCATCCAGGCGATGGATGCCAGTGTGGCATGGGACTATGAGGAACGGTTCAAGCAGATCCTCACGCAACTCAAGATCACCGACTACAACCAGCCCGTCAAGGAGTTGAGCGGTGGCCAGGTGAAGCGTGTAGCGCTGGCCCGCCTGCTCATCGACGAGCCCCAGATGCTCATCCTCGACGAGCCGACCAACCACTTGGACATCGACATGATCGAGTGGCTGGAGAACTACCTGCAACGCAGCCGCGTGACCCTGCTGATGGTGACCCATGACCGCTATTTCCTGGACAACATCTGCAACCGCATCCTGGAGATGGACCAGCACAGCATCTTCTCCTACAGCGGCAACTACAACTACTACCTGGAGAAGCGTGCCGAGCGCATCGAGGCCCAGAATGTGCAGGTGGAACGTGCCCGCAACCTGCTGCGCACCGAGTTGGACTGGATGCGCCGCCAGCCCCAGGCCCGTGCCCACAAGGCACAATACCGCATCGATGCCTTCTATGACCTGCAGGAGCGCGCCCAGCAGCGTCGCGACGACGGGGAGGTGGAACTCAATGTCAAGAGTGCCTACATCGGCAAGAAGATCTTCACGGCCCACCACGTCAGCAAGCGCTATGGTGACAAGGTGATTCTGGACGACTTCAACTACACGTTTGCCCGTTACGAGAAGTTGGGCATCGTCGGCGACAATGGCGTGGGCAAGACCACGTTCATCAAGTTGCTGCTCGACATCGTCAAGCCCGACAGCGGCTACTTTGAGATCGGCGAAACCGTCAAGTTTGCCCACTACAGCCAGGAGGGGATGCATTTTGACGAGGGCAAGCGCGTGATCGATGCCGTGCGCGACGTGGCCGAGTATATCTACTTCGACGAGAAACATCACTACACGGCCATGGCATGGCTCAACCACTTCCTGTTCACGCCGCAGGATCAGCAGAAGTTCATCGCCAAGTTGAGCGGTGGCGAGCGGCGCCGCCTCTATCTGGCCATGGTGCTGATGACCAAGCCTAATTTCCTCATCCTCGACGAGCCGACCAACGACCTGGACATCTCCACGCTGGAAATTCTGGAGGAATACCTGTCACAGTTCAACGGCTGTGTCATCATCGTGAGCCATGACCGATTCTTCATGGACCGCACGGTGGATCACACCTTTGTGTTCACGGGAAATGGCCACGTCAAGGACTTCCCCGGCAACTACAGCGAGTACCGCGCCTGGAAGCAACGGCACGAGCAAGAGGCCGCCCAGATGGCCAAGGAGCAAGAGGTGGCCAAACCCAAAGAAAACACCTGGGCCAATCGCAGCGAGCAGCGGCGACTTACCTACAAGGAACAACGCGAACTGGAACAGCTCAACGCCGATATAGAAGCTCTCAACAAGGAGAAGGCCGAACTGGACGCCTTGTTTGCCAGCGGCGAGACCCTGGACGATGTTGCTGCCAAGGCTGCCCGCTACCAGCAGGTCAAAGACCTGCTCGATGAGAAAGAAATGCGCTGGCTAGAACTCTCCGAGAACTAGAAAACTTAAAACTAACAACTAACAACTTAAAACTTAAAACTAACAACTCCCCCGTGTACGGCCTGGTTGACTGCAACAATTTCTTTGTTTCCTGTGAGCGGGTGTTTGATCCACGCCTCAACGGGAAGAAGGTCGTTGTGCTCTCCAACAACGACGGTTGCGTCATCGCCCGCAGTAACGAGGCCAAGGCCGCCGGCATCCCGATGGGATGCCCCGCGTTCAAAATCAAGGAACACACCGACCCTTGTCAAGTCATCAAGCTGTCGGCCCGGCACATCCTGTACCGCGACCTGTCCAATCGCGTGATGAACATCCTGGGCAGTGAGGTGGGCAACGTGCAGCAATACTCGGTTGACGAGGCTTTTTTCATCTTGCCCCACGAGGACGTGGAGACAAGCCACCGTGCCATGGCCCAGATGGTGAAGAGAATCAAGCAATATGTGGGAATACCCGTCAGTGTCGGCTTTGCACCGACGCGCACGCTGGCCAAGGTGGCCAACCACATCGCCAAGAAGGACCGCCGCATCACCGACGGCGTCTATTGGCTCGTGCGGCCCGAGGCCATCGACATCATTCTGCGGCGCACGCCCATCGAGGACGTGTGGGGCATCGGGCGGCGCCTGTCAGCGTCATTGCAGTCCCGCGGCATCAAGACGGCTGCCGACTTTGTGAAGATGCCGCCTTCACTGGTGCGGTCGCTATACTCGGTGACGCTGGAGCGCACCCAGCGCGAACTGATGGGCCACGATTGCCAGATCGCCAATCCCGTGGATATCGCCCACAAGACGATCATGACGTCGCGCACATTCGGCAAGATCCTCACCGACCGCGACGAGATTGCCGATGCCATCGTCAGCTTTGCCGAGCGCACGGCACGTCAGTTGCGTGACGAGGGCAGCGTGGCGGGGAGCGTCATGACCTACGTCCGCGGCGACCACTTCCGCGAGGATCTGCCCTTCTATTCCAATTCCTGCCAGCTGCAGCTGGCCACACCCTCGAGCGACACGATGACCATCGTCAGGCAGGCGCTCAATGCCTTCAACAACATCTGGCGCGAGGGATACGGCTACCGCAAGGCCGGCGTCATGGCTCTCGACATCCAGCATAGCAGCGGCATCCAGTTGAACGTGTTTGACCCTGAGGACCACGGCAAACTGCGCCGATTGATGAACAGCATCGACGGCATCAACAACATGTACGGCACTCGCTCGGTAAAACTGGCCCCTGGCCTGCAACGCGGCCAGTGGGCTCCCAACCAGAACCACTTCCAGCCCCTCAGTCAGACGCTGCACTTCTACACCGGCATGATCGACCGGTGAAAACGGTCGGATGTAAAAAAAGAACCACCGACGACTTGCCGCCCGTAGTCCTTGATGGTAAACACTATTATCTTTTACACATTCACATCATCAACTTTTTCTCGCATCACCCGCCCGCTTGCAGGAAGAAGGGGCACATGCTCTCAATGCAGATGATGATGATGCCAGCGGCATAACCTGCCAACGCGAGCAGGGAAACTCGCTTCACATACCAGAAGAACGGAATCTTCTCGATACCCATGGCCACCACACCGGCTGCCGAACCGATGATGAGCAGCGAGCCGCCGACACCGGCACAGAAGGTGAGCAGATGCCAGAACAGGCCATCCTCGACAAAGGACAACAGATAGGGGTCGGTCGTTCCGGCAGGTGCCATGTTCTCGAACATCTTGATACAAGCCGAAACCAGAGGCACGTTATCGACAATCGACGAGAGCACGCCGATGATGGAGGTCATCAGCACCGGCTGATGAATCTTGGTATTCATCTCGTCGGCCAGCGTGTTGAGGACGCCGACCTCGGACAATGCCGACACGGCCATGAGGATGCCCAGGAAGAACAGGATGGTGGGCATGTCGATGGTGTGCAACGCCGAGGAGACGCGGCCGCCCATCTTAGAGTCGATCTTGAAACGCTTGACCCACACCTCGGTGATGCACCAGATGACGCCCAGCGAAATCATGATACCCATGAAGGGGGGAAGCCCGGTCAAAGTCTTGAACACGGGCACAAAGAGCAGGCCGGCAACACCGATGATGAGCATTGCCTTGCTCAGGTGAGGGTGACGGTCATGCAGGTCGGGATTCTTGTCGGCCATCTTGGTGATGGTCTGCATCTTGCCCTCCTTGATATAGAACTGGGCAATCATGACAGGAACAACCATGGCGACAATGCTGGGAATGAGCAGGTTGACAATCAGGCCGACAGATGATACCTTCTCGTCCATCCACAGCATGATGGTGGTCACGTCACCGATGGGCGAGAAAGCGCCGCCGGCATTGGCGGCAATCACGATGAGTCCGGCAAAGAGCCAACGCTCCTTCTGGTCACTGAGCAGACGGCGAAGCATCATCACCATGATGATGGTCGTCGTCATGTTGTCGAGCACGGCCGACATGATGAACGACAACGAGCACATGATCCAGAGCAAGTGGCGCTTGCTCTTGGCATTGATATTCTCGGTAATGAACGAGAAGCCGCCATAACGGTCAATGATTTCCACAATGGTCATTGCACCGATGAGGAATACCACAATCTCGCAGGCATCGCCCAGCTGGGTCACTATCGCCTCGTGCATGTTGGGGTCGTTGCCAAAGATGGCATACACGCTCCAGAGGATGCCGCACGTGAGCAACGCAAAAGTCGCTTTATTGATGTGAAGAGGGTGTTCCATTGTAATCAGCACATAGCCGATCACAAAGATGACAATCATCGCAGTTATCATGACCTAAATGATAAGGGATAAGTAGTGGTAGTAGATGAAATGAATATCAACGGAGGCGGTCGGAGTCACGCAGCATCTTCTTGTCGCGCGACATGGACTTGTGGGCCATCATGAGGAAAATGATGGACAGCACCGGCAAGAGCAGGTACCACTCGCAGGACACCGTCACGCCATCACGGTTGCCCACGACATAGGCCTGGATGCCGATGGCCACGAGCATCGCCAACCCGATGATGATGTCAACAAAGCAGACCGTCATCTGCCGTTGCAGATTCTTGTAGAGGAAAATGTCGATAATCGCCAGCAGCGAGATGAGAATGACGAGCATGAGCATCAACGGGTCGATATGGGTCATGCCCACCTTGCCGGTCTCGAGAGCTCCGTAAACAAATTCCCTACCGCCAAGTTCAAACGACAGAGCAGGGAAAAAAGCGAATACCGCCATCAGAATTACAGCGATGAGCAGATATACAGTTTGAATGCGTTGAATAACCATAATGTGTAAACAGTTTTTGTAGTCTATAATAATTGGCGGCAAAATTACGGAAATTTTTCTATAATCATAATAAAACACGGAGAAAATTCGCAGATTCGCTCAATAATTGTTACTTTTGCATAGTATTTGCAGTATCAGCGGACAAAAAACGACATCCAATGACTTTACAAGAAATAGAAAAGGCCCACAAGCAAGCCAATGACTGCATCGATCACGCCGAGGTGAACGATGCCTTCATCCTCATTGCACGACTTGCCTCCGAACTGGGCCGCGGCGACCTGAATGACGAGTTGGAGCGCTTGCGCATGTCCTACACTTTCATGCTCAAGTACCTGGAACAGGGCGTGATGGATCCCCAGCGCGACGAAATCCTGTCAGGCATCCGCCAGTCACTCTACACCATCAATGATCAGTGCTACATCGGCCTGATGGAGCCCACGAGCCCCGAGGTGTTCTATGCCCGTCGCCGCGAGTTGGGAAGCACATCGTTGGTCAGCATCGTGGAGGATTATCGTGCCGCTACCAGGGAATTGCAACTCGTCCAATCGGCCCATGAAGGACAAAATGGAGAGAATCGTGCCATTTTGTCACGTCTGCACGAGGTCGAGTCACACGAGACCAAACTGTTCAACCGCGTGTGGTCCACATTCCCGATCTCGACCGACGATGCCAACACGTTGAAGCTGTGCATCAGCGGTGATATCCTGGCCGTGCACACCCGTTGCCTGATCGTCGCCGCGCTGATGCTGGGATTGATGAAATTCTATGACGAGAACAAGCTGCTCATCCTGCTGGAAGCCTACTCGTTGAGCGACGAGCCCGAGGTGCAGCTGCGTGCGCTGACGTGCGCCATGCTCGTCCTGCTGGCCCACAGGAAACGCACCGCGTCGTCCAAGGCCATCCAGACGCGCCTCGCCGCCATGATGGACACCGCGGACTTTGACAGCGACGTGTGGGGAATCCAGCTGCAACTGGCCCGTTCACGCAACACCGAGAACGTGAAACAACGCGTGCGCAACGACCTGATTCCCAATATCATGAAGATGCGCCCCGACATTATCGACAAGCTCAAGGACAAGGAATCGCAAGTGATTGACCTGAGTGACATCGAGGCCAATCCCGAGTGGCAAGACTGGCTCGACCAGAGCGGCATCACGCGCAAGATCGAGGAATTCAACGCCATGCAGGTCGAGGGCAGCGACGTGTTCATTGCCACCTTTGCCCACTTGAAGACGTTCCCCTTCTTCAAGACATTGAGTAACTGGTTCCTGCCGTTCTACCCTGCCCACTCGGCCGTGCTCGAGAACCTGGGTGCCGGCAAGTTGGCGCTGGCCGATGTGGTCAAGCACGCGCCCTACTTGTGCAATAGCGACAAGTTTTCCTTCTGCCTGTCGCTGGGTGCCCTACCCGACTCGCAACGCAGCATGATGTCGGCCCAACTCGAGGAGCAGAATGCCGCCCTCAACGAGGCCCGGCAAGCCGAACTGCCCGATGAGCGCCGTCGCCGCATGAGCATCATCACGGCATTTGTCCAGGACCTGTACCGCTTCTTCAAGCTGTTCTCGCGTCGCCGCGAGTTTATCGCGGTGATGGACGACCCGGGACTGGACATGACCGACTGCCTGCCGCTGGCACAGGTCACCCGCGACGCCCATGTGCTGGAACTGCTGGGAGCACTATATTTCAAGAACGCATTCTACAACGACGCCATCAAGTGCTTCACCCGGCTGGAGGGCATGGATGACGCCACCGATGACCATATCTATCAGAAAATCGGTTTTGCCTACCAGAACGCCGGCAATACCGACAAGGCGATTACCTATTATAAGAGGTATGAACTCTTGCACGAGGATGATGCCTGGAACATGCGGCACATCGCTGCCTGCTATCGCGCCCAGGGCAAGCTCGACGAGGCGCTGGATTACTATCGACGCGCCGAGGCCTTGTTGCCCGACAACGTGTCGCTGACGCTGACCATCGGCCACGTGCTGCTGGAACAGAACCGCACCAACGAGGCTCGGCAGCAGTATTTCAAGGCCGACCTGATGGACGGTGCCAAGCACCGCGCGTGGCGCCCCATCGCCTGGTGCTCGTTCTTGTTGAGCGACTATGACCGCGCCATCGACTATTATGACCGCATTACCCGCGAGGACAAGCCGTCACCCCAGGATCTACTCAATCGCGGCCACGTGCTGCTGTGCCAGGGCAATACCCAGGAGGCCATCGAGACCTATCGCAAGGCCTTGCAAGGTATGGACGGCAATGCGGCCAAGTTCCGCACCGCCTTCAAGGGCGACGCGATGGAACTGCGGCTGCACGGCGTGTCGGCCGTGGACCAGGCGCTGATTCCCGATGCCGTCTGTGGACAAACGAAACAGTAAAACGAGATGATTGACCACAATACAGTACAGCAGATCCTTGACACCGCCGACATCGTTGACGTGGTGAGCGACTTCGTTGCCCTGAAGCGGCGCGGAGCCAACTGGATTGGCCTGTGCCCCTTCCACAACGACCGCCGACCGTCGTTCTACGTCTCGCGGGCCAAGGGCATCTGCAAGTGCTTTGCCTGTGGCGAGGGTGGCAGTGCCGTCAACTTCATCATGAAGCATGAGCAGTTGAGCTACCCCGAGGCGCTGCGCTACCTGGCTCGCAAATACCACATCGAGATCCAAGAAAAGGAACTCACCGACGAGGAAAAGCAGGCACAGACCGAACGCGAGGCGATGCTCATGCTCAACGAGTGGGCGTGTGCCTACTTTGAGAAACAGCTGCACGAGACCCAGGCCGGTCAAGAAATCGGGCTGTCCTACTTCCGCGAGCGCGGTTTCAACGATGCGACGATCAAGGAGTTCAGGCTCGGCTATTCCAGCGAGGGATATGACGACTTCTACAAGGCGGCTGTCGCCCAGGGCTTCAACCCCAAGCTGCTGTTTGACACCGGATTGTGCATCGCCGATGACCGCGGCGGCGGCCGTGACCGTTTCCGGGGCCGCGTGATGTTCCCCATCACCAACATTGCAGGCAAGGTCATCGCCTTCGGCGGCAGGACGTTGAAGAAGGACAAGAACATCGCCAAGTATGTCAACTCGCCCGAGTCAGCCATCTATTCCAAGCGCAACGTCATCTATGGCCTGTCCCTAGCCAAGCGTGAAATCAGCAAGCAGGACAAATGCTACATCGTCGAGGGATATGCCGACGTCATCTCGATGCACCAGGCAGGATTCAAGAACGTCATCGCCTCGTCGGGCACGGCTCTGACCGAGGGGCACATCCACGCCATCCGCCGCTTCACGAGCAACGTCACCGAGATGTTTGACGGCGATGCTGCCGGCATCAAGGCGGCCATCCGCGGTGTGGACATGCTGCTCAAGGAGGGCATCAGCATCAAGGTGCTGCCCCTGCCTCCCGAGGACGACCCCGACACCTTTGTCCGGGCCCACAGCCATAGCGAAGTCGAGGAATACATTGCCCAGAACGAGGCCGACTTCATCAACTTCAAGTCCAGCATTGTGCTCAAGGACGCCCAGAACGACCCCATCAAGCGCACTGCTGCCATCACCGATGTGGTCAAGTCCATCGCCTTGATTCCCGACGAGATTGCCCGCATGGTATATGCCAAGGAATGCAGCACGCTGTTCGGCTTTGACGAGCAGACCATCCTGCGGCAGATCAAGCAGTACCGCGGCAAGTATCTGGAACAGTGGCGCAAGGAACGCACCCAACAGCAGGAACGCGAACAACGGCTGGCCAACCAGCAGAGCGGCCCGGCACCCGCTCCAGCCATTGACGAGACGGCGCCGGCACCGCTCCCCGACGAGTTTCCGCCCGACTTTGAACCCATCGAGTCAATGCCCAAGAGCCCTCAACCCGCTCCCCGCTCGACCAAGGCCGTCAACAGCGTTCTTGTCCAGGAGCGCGAGGTCATCAGGCTCATCGTCAACTACGGCATGTGCTACCTGACCGACACCGAGTACAATGACGGCACCGTGCGCCCCTCGACCGTGCTGGAGCACATCAACAACGAGATCGGGCTGGACCAGATGAGCTTCAGCGATCCGCTGTACAGGCACACCTTTGAGATCGCGCTGCAATACATCGCGCCCTATTACCAGGACCTGGCAAAGTTCCAGGCGGAGCAAGAAGTGCTCACACAGCAATTCATCGACAAGGAGATGGCCGAGCAAGACAACGCCGAGCCCGAGGCCTATGACAGCGCAACGCTGATTGATGCCCAGGAGCGCAAGGAAAAAGAGATACAGGCCCGTGCCAACGTGATTGCCAAGAATGCGCTGGACGACTTCAGCAGCAGCTACTTGATGAAGGTGCTCTGCTCCATCGATGAAGATGACGTGCGCCAACTGGCCTGTGAGCTGGCTACCGACAACATGCCGCAGCTGAGCAAGATACACACCCAGTATGCAGTCATCCTGGAGGAGCGCGACAAGTTGCTCAGCATCGTGCCCGACAGGCTCTACAACTGGAAAAATGCCCTGCTGGTGCAGAAGATCGACGAGACCAAGAGCCGCATTGCCCACGCCAGTGCCGAGGAGCTCCCGCAGCTCATGGAGCACCTGCAGCAACTCTACAGCGTGCGCCACCAGCTGGCAGCCATCATCGGCGACCGTGTCGTCAACCCCAATTGACACTCGAGGGATCGTGTGCCATCTTTCTATTGCTCCATTTCCCGCGCGATAGCACGGTTATATCTCCGAGTCGCGATGATGACCTGGCCCCGCCATGTTAATAGATTTTTTTAGTCCCGATTGCACTTTTTTCGGTTAATAATTAGTAAATTTGCCTCGTTGTTTGGAGCGCAAACGCCCAAACCATTAAACCATTACTTTAAGCACTGATTGACAATTTACTGATTATGAATATTAAACATATTTTCGCATTTGCCTGTATGGCCCTCATGGCCACGCTGTCACAGGCCCAGTCCAACTTCCCCCAGACCACAGTCGGGGGGCATCAATTCTATTATTATGATGTCACTGCCAACGAGAGCATCTATGACATCGCTGCCAAGTTGGGCGTTACCAAGGACGAAATCATCAAGAATAACCCTGATGCCGCCGACGGTATCGATCGAGGCATGAGACTCTACTTCCCCGTCACGCGCGAGAGCGCCGTTGCCGATGCCATATCGGCAGGCAACAGCAAGCGCCACACCGTCGAGCAAGGCGAGACCCTCTATGGTCTGGCCAAACGCTACGGTTTGACCGTGGAAGAACTCATCAACGCCAACCCCGGCGCCGACAAGGGCCTCAAGAGCGGCCAGGTCATCGTCATCCCCGACAAGGGTGCAACTGCGACGACTGCCGCACCTGTCAGTGCCAGCCAGCAGGTACAGAACGCCTTCAGCCACAACACCACGATGCAGGTGGCTGTCCCCCAGGGTTCCGATCCCGTCTATCACACCCTGCAGGCAGGTGAAGACATCTACTCCATCGCCAAGCAGTATAACGCGACCATCGAGGGCATCATCACCTCCAATCCCGGACTCAGGCCCGAAGAATACGTTCAAGGTGCCAAGGTGAAGGTGGTGCCCAACACGGCACTGCCCTTCAACTATGAGCGCACGGGACGCCGCAACTACAAGTATGAAGTGCAGCGCGGCGAGACCTATGCCTCGATCGCTGCGGCCAACGGCATCACCGAGACCGAACTCAAGGCTGCCAACCCCAACTTGAAGAAGGTGAAGAAAGGCAAAACCATCACGCTGCCCAAGCCCTATGTCGAGCACGTGACCGGTGAGATGGCCACCATCCCTATCGATGAGCTGCGGGATTACTACAGTCCGCGCATCAACGACCTCTATGACAGTCTGGTGGACAAGCGACTGGAGAATGAGGTGAACATTGCACTGGTACTCCCCTTCCAGCTGCACAAGGCGGCACCTCCCAAACAGGCTTACCTCTACACCGACTTCTATAAAGGAATGTTGCTGGCCCTGGACAGTGCCGAGCGCGTGACCAACAAGCACATCAACCTCAAGGTCTATGACACACAGCACAACCTGAATGTCACCGACAGCCTGCTGTCGCTGCCCGAGTTGCGCACGATGAACATGATCATCGCTCCCAGCGAGCCGCAGCAGCTGGCCCGCATCAACGCCTTCGGCAAGAACCATGGCGTACCCGTCCTCAACTGCTTCACCACCAAGAACGAGGACTACAAGGACAACCCCTACGTCTATCAGGTGAACACGCCGACCGACGAAATGATGAGCGGCGTGATGTCCTGGTTTGACAATCAGTTCAAGGGCTACAATGTCATCTTCCTGAACGCCAGCAGCGAGAACGACAAGGACATGTTCGAGACCATGCGCAACCACATCAATCGCATGAAATACTCGACCACGACCATCGATGTGAACGGCGACCTCTCCTACAACGACATCTCCAACCAGATGAATCCCGGTTCA
Source organism: Muribaculaceae bacterium (assembly GCA_017449785.1). Lineage (GTDB taxonomy): Bacteria > Bacteroidota > Bacteroidia > Bacteroidales > Muribaculaceae > Sodaliphilus. The sequence continues at coordinate 7,889 of JAFTFA010000137.1, read as the reverse complement.
AAGTATGTGTTCATCCCGTCATCGGGCGACAAGAATCTGGTCAAGAAGTATATCAAGGCGCTCAAGCAGGTGAAAAGCGACCGCATCGACTGCGACCTGTCGCTGGTGGCCTATCCCGAGTATGTGCTCTACCTGAAGGACTACCAGACCGAGCTGCAAGATGTGGACACCTGGATGTTTACCCGCTTCTTCAACGCCAAGGGGTTCCGCACCCGCGACCTGGAAGCGGCCTACAAGAGCAACTTCGGCGGCGAGCCGCTGCAGGCTGTCCCCAACATGACCATCTACGGCTATGACACGGGCATGTACCTGCTCAAGTCGCTGGGCGTGGACGGCATCATCGATGACGAGACCCCGCTCTACAAGGGCATCCAGACGAGCTACCGCTGGCAACGCGGCGACAACTGGCGCGGTTATACCAACCAGGCCATCGAGCTTGTCCACTTCTCGACCGACCATCAAATCACCGTCCACGTGAAATGAAACGCCTCGCGTTGATCATCATCCTGGTGGCACTGGTGTCCGCCATGCCTGTCATGGCCCAAGTCCACTACGAGGGCTCCCTGGCCGTGGGCGGCAAGGCCGGAGCATCGCTGTCGCGCGTCAACTTCAATCCCACAGTGGAGCAGACGATGTTGTCCGGCATGACAGCCGGCGTGATGGTGCGCTACATCGAGGAGAACCACTTCGGCCTCATCGCCGAGCTCAACATGACCCAGCGCGGCTGGAAGGAGGCGTTCGAGGAGTCGGACTACAAGTACAGCCACCGCTTGACCTATCTGGAGCTGCCCATCATGACCCACATCTTCTTCGGCAACAACCGTGTCAAGGGATTCTTCAATCTGGGTCCCGAGATCAACGTGATGCTGGGCGACGGCATCAAGTCCAATTTCTCCTATCAGGATGCCGCCGACATGGACTATTTCATTCAGGACACACGGCACATCGAGCAGATGACGATGAAGGTCAACAACAGGCTGGACTATGGCATCTGTGCCGGAGCAGGCATGGAAGTCAATCTCAACCCCAAGCATTCACTGTTGCTCGAGGGGCGATTCTACTATGGTCTGACGGATGTCTTCCCCAACCACAAGACCGACATCTTCTCGGGTTCCAACTCGATGACTGTCACAGTCACGCTGGGCTACTTCTACCGCTTGAAATAAACCGGCCCCTTCTATTACCATTAGGATAAACCCAAGGCAACTTCTCTGCTTCGTCAGAGGAGTTGCAGTGCTATATGGGCACACGCCTCGGCATCGGCCAGGGCATGGTGATGGTGGCGCAGGTCAAAGCCGCAATAGGCGGCAACAGTGTCGAGTTTGTGGTCTGGCAGTTGCTTGAGCCGACGCCTGGAAGCGATGCAGGTACAGTAGAACTGGTAGTCGGGATAATCCATCTGATAACAACGGAAGACAGCCTTCAAGCAGCTCTCGTCAAAGGCCTTGTTGTGGGCGACCAGCGGCAACCCCTCGATCAAGGGCTCGATGCGGGCCCACACGTCGGGAAAGACAGGGGCGTCATCGGTGTCCTCATGACCCAGGCCGTGGACACGCTGGCACCAGTAGCTGTAATAGTTGGGCTCGGGCTGTATCAGGGAATAAAAAGTATCGACAATCTCGCCATCACGCACCACAACGACGCCCACCGAGCACACGCTCGTGCGCTCATTGTTGGCCGTCTCAAAATCTATTGCCGCGAAGTTCTGCATAGCGTCAAATCAAGTTATTAGAGGGCAAATTTACAAATTCTCACGCAAAAAATGACGTTTTCATTAAAATTAAGGGTCGTTTTAAACATTTTCGGGTCGAGGTAGTCAAAAAGTGGCGCAAATCGAATTGTTGATTAAGAAATTGTGCGTAAATTTGTAAGTTATTATCGTGGCACCCGTGCTAGCCTTGGGCAAATGTGAGCCTGCAGTGCGGTGCCCGGAACAGATTAAAAAGTACAAGAAGAATGGACAACGATCGAATTCTAGAGATCAACATTGAAAACGAGATGAAGACCAGCTACATCGACTACTCGATGTCGGTCATCGTTTCGCGTGCGCTGCCCGATGTGCGCGACGGCTTCAAGCCGGTGCACCGCAGGGTACTCTACGGCATGGACAAGTTGCGCAACTACTCCAATGCCCCCTACAAGAAATCGGCCCGTATTGTGGGTGACGTGCTCGGTAAGTACCACCCCCACGGCGATTCGTCGGTTTACTTTGCCATGGTCCGTCTGGCCCAGGAGTGGGCCATGCGCTACCCGCTGGTCGATGGCCAGGGTAACTTCGGCTCGGTAGATGGTGACAGCCCTGCTGCCATGCGTTACACCGAGGTGCGCCTCGACAAGATGGGCGAGAGCATGATGGAAGACATGGACAAGGACACGGTGGACTTTGTGCCCAACTTTGACAACACGCTCGAAGAGCCCAGCGTGCTGCCCACCCGCATCCCCAACCTGCTGGTCAACGGCGCGACGGGTATCGCCGTCGGCATGGCCACCAACATGGCTCCCCACAACCTGGGCGAGTGTATCGACGCTTGCCTGGCCCTGCTCGAGGATCCCGAGATGGAGGTGAGCGACCTGATGAACTACATCAAGGCTCCCGACTTCCCCACCGGTGGCATCATCTACGGCTACCAGGGCGTGAAGGATGCCTTTGAGACAGGACGCGGACGCATCGTCGTGCGCGCCAAGGCCGAAATCGAGACCGAGCACAACCACGAGCGCATCGTGGTCAATGAGATTCCCTACAACGTCAACAAGAAGGACCTCATCGAGAATATCGCGCGCCTGGTCGAGGAGAAGAAAATCGAGGGCATTGCCGACATCAACGACGAGAGCGACCGCCACGGCATGCGCATCGTCATTGACGTGAAGAAGGACTTCAACCCCAACGTGCTGCTCAACAAGCTCTACAAGATGACCGAGCTGCAATCCTCCTTCAGCGTGAACAACGTCTGCCTGGTCAACGGCCGTCCCATGTTGCTCAACCTCAAGCAGCTGCTGCACTACTTCCTGGAGCACCGCCACGAGGTGGTCATCCGCCGCACCCAGTTTGACCTGAAGAAGGCCAAGGAGCGCGCCCACATCCTGGAAGGCCTCATCATCGCCAGCGACAACATCGACGAGGTCATCGCCATCATCAAGAGCAGCGACTCGACCGAGCACGCCATCCAGCGCCTGTGTGAGCGCTTCAGCCTGACCGAGGTCCAGGCCCGCGCCATCGTCGAGATGCGACTGCGCCAGCTCACCGGCTTGGAGCAGGAGAAGCTGCACAACGAGTTGGCCGAGGTGCGCAAGACCATTGAGCACTTGCAGGCCATCCTTGACGATCCCGCCGAGTGCCGCAAGGTCATCGAGGAGGAATTGATCGAGGTCAAAGAGAAATTTGGCGATGAACGCCGCACCCAGATCGAATATTCCAGCGAGGAGATGAATGCTGAGGACTTCTACAGCGATGATCCCATGATCATCACCATCTCCCACTTCGGCTATATCAAGCGCACCCCGCTCAAGGAGTACCGTGCCCAGGCACGCGGCGGCGTGGGTGCCAAGGGCAGCGACACACGCGATGAGGACTTCATCGAGTATGTCTATGAAGCCACCAACCACAATTACATGTTGTTCTTCACCGCGACGGGCCGCTGCTTCTGGCTGCGCGTGTTTGAGATTCCCGAGGGTGCCAAGAACAGCAAGGGCCGCGCCATCCAGAACCTGCTCAACCTGGATGCCGAGAACCGCATCATGGCATTTGTCCGTGCTACGGCACTCACCGACCCCGACTACAACCAGTCACATTATATCGTGTTTGCCACCAAGAACGGTATCGTCAAGCGCACGCGCCTGAGCGAGTACTCGCGTCCGCGTGCCAACGGCGTGCGGGCCCTCAACATCACCGAGGACGACAGGCTCGTGGGAGCCATCCTCACTGAGGGCAACAGCGAGGTGATCCTGGCCAACAGCAAGGGCTTCGCCATCCGCTTTGACGAGAACCAGGTTCGCTCGATGGGACGCACCGCCACCGGCGTCAAGGGCATGACCCTGAGCGAGGGTGACGAAGTCATCGGCATGATCTGCATGCGTGCCGGCACCCGCGACGACGTGCTCGTCGTTTCGGAACAAGGTATGGGCAAGCGCAGTGCCCTCGAGGACTATCGCGTGACTCATCGCGGCGGCAAGGGTGTTAAAACCATTAACATCACGCCCAAAACTGGCAAGCTAATTGCAATTAAGAATGTGAACGACGATAACGACCTTGTCATCATCAACAAGAGCGGCATCGCCATCAGGCTACGGGTTAGCTCACTGCGCGTCATGGGTCGCGCCACCCAGGGTGTAAGGCTCATCAACCTCGAGAAGAAGAACGACGAGATAGCCAGCGTCTGCAAGGTGGATACCGAGCCCGAGACGACCGACGAGGAAAGCGTTCGCGACGCCTTCAACGAGAACATCTCCGAGCCCTCCGAGAACTCTGAGATCTCCGAGAACTCCGAGCCCTCCGAGAACCAAGAAAACGATAACGAATAAACAGTATAAACCAACTTAATTGTTAACAAAAATGAAAAAAATGATTCTTTTGGCCGCAGCCATCATGATGGCATCCGGCGCATCGGCTCAGATGAGCCTCGTGAAAGATCTGTCCAAGAAGGCCTCGTCGTCCAACCCGATGGAACTGATTGAGGTGCTCGAGAAAATCGAGCCGGCATTCACCAATCCCGAGAGCGCCAAGGACGTGCTCACGTGGTACACCGCTGGCAAGGCAGCATTCGGCGTGTATGACAAGATGTATGAGATGAAGCTCTTGCAGCAGCCCGTCGATGACAACATGATGAGCCAGGCTCTTGCAGCAGCCTATGAGTACTACCAGACTGCACTGCCCCTGGACTCGATTGTCGAGGTGGACAAGAATGGTGCTCCCAAGCTGAACAAGGACGGCAGCAAGAAGGTGAAGACCAAATACAGCAAGGAGATGATCAGTGCCATGACCGGCCACATGGGTGACATTGCCAATGCCGGCAACATCTTCCTCCAGGCCAGTGACTGGGAGAATGCAGCCCATGCCTTCGGCAACTATGCCGACATCGCTTCGTCGGCATTTGCCATCGCCAACGGCGTAGCCGCTCCCGACAGCACCCTGAGCCAGGTCCGCTTCTTCCAGGGCTATTCTCAGTACCAGATCCAGAAGTATGCCGAGGCCTATGAGAGCTTTACCAAGGCCCGCAAGCTGGGTTACACCGACAACAACATCGTTGACTTCCAGACCTCGTCGCTGGCCAACATGGTACAGGCCATGCTTGACAAGAACGAGTATGACAAGGCCAACAACTTCATCGACAACGCCTTGAAGGGCGACCCCATGAACGGCACCCTGCATGACATCAAGGGCTTTACCGTCGAGCTCCAGAATGGCGTCGATGCCGCCCTGCCCTACTATCGCAAGGCTGCCGAGGTAGATCCCGACTATGCCAACGCTCACTTCGACGTGGGCCGTTGCCTCTACCTGCAGGCCCAGAAGATTATCGATGACAATCCCAACGCCACCAACAAGGACCTAGTTCCCAAGATCAAGCCCATCTATGACGAGGCTATTCCTTTCCTGGAGAAAGCTGCCAAGCTCAATCCCGAAGACAAGAAGGCCCAGAACGTGCTCGATGACATCCTCTACAAGTTTGAAGTCATGGGCGTGAAGTAAAAGGCTGATTCAATTAATCGTTAATTAAAAAGTTTGAGCGGCGAGGTTAATTCCTCACCGCTCAATTTTTATCTCTCAATAATGATGTTGTGTGCTGAGTAAGCCTGATGATCTACTGCGTCAAGCTTGCCGTGATGGCCTGTACCTCGCGCGAGAAGTCCTTCTCGATAGACATGCGCTGCTCGATCTGGGTGCAGGCATGGAGCACCGTTGCATGGGTGCGGTCCAGCTTGGCGCCGATGCTGGGCGATGACATCTGGGCTTCCTTCTTGGCCAGATACATCACCAGCTGGCGTGCATCACTGATCTCACGCTTGCGCGACTTGCCGTAGATGAGCTCGGTGGGCAGGTTGTAGAAATCGGCCACGGTCTCGGCTATGGACTCAAAGGTCACCTGACGCTGGCTCACCTTGACCGTGTTGCCAATGACACTGCGGGCCAAGTCGATGGTGATGTCCTGCCCCAGCATGGTGGCATGGGCAAGCAGGGCGACCATGATACCTTCCAGCTCGCGGACGCTCTCGGTAACATTGGTGGCAATGAAGTCCAGCACGTCGTCCGAGATCTGCAAGCCATCCTGGGCTGCCTTCATGGTGAGGAACTTGAGACGAAGGTCGTAGTCGGGCTTCTCCAGCTCTACAGTCATTCCCCACTTGAAGCGCGAGATCAGCCTGGGCTCCATGCCGTCGAGGTCGCTCGGGCGGCAGTCGCTGGACATGATCAACTGGCGCTGATGCTGATGCAGGTGGTTAAAGAGGTGGAAGAACGTATTCTGGGTGCTCGTCTTGCCTGCCAGGAACTGGATATCGTCAAGCAGGAGCACGTCGATACTCTGGTAAAAATTGATGAAGTCGTTGACCTTCTTCTGCAACACGGCAGTCGTGTACTGGCTCTCAAATACCCTCGAGGACACATAGAGCACCCTCATGCGGGGATAATTCTCCTTGAGCTTGACGCCGATGGCCTGCAAGAGGTGCGTCTTGCCCACACCGGTCGAGCCGAAGACAAACAAGGGGTTGTAGGTCTTCACCTCGGGGTGCTCGGCTATGGCCTGGCCGATGCTCACGGCGAGCTTGTTGCTCATGCTGCTGCAATAGTTCTCAAAGGTATATCGCGGGTTGAGCTGCGGGTCAATCTCGTCGAGCGCGTCTTCGTGCTCAAAGGGGTTGGCCATGCGCGGCCGGCGCATCTTGAGATCCTGCTTGAGGCGTGCGCTCGAGTTATCTTCCTGCTGCTCTACCGAGCTGGCATCGTCGTTGCCTACCACATTATATTTATAGGTGAGCTTGACATCGTCGCCAAACACCTTCTTCATGGCAGCCGACAGGATATTGAAGTAGCGTCCCTCGATCTGCTCCACAAAGAACTGGGAGGGCACCTTGAGCGTCACACGGTTGTTTTCCAGATCATAGTCAACGGCAACAATGGGAGCGAACCAAACATCAAATTGTTCGGCCGGGAGGTTTGCCTTGATGACGTCAAGGCAGCGGTTCCACTGTTGTGCAACGTTAAACATTTTCTTAATATTTTCTTAGTAATGGTTGGTTTGTTCAGTGCATTAAAGCAGTACAAATTTCGGTCAATAATTTCTTTTAAAAAAGTGCCTCAAAAATTTGGATATTTCATTTTAACTATAATGATATTGTAAAACAAAGAGTTACAACTCCGAAGCAAATCACACCATTTTCTTGACATTGCTAACTTTATATCTACCTGTTTTTCAATATCTTAAAAAAAATCGCTCCATTTCCCTATCTATTTTGGCTACCTCGCAAACCGCTGTTATTTCAAGGGTTTGTAATTGTAAATCCCGAAATCGGTAATTTTCAAAAAAAATCCTATTTAGACTGAGTCCAAATAGGATTTTTTCGCCGTCATTCAAGGGAGATTATCACCCTCCCGTCGAGACGTTTTTTCTGTCATTGAACAGGTTATCATCACCGTCAGAAGACCTTGACATTGATATAGCCCTTGGGATGGGCCTTGATGTCGATGAGCAGCGAGTCGAGGCTGGCGATGGCATGATTGGCGTTGTCATAGAGTTCGCGGTCGTTCATCACCTTGCCCAACGTGGAATTCTTGTCGTTGAGCTGCTCGCTGAGGGCCTTCAGGTTGGCCAGGGTAGCATTCAGCGCATTGACTGTCGAGTCCAGCGGCAGCTGCTTGAGCGACGCGGTCAGGTCGGTGATGTCGCTCGACGCGCCCG
>JAFTFA010000136.1 GCA_017449785.1 Muribaculaceae bacterium | reverse complement strand
GATACCGCCAAGGATGATGTCAACAACCATATTGATGTCGCTCACACCGACCTCTCCATCGAGATCGACGTCACCATTCTTGTCTTCAATACCGAGCACATAGCGCAATCCGGCCTCAATGTCCAGTTTGCCGCTGCCCCAACGCTGGGCATTACCCGATGCTACATCGCTATCCTTGTAGCTGGTGTGCCGCAGCACGTCTCTCACGTCGGCCGTGCTCAGGTTGGGATTGGCCTGCAACCACAGGGCGATGGCACCAGCCACGACAGGAGCCGACATCGATGTACCCAGGTCAGGACAATAGGGATATTCCACGCCATCGACGACGGCTGAGGGCTGCCAATAGGCCAGATTGTGGGGATGAGTGTCATATCTGTTGGCCGATGAGATCACCACACTGCCAGGGGCACACACGTCGGGACGGGGAATGCCATTCTCGTCAGGGCCATAGGATGAAAAGTAAGAGATCTCAACCGGCTGGCTGTTGCGACGGAAGTATTCAGTACCATTGCGCAGGGGAACATACTGCTTGGTGTTATAAGAGCCCACCGAGATGATGCTGTCACTGGTTGCCAACTCACTGATAGAGCCGACCGGCGAGCCAGACGATGCCCACCAGTAACCGAAGGTATTGAACGGAGCATATTGCGATGTCCAGACTGTCAATTCGGTGCTCAAGGGACTATAATACTGGATTCCGAGAACATACCTGGCTGATTTGGCCCTCATGTCCATCGTGATGAGCGATGAACCGTTACCGTTACCCTCGATAGTGCCCGAGAAATCAACCGAGCCAGTGTAGTATTGAGCAAGCTGCTCATCTGTATCGGTGTCAAAGTGAGCCGTTACACCTGTCGTCGTCGTACCCATCGAACGGGAACGGTACACAATCCTGCCGGCAAAAGTATCCAGGACAATCAATCGGGAATTAAAAGGCTTGGCACCACGACTCCAGGCATTGACACATCCAGAGCGAATCAAGCCGATGCCATCACCGCCATAAGCGTTCAGGAGCACCGAAACGGTGTCTCTGCTGGAAGATATAGACTGGTGGACACACACCGGTGCGTCACCATCGTTGCCGGCCGATGTCACAAACAAGCGTCCAGGACCTGCCGTCTGCTCAATGACTTGCGACAGGAACGAGGTGCCGTCATGGGCACCGACATTACAGCCCATGCTGATGTTGACAACATAAGGCTTACCGACTCGCTTGGCATAGTCATTGATGTAACTGATGCAGTGTGCCAGACGCACGTCGTTCAATTCGCCCTCGGACATGCCGCAGGCAACGATGTCGGCCTCGGGAGCGATGCCATACCATCCATTCCAGTCATAGCTGCCGGCAGCGATGCCTGCAGTCTGGGTACCGTGAGTGGTGTTTGGGTCGTCGGTCGTCAAGGCCTTGATGCGTTCAGGCGTCTCGAAACAAGTGCCAGGCAACTGGATGCGGTTTACCATGATGGTCTTGCCCGAATCGTCAAACGGGAGATAGACTGCCTTGACACGTGTGTTGCCCTCGCTGTCGCAAAGGTTGATGTGGTTGAAGTCAAATCCGCAATCAATCACACCGACGATAATGTCCTTGCCCTTATAAGGCATGTCCAGCCGTTCGCCCTGATGAACAGCATCGACACGAGAATAATAGCGCACGCTGTCACAGTAGGTGACAATCGGAATTGCCTTAGAGACGTGCAAGATGCCATCAAATGACTTGAGGTCATAGGGCTGGAAACTGGCGGGTATCTCGGCGGTGATAATACCGTCATACCTGGCAGTGATATTCAACCCAGCATTGCGCAACTGGGTGAGATTGACATTCTCGTTGACCGAAATGAAGGCGTCATAGAAGCCATCGGATGTATCCTGGGCCTCCATTGTCAATCCAAGGGTCGACAACGTGAGGAACAACGCCGAAAGTAATAAGTTTTTCATATTCACTGATTAAGAATAACGAATCATTTAACACACACATTAACCTGCAAAATTAAGTATTTTTTCTTTAATCACATTACTTATAAAGCGAAAACTTTAATTTCAGCAGTTCCGCCTAGACCAAATGAGGCAAATAGCTGCTGAATACTGATAACATGAGGCGCAATCCCAAAAAGAAAGCAGGCGACAGGATGTAATACCCATCGCCTGCATGGCTTTTATCATCGTCCCGACACCGACAGTTGCGGGACCTGTCCAAATTTTACTTCATGCTATTGACGTAGTTGCGCAATGACTCGTTTTCGGGGTCATACTCCAGCCACTTCTGGTAATAGGTTTTGGCAGTAGCCTTGTCACCCTTGCTGAAGTAGTAAGTAGCCAAGTAGTTGTAGGCATACTTGTAGTAGCGGGCGTAGTCGGCCTTGTTATCCTTCTGGTCGAGGATGGTGAGCAGCTCCTGATAGGCAGGCAGAGCAGCGCCATTATTGGTATCACCCTCACGGAACTTGGCAATCTTGGCCTTCTGATTCACAATCTGCACGTTACCGGGAACCAGCTTGTCAACCTCGTCGATGTACTTCTGGGACTTGGCAAGAGCGTCGGACTTGGTCGCAGCGTCCAGGCTGTCGGTGCTGGCAATGCCCAGGTAGTAGTTGGACAGGGTGAAGAGGTCGTTGGACTTGTGGTTGCCATCGTCCACCAGACGCTGGTAGTACTCGGCGGCCTTCACAAAGTTCTCGGCATCGGCATAGGTGTCACCCAGGTTGCGGATCAGGTCCGTGTTCTTGGGGTTGAGATCGATGGCCTTGTTGTAGGCAGCAATGGCCTCCTCGGCATGGCCGGCGGTCTGCAGTGCCTGACCGAAATCGGTGTAGTCACGAACCTCGTAGTTGGAACCCTGGGGAACAGCGTTGGCAAAGAATGAGCGTCCTGCTTCAACGGCCTCGGCCCACTTCTCGAGCTGTACCAGGTTGTAGAGTTGCATGCGCTTCATGTAGAAGACCTTGCTGTCACTGGGGTTCAACTTGTTCACCAGACTGGTGGCCAGGTCGAGAGACTCCTGATACTTCTCACCGAAGAACAGCAGCTGGACGTAACGAACCTCATCCTGAGCAAAGTGGTTGGGGTTCTTGATGTACTTGCCGTACTGCTCGGCTGCCTTGGCACCCAGGTTGTCGGCATAGTACTTCTCGGCAAGCTCACGCTGAACGAGTGCTGAGTTGGGCACCTTGGCCTGCAACTCCTCAAGGCGCTCGATGGCCATCTGAGGATTCACGTTGAAGTAAGTGTTGGCATACTTCACATAGGCCTCGATGTTCTTGGGATCCTTGCCAAAGGCCAGCTCATAGATACCGGCTGCATTACCCCAGTCCTTCAGGTCGGCCTTGGTGTCGGCCTCAAAGATGTAGCTGTCGGGGTCATCGGCATTCCACTTGCGGGCATTCTTGATGCACTTCTCGATGTCCTTGGCATAGGCGGTGGGATTGGCATCGTAGAATGCACGAGCGATTTCCATCTCCAGCTTGGGATCTTTCTTGACGAGCTTGCGTGCCTTCTCCAACAGAGCCTTGGCGTCGCCACCGTTCTTCATTGCGATAGCTGCCTGGCCCACATAGTTGTAGGGATTCATGGCATCTGCAGCAATACCTTTGTCAAAGTTGGCGGCAGCCGCAGCGACGTTACCCTGGTGCAGTGCGATCTGACCCAGATAGTAGAACGCCTCTGCCTTGTTCGTGTTGGGCGAGTTCAGGTTGCGCTCGAGCAGCTCCTTCGCATTGTCAAGTTTGTCAACCTTGTAGTACTCAATACCGTCCTTGTAACCCTGCGCGTTAGCGACCAGGGACGCACCCATCAACATGAGTGATGCAAATAAGAATTTCCTTTTCATTGCAGTAACAATTTAATGTTAATATTTATTAGGTAGTTCTGTTTGATTATTCAGTTTGCAAATTCCGTGCCAACATGTCAAATCATTGTACTTCAACATATCTCACGGGTTCGGCAGCAGGCAAAATGCCGGTCTGGAGGATAATTTTCTGACCGATGACTCCGGTCAAGAAGGTGAAGAATCCGTGATCGAGCATCCCGTTATAGGAGGCGTCGATTGCCCAGATGGAACGCACGAGCGGGTATTCACCACTGTAGATGTGGGCCTGATAGGGCTTCACGCCCTGCACCTGGTCGTCGCCGCGCAGGGGCATCACCTTGATGCGGTCGGTAAAGTCGATCATGCTCACCTCGTTCTTGCTCTTGAGTTCCTCATATTTCTCGGCAATCGGCTTCTCGACAGACTTGAGGTCACTGGTAATCCAGCTCACACCGATAAAGCCGATTACATTTTTATACTGTTCGACAGCTTCAAAGACATCGTTGCTCGACTGCCTGGCATACACATTGGGCCCGAAGTTGGCGCCGTTCATGAATTTCTCTTTCATGTAGTGGACAACACCCGTGCCCGTACCGTCAAACATCACCTTGATGGTGTCATTCTTGAGCTTGGTGGGGAAGACCTCGCCCCAGCGCTTGACCTTGCCGGTGAAGATGTCCCGCAGGTCATCCATCGACAATTCATCGATATCGTTCTGCTTGTTGACGATTATGGCAATGGCATCGACAGCAATCATCTTGGAGCGGTAGCCGCGTCCCACTTTCTTGAGTTCCTTCTTCTGTTCGGGTGTCAAGTCATGGGAAGTGATGATCAGGTCCACCTTGTTGTGGAACAGGGAGTCGAGCGCGTCATGCTCGTTGATATACTCTGGCATGATGCTGGCCTCGGGGTACTGGTATTCAAACACGGCAATCTCCTGCTCCAGCACGCTCTGGAACGACTCGTCACACATGATGCGGGCCAGGCCACGGGTGCTCGTGCTCTTGGGGCGACGGTCGCCACAAGCCGACATCACTATCGCCAAGGCGACGATGGCTGCGATGGCCAGTATATCATTTCTTCTCATAGTCTGCAGGATTATTATCTTCCATCTGTTTGAGTCTCTCGCTATAGGAGGTGTACTGCTGTTCGTCATCATCGTCATAGCGACGCATACCGTAGCTGTGCTCGCCCTTCACCTCGCGGTAGCCACGATAGAGCCCGTAGGCGGCAAAGAGCACGACAAAGAACCACCTCACAGCGTTCCACAATGGAGTGGTCGACCAGTTGAAGACATTCAACGCCATCATGACGGCCATTCCCAAATAAACCAGTACCATGAAGATGCCGAAAAACACCTTCACGCCCTGAACCATTCCTGTCTGCTTATCTCTCATTATTATATGTTACAAAAAACAATTCTGCACTTAGACTGCTACCACACCAAATGGTTTATAACATTCAAACGACAAAATTAACAATTAATCCTGATTTGCGGTGTTAAATTAATAAAAATTCTCCCTTACCTATCACAAAAAAGTTTCCGGCATCATTCACATAATATACATATTTAGAGAATAGGGGCAAAAAAACGGTATATTTCAACCAAAAGTTGCACAATTTGAAAAAAAGACTTAATTTTGCAACACCTTAAATCAAACTTTTATTCATACTATTTTTTCCTAGGGCACCTTCGTTGTGAAACGAAGTGCTTTTTATTTTTTGTGAGGCAGAAAACGGCCCACCCGATAAAACAGCGCTCTCAAATACCTCACTGCCCCCCTACTCCACTGGCCCCGCAGACATGACCTGCACCCAGCAGCCACAACAGCAATCAAAAAAGCCACAAAAATCTCCCGACTTCTGTGGCTCCGATCATTATGAAAAATTACTTATTTCACTATCTTATTTTCATTAATAGTTACGAGCAAAGATCACGCGGCGATGGCTGGGCTTGCCGGTGTAGATGCACTTGCCTTCCTCATCGGGAGCATCCATCGGGATGCAACGGATGGTAGCCTTGGTCTCCTCCTTGATCTTCTCCTCGGTCTCGGTAGTACCGTCCCAGTGAGCCAGGATGAAGCCGCCCTTCTCGATCTGTTCCTTGAACTCGTCCCAAGTATCGACCTTGCAGGTCATTTCCTCGCGGTGGCGCAGGGCCTTGGTGAAGATGTTCTGCTGGATTTCCTCGAGCAGGTCCTTCACGCGGTTCTCGATACCGGCCAGCTGCTCGCTGCTCTTCTCGAGCGTGTCGCGGCGCATCACCTCGATGGTGCCGGCCTCGATGTCACGGGCACCGAGCACGAGACGCACGGGCACACCCTTGAGCTCATAGTCGGCAAACTTGAAGCCAGGACGCTTGTTGTCGGCGTTGTCATACTTGACCGAGATGCCCATGCCACGCAGGTTGGCAACGATGGGCTCCACAACCTTGTTGATCTGGTCGAGCTGGTCGTTGGTCTTGTAAACCGGCACGATGACTACCTGGATGGGAGCCAGGTGCGGAGGCAGCACGAGACCATTGTCGTCGCTGTGGGTCATGATCAAGGCACCCATCAGGCGGGTCGAAACGCCCCACGAGGTAGCCCAGACGTCCTGCAACTTGTTCTCCTTGTCAATGAACTTCACGTCGAAGGCCTTGGCAAAGTTCTGGCCCAGGAAGTGGCTCGTGCCCGACTGCAGGGCCTTACCGTCCTGCATCATGGCCTCGATGGTATAGGTCTCGAGGGCACCGGCGAAACGCTCCTTGGGTGTCTTGACGCCCTTGATGACGGGCAGCGCCATGTACTTCTCGGCAAAGTCGGCATAGACGTTCAGCATCTCGATAGCCTTGGCCTCGGCTTCCTCCTTGGTGGCATGGGCGGTGTGGCCCTCTTGCCAGAGGAACTCGGCGGTGCGCAGGAACAGGCGGGTGCGCATCTCCCAGCGGAAGACGTTGGCCCACTGGTTGATGAGCAGGGGCAGGTCGCGATAGCTGTTGATCCAGTTACGGTAGGTGTTCCAGATGATGGTCTCGCTAGTGGGACGGATCACCAACTCTTCCTCCAGGCGGGCAGCGGGATCAACCACGACGCCCTTGCCGTTGGGATCATTCATCAGGCGGTAGTGGGTAACCACGGCACACTCCTTGGCAAAGCCCTCCACGTGGTCGGCTTCGCGGCTGAGGAACGACTTGGGGATGAGCAGGGGGAAATAGGCATTCTGCACGCCCGTGGCCTTGAACATATCATCGAGTTGGCGCTGCATTTTCTCCCAGATAGCGTAGCCATAGGGCTTGATCACCATGCAGCCGCGCACTGCCGATTGCTCGGCGAGGTCGGCCTTCACTACCAGTTCGTTATACCATTGAGAGTAGTTGTCGGCTCTCTTCGTTAAATCCTTTAATTCTTTTGCCATTTTATTATATAATGAATATGTTTATTTCTCTTTAGCTATGTGGGTGATGTTGATGACTCCCTTCTTGGCCTGCTGGAGCATCGTCTTCTCGGGCACGAGGTAGATCTCTAGGCGACGATTGCGCTTGCGGCTCTCGACCGAGTTGTTGTCCTCAAGGGGGTCGGTGTCGCCCAACGCATAGGGGACAACATAGTCCACGCTGCCGTTCTCGTCAAACCAGTCGAAGATGGCATTGACACGCTGGCGCGTGAGATTGAGGGTATAGAACTCGCTGCCCGTGTTGTCGCTGTGCATGACCAGGAGCATCTTGTAGAAGCCAGGATTCTTGATCATCCTGAGGAACGGCTTGAGGCGCTCCTCGCCGATCTTGTTCAGAACCGTGTCGTTGGCATCAAAGAGCTGGCTGGCGGGAATGGTGATGACGATGACCTCGTCGTCACGCATGATCTCCACATCATAGTTTGACCTCTTGAACGCCACAGCCATGTCATACTGGAAGTCCTGGATCTTGTCGGCCTGCTTGTCGTTCTTGATTTCGGGCAATGACAGATTCTCGTCGAGCGACAGGTCATAGATGTCATAGTCGTCCCTCGCTTCAAGGGGCTGCGGCCCTGCCAGGAACAACAGCGCCATCATCGTGATAAGGATATGTGTTACACGTCGCATTAATTCGTTATAATAATATCATTCGTTCAATTCAATGAGACCCTGCGGCAACTCCATGACCATGACTCTGTCATCGGTGTCAAATTCCACTATCAAGTCATCGCTTGCCGGCACCATCACCTCGTCACCATCGCGGTCGATGATGAAGATGGCATTCTCGGTCTGCTCGTCCACGTCGATGATCTCCCCCACCCGCTTGCCGTCGCTGTCACGCAGCTCGAAGCCGATGAAGTAGTCCAGCGGATAACCGTCGGCCTCGGCATCGTCGCTGGCCTGAACGTAATCGCGCTTGAGGGCGTAGATGTCGTGATTGACCAGTAAGGAGGCCTCGTGCTCGGTAGTAATGCCATCAATGGTCAGCAGCACGGTCTCGGCACTCTTGGGACGGCACGCGTTGACAAAGAACGGCACGAAGATGCCGTCCACCTCGCTGACAAGGCACGACAGCGACTTCAAGACATCAACGTCCACATCGACCGTCGCCGAGATTTCGCCCGCGACTCCATGCGG
>JAFTFA010000135.1 GCA_017449785.1 Muribaculaceae bacterium | reverse complement strand
TAGTGGACTTGTTGTTCAGGATGATATTTCTTCTTGACCTGATCGTTTAGTTGATGAAACGTGAGAACCAGCCTCCTGATGCTTTAGGCCGCTGGGCGATAGCCTTGGGGTCAAGGCTCTCGGTGATGGGGAAGACGGCCTTGTGCTTGTTCAGGGCTTTGAGGGCTTGTTGCACGGTGTTGTCGTTGCGGTTGAGTATCGGATAATAGGCTTGGCTGCCGAAGATGTCGCGGGCAATCAGGGCCTTGAGCTCGGTCAGGATCACGTCGCGCGAGATGTTGATGTAATACCAGCGCGGAGTGATGCCGCTGGCTGCCGCATAGTCCACAAATGCATTGATGAGCACATCGTCGCTGGGCGCCATGCGCAGGAATTGCTTGTAGTCGCTCATCTTGCTGAGGGCAGCGTGGTTCTTGTTGCTGTAGTCAAAGGCAAAGCGTTGCAGCAATCCCTCGTTCTCGACCTCGACATAGTAGCCGGTGATGCCGCTGGTGTCGCGTGGCACAAAGATGTCGGGCACGATGCCACCGCCGCCATAGACGATGCGCCCGTTGTCGGTGGTGAACTTCTGGCTCTCGTCGACGTGGATGCTGTCGGGGCTGTAAAACTCGCCGTGCATGTAGCGGTCCAGCAACTCGTTGCCGTAGTCGCCGTGCTTGTAATCCTTCTGGATGCAGCGTCCGCTGGGCGTGTAGTAGCGTGCCGTCGTCATGCGGATGACGCTGCTGTCGGGCAGGATGAAATCCTGCTGTACCAGTCCCTTGCCATAGGAACGGTTGCCCACGATCAAGGCGCGGTCATTGTCCTGGAGGGCACCGGCCAGAATCTCGCTGGCACTGGCGCTGGCCGCGTCGATGAGGATGGCCAGTTCCACGTCCTGGTACTTGCCCGTGCCGTCGCTCCACACCTCGTTGCTGTCGCGCTTGTAGCGCCCCTTGGTCGAGAGGATGAGCTTGTTGGCGGGCAGGAACTCGTTGGCCATGCGCAGTGCCATCTCCATGAAGCCGCCGCCGTTGCCGCGCAGGTCGATCATGTAGCGCTTGGCACCGTCCTTGTCCAGTGAATCCATCGCTGCCATGAATTCGTCATAGGTGTGCCGCCCGAACTGGTTCACCTTGATGTAGCCGGTGTTCTTGTCGAGCAGGTAGCAGGCCTCGACGGTATTGACGGGAATGTCACCGCGGGTGACGGTATAGGTCAGGGTCTTGTCCGAGTTGGGACGCTTGATGCCCAGTTTTACCTTGCTGCCCTTGGGGCCGCGCAGGCGCTTCATGATCGAGGCCTTGGTGTCGTTGGTGCTCACGACGTCGGTGCCGTCGATGCTGACGATGCGGTCACCAGTCATGATGCCGACCCTCGCAGCAGGACCGCCCGAGATCACCTCGACCACGCCCACGGTGTCGTTCATCACCTCGACCTGGATGCCGATGTCCCTCATGGAGCTGTTGGCATGATCGCCCTGCGCCTTGATCTCCTCGGCGCTGAAGTAGGTCGTGTGGGGATCCAGGTTGCTCAATATCTCGGGGATGCTCATCTCAATCAAGTCATGCAGGTTGGTCGAGTCCACATAGTCCTGGTTGATCATGTTGAGGATGGCATTCAACTTGCGGTCATTGTCGGCGACATAGTTGCTGGGCGAGATCCACTTGCCGAAAAACAGGCCAGCCACCACCGCCAGGGCTATGGCGAGGGGCAACCAGATGGGTTGTCGTGAGGACTTGGGTTTCATCGGTGACAGCGTGTTAGCGTGTAGGAGTGGTGGTTAGGATTGTGACACAAGATGCTTCTCGACTTCTTGATAGTGTGACTCGCTGTTGTCGCTGGTGAGGGCCACGGGGTGGTACTCACCGTCGCGCTGCCACAAGTGGATCACCTCGATGCCGGCACGGCACAGCAGGTCCACACCGTCATGCATGCGATAATACTCGCCGAACACCACGCGGGTGATGCCGGCCTGGATGATGAGCTTGCTGCACTCCATGCAGGGCGAGGTGGTGATATAGAGCGTCGCGCCGTCGCTGCTGTTGTTGCTGCGGGCCACCTTGGTGATGGCGTTGGCCTCGGCATGCAGGACATAGGGCTTGGTGTGGTCATCTTCTTCACACACGTTTTCAAACCCCGATGGCGTGCCATTGTAACCGTCGCTGATGATCATCTTGTCCTTGACCAGCAACGCACCCACCTGGCGGCGGCGGCAATAGGAATTTTCGGCCCAGATCTGCGTCATGCGCAGGTATCGTGAGTCGAGCAGCATCTGTTTTTTCTCGCGAGCGTCCATTACTTTCAATTTTAATCTGCAAAATTAATGTTTTTTACCGGTATTACCAATCTGGAATACTTTTTCTCGACCAAAAAATGCATTTTTTTCAATAATCTTCTCTCAAGGCGAGCAAGCCGCCGTTTTTCGGCCGATTGTTTGTGAAAAATAGATAAGAAAGCGGCTTTTTGTGTTAAAACTTTAAAATGGATGCAACAATCGGCCTATTTCTTCGTCTAATGACCATGTGAGTTTTTAAAAAATGATGAATATGAAAAAGAATGTTTGGATAATGACCGCGCTGGCAGGTCTGATGCTCGTGAGCAGTTGTGCCAGCAAGAAGGATCTGGAAGATTGCCGCCAGAATAACCTGAAGTTGCTCGAGAGTGGCAAGGAGATGATGGTCAACTACCAGCAGACCAAGGAGGAACTGGCTGCCGCCAATGCCCGTGTCGCTTCGCTGCAGGAGCAGCTAGAGCAGGCCAAGGCCGACTACAGGTCGCTGCAGAACTCGCTGGACAAGAGTCTGGTGAACTCCAGCCAGAGCAACATCTCGATCGAGAAACTGGTGGACCAGATCAACGAGAGCAACC
>JAFTFA010000134.1 GCA_017449785.1 Muribaculaceae bacterium | reverse complement strand
TTGAAGACCTTTGAGAACAATATGGGCTTCCTCACCGCCAACACCAAGAGCGGCAACTCGCTGGTACAGGAGATGGAGCGCCGCATCGGCAGCCTCAAGGAGGAGATCGCCGACCTGGAGCGCCGCATCAAGGACCTCGACAATGAATAATGACAACCTGCCGCAACCGCAGGTACACTAGAAAAACAAGACGCAGGTGTGTCAAGACAAGATGAGTTTTGACACACCGCTTTAACCGATTACCGTCAAGATACCATAGCGTGCCCTCATGAAGAGTAAAGGCCGATACGGACAATTCGTCAGATGGATATTCAGCACCATCGACCTGCTGATTGCCAACCTCGCCTACTTTGCCACGATGATGTGGCATGACAGCGGGTCGGCAGGCATGGATGAGATGTACTCCCGTCCCGTCTGGCTCATCCTCAACGTGGCGATGGTGGTGTGCATCTACTTCTACAGCGAGGTGCACGAGCGGCGCGTGTTCTATGCCGACAAGCTGGTGGGCCATGCCCTGAAGCTCGTGCTCACCCACGCCGGCATCTTCGTCACGCTGACGTCGTTTGTCGTGTCGTTCGACGCGCCATGGCACATCATGCTGCGTTATTACATCCTCTTCTTCCTGGCCCTGTCGATGTGGTGGGTCATCTCCCGCAAGTTTGTCAAGCTGTACCGCAACCGCGGCTTCAACTTCAAGCGTGTCATCGTCATCGGCGGTGGCACGGTGGGCGTGCGCCTCATCGACGAGATGCTGGGCGACCAGGGCTACGGTTACCACATCGTGGGCTTCTTTGACAACAATCCGCGCGCCAGGTCGGCATCGGCGGCCTATCAGGGCACCCTCGACGACGTTGAGCAATTTGTCAAGACCCACCAGGTGGATGAGATGTTCTGTGCCGTGCCCGACATCGAGGATAACCAGAACGTGTCGCGCATGATCCGCATTGCCGACAACAATGCCGTCGATTTCTACTACGTGCCGCAGTTCGGCAGGACGGTAACCCGCCAGTTCGAGCTGCAGTCGGTGGGCGATGTGCCCATCCTGGCCGTCCACCCCTACCCCTTGAAGAATCCCATCAACCTCGTGATCAAGCGGGCCTTTGACTTGCTGGTGTCCAGCGTGGCGCTCATCTTGTCGCCGCTGGTCATCATCCCCGTCGCCATCGGCATCAAGCTGTCCTCGCCGGGCCCCATCTTCTTTGTCCAGAAGCGCACTGGTTACCGCGGGCAAGCCTTCAACTGCTACAAGTTCCGCACCATGCGCCTCAACGACGACAGCGACACGCGGCAGGCCACCAAGGGCGACCCCCGCGTCACCCGCCTGGGCAACCTGCTGCGCCGCACGAGCATCGACGAGTTGCCACAGTTCTACAACGTGTGGCGTGGCGATATGAGCATCGTCGGCCCCCGTCCCCACATGGTCGCCCAGACCGAGATGTACAGCGAACTCATCGACAAGTACATGCTGCGGCACACGATCAAGCCCGGCATCACCGGCTGGGCCCAGGTGAGAGGCTACCGTGGCCAGACCGAGGAACTCTGGCAGATGGAGAAGCGCGTCGAGTATGACGTGTGGTATGCCGAGAACTGGTCCTTCTTCCTGGACCTGAAAATCATCTTCCTCACCGTGTGGAACGCCATCAAGGGCGAGGAGAATGCCTATTGAGCGGAGTGTGGAGTGAGGAGAGTGGAGTGAAACTCTTTTTAGCCAACATGGTATGATGACTCGCGAGGAAAAAGCATTGATGCTGTTGAGGAGCTGCTATGGTTACGACAGCTTCAGGGGTCAGCAGTGGGACATCATCAACCACACGCTTGACGGCGGCGACAGCATCGTGCTCATGCCCACGGGCGGCGGCAAGTCGATGTGCTACCAGATTCCCGGCCTGATGAGCGATGATGGCTTTGCCATCGTCATCTCGCCGCTGCTGGCACTGATGAATGACCAAATCGACGCCCTGCAACAGAACGGCGTGCCGGCCCTGGGCCTCAACAGCGAGAAGAGCGACAACGAGAATCGCCAGACCGTGGACCTGCTCATGCAGGGCAAGGTCAAGCTGCTCTACATCTCTCCCGAGAAGCTGCTCAACGAGATCGATCGCTGGTCCACAGCCATCACCGACCGCATCTGCCTATTTGCTGTCGATGAAGCCCATTGCATCTCACAGTGGGGCCACGACTTCCGCCCGGAATACACCCAACTGGGCGTGCTCAAGCAGCGCTATCCCCACGTCCCCATCATGGCCCTCACCGCCACTGCCGACCGCATCACCCGCGACGACATCGCCCAGCAGTTGAACATACCCCAAGCCCGGCTATTCATCAGCTCATTTGACCGCCCCAACATCTCGCTCAATGTCGTGCAAGGCTCGGCCGGCAAAGTCAAGTTCCGGCAGATTGTGCAGTTCATCAACCTGCACCGCGACGAGAGCGGCATCATCTACTGCCTGCGCCGCAACGACACCGAAAAGATGGCTGCCGACCTCACGCGGCTGGGCATCAAGGCCGAGCCGTTCCATGCCGGCATGCCCGCCAGCGAGAAACAGCGCGTGCAGCGTGACTTCATCAACGACGACTTGAAGGTGGTGTGCGCCACGATCGCCTTTGGCATGGGCATCGACAAGAGCAACGTCAGGTTCGTCATCCACAGCAACATGCCGCGCAACATCGAGAGCTACTACCAGGAAATCGGGCGTGCAGGACGTGACGGCATGCCGGCCGACGCGCTGCTTTTCTACAACTATGGCGACATGGTCACCTTGCAGCAGTTTGCCCTGCAATCAGGTCAGGCCCAGGTCAATATGGACAAGCTGCGGCGCATGCAGCAGTTTGCCGAGAGCGGTGTGTGCCGCCGTCGCATCCTGTTGAACTACTTCAACGAGCGCTTTGACCACGACTGCAAGAACTGCGACGTGTGTGACAACCCGCCCGAGCGGTTTGACGGTACGACCCTGGCCCAGATGGCATTGAGTGCCATCAAGCGCACCGACGAGCAGGCTGGCATGTACATGGTGACCGACATCCTGCGCGGCTGGCGCAAGGCCGAGGTCATCGACAAGGGATTTGACCGGCTAAAGACCTTCGGCGTCGGCCGCGACCTGAGCACGCCCGAGTGGAACGCCTACCTGCTGCAGATGCTGCAACTGGGACTGTTTGACGTCGCCTATAATGAGGGAAACCACTTGAAAATCACCGAGTTTGGCAACGAGGTGCTGTACGGACGGCGCACGATTGAACTCAACAAGTTTGAACGGCGCGACTTCAAGACCCGTGAGCGTCCCGAGAAACCCCAGGCCACCATCATCACCGACGACACTCCCGCTATGCCGGCAGACAAGAAGCAGTTTGACCGCGTGTTGTTCGAGAAACTGCGCGACCTGCGCAAGGCACTGGCCCAGGCGAGCCATGTGCCGCCCTATGTCATCTTCAGCGACAAGTCACTGACGGCTATGGCCACCGAGAAGCCGACCAGCCAAGCCGAGTTCGGCATCATCTATGGCGTTGGTGAAGCCAAGTGCCAGAAGTACTGGCGCCCCTTCACCGCCGCCATCCGCGACTACCTCTCCAAGTAACCCCCAGCGGAAAATAATAGCCCCAGCCATCCATCTAAGGAAACAAATCATCATTCGCCATAAATCCTATTGCCTCACTACACCCCAATCAAGTCAATAGACAAATCCCCTGTCCAGCCATAAAAACACGTTAAAAATGGGGACGACATGGCACTTTCGGACAATTCCACATGGCACTCTTATCAGGGGAATGGGCCCCAATGACCCAAAATGAACTTTTTATTTTTCAACACACTATAAATCAACATTTTAACAAACCAAAAATGAAGTCAGAATGATGTGGTATTTCTTGGATAGCCCAACTATTTGCAGTAAATTTGCAGTGACCGTTTTACCGTGCTGTGGCACTCACATCACCATGTGGAACATAAACACCCATTCGGGTATTGCAGTCCACTAGACCGAAGTTTAATTTTGCAACGAACAATGAAATTTCAAATCGATATGAAAGGGAGATTTTTTCACACCGCCTTTGTCGCCTTGATGCTGTTGATGCCGATGACGGCAATGGGCTATGACTTTGAAGTTGATGGTAAGTATTACAAGATCAACGATAACAACATCTCGGTATCTATTACCTACAAAACAGCTGATCAACATGGCGAATATAGCGGTGACGTAGTTATCCCTGCCTCCGTGACCCATGACGGCATCAACTATCCCGTCACCGCTATCGGCAACTCTGCCTTCTTTTATTGCAATGGCATGACTAGTGTATCTATCCCTAACTCCGTCACAAGCATTGGCGACTATGCCTTCTATGGTTGTACCAACCTGGCCAAAATCATTATTCCAGACCCACTTACATCTATCGGAAATTATGCATTTGAACATTGCTATGGATTGACCGAAATGGTGATCCCCGATGCTGTTACAACCATTGGTGACGCACCTTTCCTTGATTGTCCTCAGCTGGAAAGCGTCGTTTTGGGTAGTTCCGTCAACACCATCGGCGGCTTTCTCTTTTGTAATTGCAGCCAGTTGACAAGTGTGACTTCTTTAGCAACGGCTCCTCCAGTAATTTCTACCAGTGAGCCCTTTACAGGAGAGTTGTTTGACGATATGAATTATTATGGACATGCGACACTGCATGTGCCATCAGAAGCCGTTCAATCCTATCAATCAGTTAGTTATTGGAACAAATTTTCGCAAATTGTTGGCGATGCGCCAGGAAGCATCAATGAAAATGGGTATGACTTCGCTGTTGACGGCATTTACTACAAGTTCGCTGTTGACGGCATTTACTACAAGATAGAGAATGGCCAGGCTACCGTCACCAATAACGGGCAGACAGGTTGCTACAGCGGCGATGTCGTGATTCCCGACGTAGTCACCTATCAGGGCATCAGCTATCCTGTCGTTGCGATTGGCGACAGCGCTTTCAAGAACTGCACCGCCTTGACCAGCATCACACCAGCTAATTCCATAGCAACGATAGGAATATCCGCTTTTGAGAACTGCACAAGCCTGACCAGCATCACCATTCCCGAATCGGTCACTTTAATCTATTCACCGGCGTTTGATGGCTGCACTGGGGTCAAAACCCTCTTTTTCAATGCCATAAACTACCAGTATACCTTGTCTTTTAGAAAACTTCCTATTGAAACCCTTGTCCTGGGAGAGCATGTTCAACAGGTTCCAGCCTGCCTGATGGGCCATAGCAAGCAGTTGACCAGTGTGATCTTTTCCAATTCGCTCACTACCATAGATGTGGGCGCATTCCAGAATTGCACGGCCCTGACCCAGTTGAATTTTCCCCCCTCACTCACTACCATTGAAGGTTATGCCTTTGACGGCTGCACAGGCCTGACCAGTCTGACGATTCCCAATTCTGTCACCAAGATTGCTGACAATGCTTTCAGTTCTTGTAATGGTTTGAGCGACATCAGTTTTGGCAATTCCGTTACCACGATTGGTAACTATGCCTTCGACGGTTGCTCAGGGCTGACGACCGTCAACCTGCCCAACTCAGTCACCACCATCGGCAAGTATGCCTTCAAAGGGTGCCGCGAGCTCACCAGTGTGGCGATGGGCAGCAACGTCACCTCCATTGGCAACATGATGGTGTTCAGCGGTTGCGACAAGCTGACGAGCCTTACTTGTTTAGCCGCCGAGCCGCCAACGATAGGGAGCGAAGGAAACATTCTTGTAAACCGTTATTATGAGCACACGACGGTTCATGTGTTGCCTGGCTTGGTCGATGCCTATCAATCGGCAGCCTATTGGCACCTATTCTCCCAAATCTTGGGAGATGCGACAGGAAGCATTTCGGAGGATGGGCAGGACTTTGTGGTTGACGGCATTTACTACAAGATAGAGAATGGCCAGGCTACCGTCACCAATAACGGGCAGACTGGCTGCTATAGCGGCGACGTCGTCATTCCCGAAACCGTCACCCACGACGGCACAACCTATCAAGTCACAGCCATCTGCGACAGCGCATTCAAGAACTGCTCCGCCTTGACCAGCATCACGCTTGGCGATTCCATCACGACCATCGGGGCGGCTGCTTTCATGGGCTGCTCTGGGCTGACCAGCATCACCATCCCCGAAGCGGTCACTTCAATAGGCTACTATTCATTTGACGGCTGTACGAGCATCAGATCCCTGTTTTTCAACCCTGTCTATTTCCCCTACGACTTGAGTTGTTTCCATGACTGTCCCGTTGAGACCCTCGTCTTTGGAGAACAGGTGCAGAGGATTCCGGGCTCAATCATGTATAACCACGCCATGTTGAAGAGTGTGACCTTTTCCAATTCGGTGACTTTCATCGGTGGTTTTGCGTTCCAAAAATGCACGGGGCTAACCCAAGTGGATCTACCATCTTCCCTCGTCACCATTAACTTCAGAGCATTTGACGGCTGCACAGGTCTGACCAGTCTCACGATTCCCGATGCCGTCACCAGCATCGGCGATGGTGCTTTCATGAACTGCACCGCGCTTGACAGCGTTATCATCGGGAACGCTGTCACCGA
This sequence comes from Muribaculaceae bacterium, assembly GCA_017449785.1. Classification (GTDB taxonomy): domain Bacteria; phylum Bacteroidota; class Bacteroidia; order Bacteroidales; family Muribaculaceae; genus Sodaliphilus. Next base: position 454 of record JAFTFA010000134.1, on the reverse strand, counting down.
GATAAAAGATTATGCCTTCGACGGCTGTTCAGGGATGAAGTACTTGGTCTTCGGCAATTCTGTCACCACGATCGGAAAAGAGGCATTCAGCGGTTGCGCTGGTCTTACCACCGTCGCCCTGCCCCACTCGGTCACCACGATCGGCGATTATGCGTTCTTGAACTGTAGCGGTCTAGTCAATGCCACTATCGGTCGCGCTGTCACAACCATCGGCAATGTGATGTTTTGCTACTGTAACCAACTAACCGATATCGCTTGTTTCGCAACGATACCGCCCACATTCCTGTATGCCGGGCTGTTTAGTAGCAGCAGCTATTATGCCCGCGCAACGCTGCACGTGTTGCCAGACTGTGTCGAAGCCTATCAGTCGGCTGAATATTGGAAGGATTTCTACCAAATCCTTGGGGACGTGCCCGGGGGCATCTCCTACGACGTGAACGGCGACGGCGAAATC
>JAFTFA010000133.1 GCA_017449785.1 Muribaculaceae bacterium | reverse complement strand
TCCACCCGCGCCCAGGACGAGGCCGAGGCCACACGCCTGCTGGCCGACGCCAAGGTGCTGGGCGAGATTGGCTGCTTCGGCATCGTGCTCGAGAAGATTCCCGCCACGCTGGCCGCCAAGGTCACCCAGTCCATCAACGTGCCGACCATTGGCATCGGTGGCGGCGGGGCCTGCAGCGGACAGGTGCTTGTGCTGCACGACATGCTGGGACTGAACCGCGAGTTCAAGCCCAAGTTCCTGCGCGTCTATAACAACCTGGGCGAGCAGATCATCGACAGCGTGGGCAACTACATCAGCGACGTCAAGAGCGGTGACTTCCCCAACAAGGACGAGGAGTACTAGTCACCACTGTTATATCCACCTCATCCCCGATAGCCTAGCCCCTCTAGGCTATCTTTTTTTTAGGGAGGAGGGAGTAGTGAATAGTTAATAGTTAATAGTTAATAGGGAGGAGGGAGGAGGGAAGATAATTGGCGTGTGGGCCTATCAGTTTGAGCCATACACCCATACACCTATACACCCATACACCTCAAATTTGTAACAGAGTAGTAATTGTCTTGTAACATTATTGCAAATAGCAAACCCGACAATAGTCTATACCTTTGCAGCGCCAATATAAGAACTAACTGCTAAAAAAATGACTTCTACACAAGACTACATTACGATACTGTTCAAGATACTGGGTACTCTGGGACTGCTGATTTTCGGCATGCGCATGATGAGTACCGCCTTGCAGAAACTCGCCGGCCCGCAACTGCGCCACGTGCTGGGGCGATTGACCACCAACCGCTTCATGGGTATGCTCACCGGTGCCGGAGTGACCTGCGCGGTGCAGTCGTCGTCGGCAACGACGGTGATGACCGTGTCGTTTGTCTCGGCAGGCCTGCTCACCCTGGGGCAAGCCATCAGCGTGATCATGGGTGCCAACATCGGCACGACGCTCACGGCATGGATCATGTCGCTGGGCTTCAATGTGGACTTGACCAATGTGGTGTTCCCGGCCTTCCTGGTCGGCATCCTGCTCATCTACCACAAGCGCCACCGCTATGTGGGAGACTTCCTGTTCGGCATCGCCTTCATGTTCTTCTCCCTGGTTCTGTTGAGCAGTGCCGGCAAGGAACTGGACCTGGAGCACAACGCCGCCGTGATGGAGTTCTTTGCATCATTCGACACGAGCAGCCACCTCACGATACTGGCCTTCCTGGCCATCGGCACCATCATCACCTGCATCGTGCAGTCGTCGGCCGCCGTCATGGCCATCACGATATTACTGTGCTCCACGGGAGTATTGCCCATCTACCTGGGCATCGCCCTGGTCATGGGTGAGAACATCGGCACGACGGCGACGGCCAACCTGGCAGCGCTGGGTGCCAACACCGAGGCGCGCCGCGCCGCCCTGGCCCATCTCATGTTCAATGTCGTGGGCGTGATGTGGGTCATGTGTATGTTCTACCCATTTGTCAATGTGGTGTGCTCCCTGGTGGGATATGATCCGGCCGCAGGCGGAAATGTGGAGCGCCTGCCCGTGGTGCTGGCCATGTTCCACACCTGCTTCAACGTCACCAATACCGCCCTGCTCATCGGCTTTATCCCCCAACTGGAACGACTGGTGCGCTGGATGTTGCCCGACAAGGAGAACCACAAGGAGAAGTTCGAGCTGATGTACATCAGGGCCAATCTCATCCAGACGCCCGAGATTGCCGTCATGCAGGCTCAGAAGGAGACTGCCCACTACGGCAAACGCACACAGCAGATGTTTGCCATGGTCATTGATGCCATCAACAGCACCCAGGGCAAGCAGCAGGAAGAACTCTTCCAGCGCATCGAGCAGGAAGAAGATGCATCCGACGAGGTCGAGATCGCCATCGCACGCTTCCTGGAGCAGGTGAGCGAGGGACACTTGAGCGACGACTCCAAGATGAAGGTGCGCCAGATGCTCCGCGAGATCGGGGAGCTGGAGAGCATCGGCGACTCGTGCTACCGCCTGGCACGCACCCTGCACCGCCGCGACGAGCTGGGACTGACCTTTGACAACGACCAGCAGCAGCACCTCGCCCAGATGGCCCAATTGTGTGACAACGCCCTGACACAGATGAATGAGGCATTGAACGGGCGCGTGCAGGACATGGACATGAGCCAGACGTACTACTACGAGAACCAGATCAACGCCATGAGGGACGAACTCAAGGCCGCCAACGTGCAGGCCGTCAACGAGCACAAGTACCCCTATGCAGTGGGAACGTCCTACAGCGACCTGGTCGGTGAACTGGAAAAACTGGGCGACTACGTCGTCAATGTGGTCGAGGCGCGATTCGGTAAATAACGCCCTCACCCTCAAGCACTCTCAATCGGCCTGAGGGCCAAGATCGGGGAACGATATAGCAACGACACTACCGTTGACCGTGCTAGCGCACGGGAAATTAAAAGAAAATTAAATTTTAAAATTAATTTCCCGCCCGATAGGGCGGTTAATATCACCGGTGGGCCAACATCTATATCATCACCAAAAAATCTTAGCGACTTCGCGCCTTAGCGTGAGGTCAAGTTGGAAGACAAGAAGGACAAGAACGACAATTATAAAATAATTTATTGATTATCAATATTTTGTCTTTCTTGTCTTTCTTGTCTTTTTTGTCTTCTAATAATAAAACTTAGCGACTTAGCGGCTTGGCGTGAGTTTTTTTCGGTCAATAGTGCCCCCCCTGCTTCTTGTGCAGGATGGATCGGAAGAAGTGGATGATCAGCGGCACGGCCAGCATGAAGGCGAGGATGTCGCTCACGGCCTGACAGATCTCGACACCCTTCAGGCCCAGATAACGGGGCAAAATCAGGATCAGAGGGATAAAGAAGATACCGTTGCGGGCGGCGGCAAGCACGTTGGCCGACAGGCTGCGGCCGCTGGTCTGCAACGTCATGTTGCACACGGTGACCACGGCGGCCATCGGCAGAGCCACCAATTGACAGCGCAGGGCCAC
>JAFTFA010000132.1 GCA_017449785.1 Muribaculaceae bacterium | reverse complement strand
CAACGCAACTGGGTCTTCTATACCCGCTCGCTGCACATCTTCCAGCGCAAGTTCAACGAGGTGATGTCACCGTTTCCCGCATTGCCCCTGGAATTTGAGGCCGAGGAAGACCCCGACTGGCAGGAGTACCGCGAGATGTGCCTGTGTGAAGTTGCCGAGGGCGAAGATTAACCACGCCCCCCTGCCCTACACTACAACACATTTTATTGACCTGAGAGGATATAGTTGATGAGCAAATTGACATCGGCTATGCTGAGTTCGCCGTCCGCGTTGATGTCATAGCAATTATCATACATCCCGTTCAGCAACAGGTCTATCATGCGATTCACATCAGCAATATTGATTTCGCCGTCATCATCACATGGAAGGATGACGGGCCCGACTTTCTCACCCTGCATGAACTTGCAGTCGATGTAGGCCCCAGGGAAGCCAAACCGGACGATGGCCTCGCGGTAGCTGACACCCTCGGGCAGCGGATCGGCGGTAGCCAGCGCCGTCACGATGTTATTGAATTGGCCTTCTTCGTCCTGGCCATCGACCAGCTCAATGCCAAGCCACTCTGGCAGTTCTTCACCGCGGCACGTCATGTACCAATCGTCATCGGCACTGGGCGTCGAGGCCTTGAACTCGATACCTGCCGACTCATTGCCGTCGTACCACATCGCAACAATACCCCCTTCGGTGGGAAAGATATACTCTCCTGTTTCCTCCTCGCGATTGAATGCCAGATAGGGGCGATCGGCGGCAATGTAGATGGTGAGGCCCGTCTTCATTTCCATCGGACCCGAGAAGAAGTTGTTCAGGCCGCGCCAGTAGTATTCACCGTTGAAGTTATAGACCGTGTCACCGCTGTCCTGAATTTCCATGTCATAGCACGGGTACTTCAAGTAAGCCAGCTCACCATAGCCCTCGTCGGAATGCCAATTCCCGGAAATGAAAGCAGTAAAATCAACAAGATCTGCAGCCTCGGGGTCATTGTAGCCATCAATGCAGACCAGGATGGGATAGTCAATCGTCGGGGTGTACTCAAAGGTCAGACTTGGATCGTCCTCATCACAATCGTAGAGAGTGAACTCAACCAGTCCGCCATGATCATCGACTGTGGAGGGGGTGACAATTCCCTCGCCGGTGACGATAAGTTCACCAGGCTCAACAGGCAAGGTGGCACTGCCCGACTCGTCATAGTCGGGAATTCCTTCCAGCTTGTACACTCTACAGGTCAACTTGACGTCGCCGTTGCAAACCAAGTGATCCATCATGAGATAGACTTTCTTGAGCAGATAGGGATGCTGCGGCTTCTCGAAGGCTTGGGCCATGCCATCGATGTGCTCGCCATTCTTGCCGAACCACCAGCCGCGCTCGTTATCGCCGTGAGGGGTAGCGCCATAGAAGATAGTAAATAAAAAAGATTTCTCCCCCTCGACCATGGTCTTGCTGGTCAAGAGGAACTCAACTTCTCCACTATCATCAAAATCCGCGGTAGTAGGAACCGAGAGTATCCTGCATTCCTCGGTTGTATTTATGATAACGGGAATGTCATCGTCATCATCATCGGAGGAGCCTGAGAAGTACGGGTACTGATACCAGCAACCATCGTATGGCTCCACATTTTGACACAAATATAGTCGGGGTGTAGGCAGGGATTCAAGGCCATATTTGAGCGTGAGGTCAAGGTTACCGACCAGATGGGACTCTTTGTCAGCTGTCTCATATTGCCAAATGACAGTATCATTCGCTTCAAAGCCCTCGACTATGCCATGATAGGTATAATCAGCATAGGGCTTCATCAGCAGGAAGGATTTATCAATATAGCTGAATAATGCGCCATTGACAGCAACAAAGTTGGCAAAGAAAGCGCCTCCTGGGCGGTTGTAATGGACATGATGGGTCGTGCCGTAGCTCCTGAGTGGAGACGGCATGGGCTCTCCCGGGGCCCTCATCTTCATTTCCTGCTCATGGACAAGGAGATCAACACGTGTCAGGGCCGGTTGAGGCTGTGACAGCTCGACATCAACTGATTTTCTAAGCTGGGCTCCTGCGCTCAAGACCGAGAGCGCCGCCATAGCGACAATGAGTAATGACTTCATCATAATGCTCAGACTTTAAATAATAATGAATAAATGTGACTAATTGGTTGAAAGATACTCTTTTCACCTGCAAATGTAGCGAGATTTATTCATTTCCACAAGAAAATCCAATGATTTTGAAGCCCAATAGCCCCAAAAAAGTAGCGGAGACGCTCGCCACAATGGCACGTCCCCGCTACAAGTGATGGGTTGGGAGTCGGTTGTTATTACATGTTCATGCCGCCATCGACCTGGATTACCTGGCCGGTCACATAGGCCGACATGTCGCTGGCGAGGAAGGTAGCCACGTTGGCAATATCCTCGACCGTGCCGCCACGGCGCAGGGGGATGCGCTGGCACCACTCCTTGCGGATGTCCTCGCTGAGTGCCTGGGTCATGGCCGTGTCGATGAAGCCCGGAGCAATGGCGTTGGCACGGATGCCGCGGCTGCCCATCTCCTGGGCGATGCTCTTGGCCAAGGCGATGAGGCCGGCCTTGCTGGCAGCGTAGTTGGCCTGACCGGCGTTACCATGAACACCGACCACCGATGCCATGTTGATGATCGAGCCCTGACGCTGGCGCATCATGATGGGCACCAGAGCATGGATGAAGTTGAACGCGCTCTTGAGATTGACGGCGATAACAGCATCCCACTGCTGCTCGGTCATGCGCAGCATGATACCGTCCTTGGTGATACCGGCATTGTTCACCAGAATATCAATGTGGCCGAAGTCCTCGTGAATCTGCTTCACGACAGCCTCGGTCTCCTCAAAGTTGGCAGCGTTGCTGGCATAGCCCTTGGCCTTGACGCCCAGGGCGGCGATTTCTTGCTCAGTCTGCTTGCCGTTCTCGTCGATAATGAGGTCGGTGAAGGCGACATCAGCGCCCTCGGCAGCAAACTTCAGGGCGATGGCCTTGCCGATGCCCCTTGCGGCGCCAGTGATGAGCGCCACTTTTCCTTCTAACATCTTCATTTCGGTTCTTGTTATAATGATTATTAACTGTTTTTTTTCAAAAAATGCACGGCTTTTTCAGAAAAGCCGTGCAAAGGTAATCATTATTGTCGAGACTGCAAAATCGTTGTCTCTGGAGCGGAATTTTACCACGCGCCGCCGAGCAGGTAGTTGATCAGGGTCGTCACGTCGGTGATATTGACGTTGCCGTTGCCGTCGCCGTTCACATCGCCACGATGGGTCTTGGGCTTCATCTGAATATTGTCCAGGGCAAAGTAGTCGCCCACGCCATTGTCAGTGGCATCCTTGTGGTAGCGCCACTTGATGTCATAGTACACATTGGGCTGGAGCTCCATCGAGAAGGTCTCCCAGTCATTGTCACGGGCGCCGTAACGGAATATCGACTGGCCATTCACCATCAGGTAGCACTCATTATAGTTTGTGTGACTCACTGGGTCGCTCTCGCCCCACGCCTTGAAATCGAACGTCAAGACCGATAATTCATCGAGACGGAATTAGGGGAGACTCAGTTCCGATGCGCTATTGTGAACGCCCGCGTTGCTGGATTGAGCGTAAACCCTGTCGCCTTCGGTCATCACCTGCCACGGATAGTCGCCCTCGCTGATAAAATGGAGGGTCCCGCCGGGCACATTCAAGGCGTCGTCGAGTGTGGTCACGCCCTTGCTAGAGAAATTGATGGATGCGGCGCTCGTTCCCGATGCGCAAGCGAGAAATGTCAACAATGCAGTCAAGAGGTAGATTTTTTTCATAACATTTGGGTTTTAAAAGATAATTCTTGATTATTGTTGCAAAAAGAGTAAATAAAGTCAAATTTAAAAAGAAAATGACAACAAAACAGCTAGCGGGGTTAACGAATCAGACGGACAGAACGGAGATGACGGACAAAACGGAAAGCATCCGCTTTCCATCTATCGGATGGAGGCGGATGCTCTCAAAAGTCTTAATTTTGAATCTTTACCAGGCAAACATGGGATAGTCCTTCATCATGTCGTTGACCTTGCCACGGACGGCGGCGATAACAGCCTCGTCCTCGGGGGCACGCAGAACGGTGTCGATGAGCTCGACGATGTCGCCCATCTTGTCCTCCTTGAGGCCACGGGTGGTGATGGCGGGAGTGCCCAGACGCAGACCGCTGGTCTGGAAGGCGCTGCGGTCGTCGAAGGGAACCATGTTCTTGTTGACGGTGATGTCGGCAGCGACGAGGGCAGCCTCGGCGACCTTACCGGTCAACTCGGGATACTTGGTGCGCAGGTCAACCAGCATGCAGTGGTTGTCGGTACCGCCCGAGCAGATCTTGTAACCCTTGTCGATGAGGGCCTGGGCCATAGCGGCGGCGTTGGTGCGCACCTGGATAGCATAGTCCTTGAAGGAAGGTTGCAGGATCTCACCGAAGGCCACGGCCTTGGCAGCGATCACGTGCTCCAGCGGGCCGCCCTGCACGCCGGGGAAGACGGCGCTGTCGAGCAGCGACGACATCTTGCGGATGACGCCCTTCTTGGTGGTCTTGCCCCAGGGATTGTCGAAGTCCTTACCCAGCAGGATGATACCGCCACGGGGACCGCGCAGGGTCTTGTGGGTGGTGCTGGTAACGATGTGGGCATACTTCAAGGGGTTGTTCAACAGACCGGCTGCGATCAAGCCAGCGGGGTGTGCCATGTCGATCATGAGCAGAGCGCCGACGCTGTCGGCAATCTTGCGCATGCGCTCGTAGTCCCACTCGCGGCTATAGGCGCTGGCACCACCGACGATCAGCTTGGGACGCTCGCGCTGTGCCACCTCTTCCATCTGGTCATAGTCCACCAGGTTGGTGTCGGGGGTTACATTATATTCACAAGCCTGGAACATCAGGCCCGAGAAGTTGACGGGGCTACCGTGTGACAGGTGGCCGCCATGAGCCAGGTTCAGACCCATGAACTTGTCACCGGGCTTGAGGCATGCCATGAAGACGGCCATGTTGGCCTGTGCGCCCGAGTGGGGCTGTACGTTGACGTACTCGGCACCGAAGATCTGTTTCAGGCGCTCGATGGCGACGTTCTCGCTCTCGTCAACACACTGGCAGCCGCCATAGTAGCGGTGGCCAGGATAACCCTCGGCATACTTGTTGGTCAGGCAGCTGCCCATGGCCTGCATAACCTGGTCGCTCACGAAGTTCTCACTGGCGATAAGCTCAATGCCGTGTTGCTGACGCTGATGTTCACGCTCGATGATGTCAAAAATCACTTTGTCTCGTTCCATTGATTTTTAGTTTAATGGTTAATGGTTAAAGTTTAATGATTAAAGTTATTCTTGTTATTTCTTTGGGTTCTT
>JAFTFA010000131.1 GCA_017449785.1 Muribaculaceae bacterium | reverse complement strand
ACATCCATATATCGCTTGTTCTTATTGTTGCTGATCATCTTATCATATTTATCCTGCTTCTCCCTGAGCTCTTTCCTGATGCCAGGAAGCCTCGAACTATATGTAGTAATGAGGCTATCGGCTCGGCCAAAGTCTTCGTGCCACTTATTGACTTCCTCGATATTATCAACATATTGCATCAAATCTTTGCCAGTCGATGAATTAGCCAACTCATTTACAATCTGATCATTCAAAGTAGCGATGCGGGCACGCGCTTTTTGAATCGTTGCTTTAATGTCTTCATTATGCTTGAATGCGTCCGCAATCCTGCTAGCATAGTCAGTTACTTCAAGAGAACGGCAAATGGCACGGCTCATGGATGCAATATACTTCACATTGTCTCCAAGTTCTAGAGTGGGCATATCGTCAACCTTAATATCTTCCAGGCTTTCTTTCAGCTTATTCTCAAACTCTTCAAGCCTGTTCTTGATATGTTCGAAGGCGGCAGATCCCTCAGGGGCATCAGTTCCACAGTATTTGCATCGATGCTCTTTAAGCATTTGCTTCATCGTTTCGATTTCTGGCATGAAGCCTGGCATCGCATCAATAGATTGCTTGAGTTTGTCTTTAGCCTCTTGTAGTATCTTTCTTTGGGCATAAACTTCAGCAATCTTGAGGTTGTGCGCTTCGCGAATCTCCTGCACTCTGCCCTCAAATGCCTCCATCTTATGTGCAAACTCTTCGGCTATTGGAGTAAACCCATTCAAGATCCACAACTCATCAAGTAGTCGAACCGAGTAATCCTCATTAATGTCATCTTGCTTGGCTTTAATAAGTTCTTCAGTCTTATTGATTTCATCTTGTTTCTCTCGGACTAACTTGACTATCTCATAGTCGCCAGAGATACCTTGAATCTTATCCTTTGCGTCTTGCAGCTTTATTCTGTTCTCTTGCAATGCAGTGGATACACGTTTCTCTTCTGATTTTAAATGATTAATTTCAGATAACAGCGATTTAGCTGAAGCACTTTCAGTTGCTTTCTTGTCGGCTGAGTTTGCCTTTGCACGAGTTCCTTTTTCCAGCACATGTTGAGCCAAGTCGATATACGGGCTAAGGTCCTTAATCGACGAATACATGTTGATTAACTCCGCTAGTACGGTAGGATCCTCAAAGATATTAAGCTGTTCCTCTCCTTGGAGGATACTGAACTTCTTTACCCTGGCTGGAAAGACAGCTTCTTTCTCAAGAATATCAGTGACTGATATTGCTGGTTTGGCGGTTCCTCCAGCTATGCGATATCCTCTGTGGGCATGGTTGGCAATAGCCATTGTACCATCTTCACGTTTTTCAACGAAAAACTCGCGGACAATGCGGCGTAACTGCCCGTTTGAGTTGAATAACTCTAACGTAACCCTAACTGGCTGTGGGCTTCTTGGTGGCAACTGGGCAAAGAATTTGGCGGACACAAGCGATTTGAGAGACGGTAGTCTGTCTCTATCGGTTTCTTTATGCGTCAAAGCCCAATTGATGGCTTCGAACAAAGTACTTTTACCGTCGCCATTGGAACCCAATATCAAGTTAAGTCTCGGGCCAAAAAGAAACTCTTTTTTCCCGTAGTAACTACGAAAGTTTTCTATGATTAGCTTTTTGAGTATCATACCTATTCTAAGTCTTTGACGAATTTCCTATAAATGGAATCTTTAACACTCTCATCAACAACTATTTGACCAGATATGCCCCTGATACGCATATTCATGGCAATTTCCTCGACCTTTTTGTCATAGGAGAGCAGCATATTCGCAATAGCTTTTACATACTTATTGCTGGACTTAGCACCTTTTGCTAAGGTGGGATAGTCATCAGGCTTATAATCAAATGTCGAGACCATTTCGGGGTCCGAGATGATTTCATGGAATATCGTATCTATCTTTGCCATAACAAATCGGAATAGGTTATTATTTGAGGCTGATTCCAGTCACTATACCATTATACTCAGGATCGATATTATGAAGCTGCTCCTTGATTACGCCTCGACGATAAATCGCTGGCCGCAAGCAGAACAGTTCAAACTCTTCGACATTGACATCATTTATGTTACGCCAATGAGGGAACAACAGTTTCATATATGCTGTCGCAATGCGTTTTACAGCCTTGGAGTCTCGGAGATAGGTCTTCGGAGCAACTGTCACTAGCTCATCATAAATCTGGCTATAAATGTTCTGGGTTCGCAGCTCATGGATGATTTCCGAGAAATACTCAACATTGATAGTCCAACCTTTATAAATCATGCTAGAGTTGATGCTTGGCAGTTTCCAGCCTTCAATGAAACAATGGAAACGGTCGAGCAGAGCAGACTCCCTAAAATTCTGTGGAAGGTTATTAAAATAAAGATTCGACACAGGTTCACGGTCCTTTGTCAATGGGATATTACCCATCAGCATAAGGCCGCACTCCGAGGAGAATTCTTGATTATCTATGGTGGTCTTGCCGCTCTCGAGGTACGATTTCAAAGCAGCTTGTATCTCGGCAGGTTCCTGGAAGATGATGGTCTGGATTTCGTCAAAGGCAGTAAAGTCGTGGTTCTTTATGATGCCATTTTGCTGTTTCTGTTTATCCCAGAACAGTTTGGCACGGGTGACCTTTCCACCGCTGACAAGCCATCCATACTTTGACAAGTTGCCGAATACGTACGACTTACCAGTTCCCTTGGGCGCCAGCTCAATGACGTTCAGTCTCGGCTCAACAAAGATGAGCAAACGAGATATGAACTCCATCTTTTGTGTGATGTTCTCAAAGCCGTCTGGGTCGTATTCCATCGCAGACAGCAACACATCAAGCCATTCGGTAGTCGTGAAATTCTTTCGGGCGTCTGCCAGATAATTCACATCGACCGAAGAATAGGGTTTGAATGGTTTGAAGTCAACCATTTCAACATGGTTTTTCTTGCCATCTGCATCGGGCATGAGACATAGTTTGATAATGCCCCATTTTTCCCCGTCAACTAGTGTATCGTGGTGCTTCTCATAAACGTAGGTTGGTATCTGACCTTCATTTAGCTTAATGCCCATGTCAGGAACAGAGAAACGGCGCACATTCTTTACCAAATCAATGTAGATGATACAGCGGCATAATAAGGTTAATTCTTGACCATCTTGGATTTTTGCCTTTACCTCGTTTGGCGTTTTAGGGATTACCAAATCAAGGAATCTGGTCAAGCCTGCAGCATTGAGATTTCCGTCGAAATCAATATACCGTTTCAACAAGAAGTCTTTAACAAATGATGGCAGGTTGCGGCCCGTGAAGACACTATTTATCTTGTCCGGGTCTTTGTAAATGGCCATGGTAGAAAAACTCTGCCTAATTTTATCTGCAATTTCCTGTTTCATAGTCTAGTTATTAATCTAACATGTCGCCAAAAATATCATCCATCTGGCCTCCAGTGTTTATTGTAATCTTGAAATATTGACTGTAGTTGCCAATGTGCAAATCAATAGTTGTAGCATTCTCATCAAGAGCCAAGAGCTCACTTTCATAGATATTACCTCCCTTATTATTGAGCTTGTAAGTATTCTCGTTATAAATGATTACTGGTGAATCGAGAGAAGTCAGGCCCGTGATTCGGAACTGAACAACTGGATTGGTGCCGGAGACAATATCATCAACAAGTTTAGCTTCCCAAGTTTTATTGTTGGGCGAATTGGAGATAATAAAAACCGGAACAAGCACCTCCTCAGGTGTGCAACCGCCGTGTGCTCCAGTCCCTTTGGGAATTTTATTGCCCAAAGAATGGTGATTCAGGGCACACACCGTTTTGCCGTCGTCAAGTACAAAGTAGTTGTCGTCGGTTGTTGCAGTTCCCGATTTTTTCACAGCATATCTTCCGAAATGATGATAGTCAAAGCCGCCAAGGTTCAATCCATCAACGCGCTGTGACAAATAAGTCATTCCATGGTCTGAAACGATGGCAATCTTTTTACCGACATACTTGCTGAGCAGCTCATCGATAATATCCCTTAAGGCTTTGATCTCCTCTATGATGTTAGCTGGATATGGCGATTGGCACTGATGAGCCATCGTATCGATGTCACCAGCCTTCTCCCATTTTGCCTCACCTTTGACAAGTTTCATCAGGTTTTCCTTATTGATGTCGGTTTTTGTCGGGAGCAGGGCTCTTGCAATTTTCACGTCATTAAGGAATATCCCTTCGTTTATGCGTTGTTGAACTAGGTGAGTAATGAGGGGGATCCAATCGATGCCCAAGCCATCTATCCAGTAATAAACCTCGATGTCACCACGATTGAACAGCAGGTTGTTTGTCGTTTGAAATTTCTGATACCAGTTGTTGAAATTGACTGCAGTGGCATTGCGTGTGGCGATGATGTCCCTAACGTCATCGGTATAGCGGTCGGCCACCTTAGCAGCCTTACACTTATCAATATAATCGAGGATCCATGTCTGATTAGGGTCAATTGTTCCTGTTGATGGTTGGAGATAGTGATACAACTCAGGGAAGAAGGGTTCCAGATCTTTGTCTTTGATTTTCCCCTCACATAACCAACTGATGGCAAGTTCCTTCTCAACGTCCGAAATAGGAGTAAACAGTTGGATCGCCATGTGATAATTGTCGGGGGCGGCAATTTCTTCAAGTCGCTTATGTAATCTACTTTGGGTGTCAACATTGAGTTGTACTCCACGTTTACAAGCCTGCTCAAGACAATAGCGTCGCACTTCCATGTCGTTCTCATTGTCATTGATAGATAAAGCAACTTTGCCCACAAACTCATTATTTGAGAATCCATCGAGGCCTCTCAACACTTGTCCCAAATAATTGTTGCCCATCCTGAATAGATAGGTGTTGACCAAGAGCCATCGGCTGAATGAATCTTTATATTCAAACCAGAGTTTGATGAAACCTCGATAATCCTCAAGTTGGCTTGAGGAGAAATGTTTTGAGAAGAATTGGTCAAAATCAAATGGCTGCGATAGGTCGATTTCTTCAGCAAGAGCCTGCCAGTTTTCAAGGTCTTGACTCCGATAGGGAATATGGTCTAGTGCCAAACCCAATCCATCGCAAAGGAATTCATGCACATCATCACACCGGCAGTAGGCAAATGCGTTGTCAGGTTGGGCAAAACATGCATTTGCATAGATAGCCCTTGATGTACAGATAATGTCACTTTTGTCATGACGGCTTTTATTGCGCCATAACTCAAGCCATTCCTTAACGTCGTTGATGATGGTATATCTCTTATCGATGTTTTTCACGCCGTATGTTGTATTATTGGTGAGCAACAAACGATAAGACAGTTCCTGATTATCGGAACGCATATACCAGATAGTGGCTTGGGTATCTTGAAAGAAGGTTGACATCTTCCCTTCAAGGCCCACAATGGGGATATAAATCCGCTGATTATTCTCCCAGCCATCTTCATCAGACTCAATGTTTTTGATGGTTCGAATCAGTGCATCAAACTCCTTATTCCCGTTGTTGTCATAGAATCGTGCCAACTCCGAGAAAGGGGTGATGATTTTGCTCTCGCCTATGAGTGACTTGATGTACTTTTCAATTTCACTAGCCAACTTGTGGTGAGAGATGATGATGTCAGGATATTCGGGATCAATCCATTTTTGGATCTCTTGAATATTGATTTTCAAGTCCTGAACCAAACGAATGGTGAACTCATACGAATCCTTGAAGTTGTCAAAGAGCACAAAACGTATCGGGTATCGTTTTTGCGTTGTGGCAAGAACACCCTCTGCATTTTTGTCCTCGAGGACAACCTGCATCAATTCGTCAATATTTGAAAACTGACTATTGTACATACTTCATTACAATATCAATTATTTGCTCATTCTCATTTTGAATCATCTGCATGACAGCATTTCTCAGTGCCTCATCGGTCGTTTTATTCACCTGTTCGGTAGCACTGTTCCTGCGCTTAGCAAGTTCTTCAGATGTCACTGGGTTCGGCTCTGAGGCATTCCCATTTCCGTTCCCATTGTTTGACGGATAAGGAGTTGGAGGAACGGGGGGAGTTGGCTTGGGCTCGTTTTGTGCCATTCTCCAGTAAAGCTCTTGGCGCTGTACCTCTTCCTCGTTCCATCGGCCAATCTCGCCCTGCAGGTGGGAAAGCAAGAAGGCATAGAGGTCATCAAACTCGCTGTCCTGCACTTTGGCCATCGGATCTTGCTTTAGGTAAGTAAGGAATCCTCGTTTGAATACTTCCGGCTCAACGAGGAGCAGGTTGAGGTCAAGGTCAAGTTTCTTAATGGACTTGGCGGTCTCGCCGATGAGTTCCTGATTGGACAATCCATCGGGATCGCAAATCTTAACAATGTTCTCAATCAAGCGGGCCATGCTTTCATTGCAATTGCTGTACTTGAGGGCCCAGAGAGGATAGCCCTGTTGCTTGGCATACTCCAGTACCGCCCAGCGGGCATCTGTCAGGCTCGACACGTCTTTATAACCAGGCAGCTGGTTCAGCTTGAAGATGCTTATAAGCGACTTACAAAGGCTGGTAGATTCCTTTGATTCAAACATGAAGTTGAGTTTATTGCTCTTCTTGCCATCTTCCCAATACTTGAACATCTCCACAACATCATCAACGATTTGGCGCGCCTCACGGGGTTTACCGTCAAGGGCAAAGATTTGCTTCACCCATTTGCGCATGGCATAGGCGACCATGCCCATACCTGAATAGGATTGATACAATCCATAGGGCGCTTTGGAAAGCGGTGCGAGTTTCTCACCAAGGTTGAATTCCTGGTTCTTGTTGGTGTTGTGGAAAGTTTTATCGATAAAGTCGCACACCTTCTTCAATGGGTGTTCGGGATCCACATCCGGCTTAAAGTCCAAATTGTCATCGAGGCTGTCTTGGAACAAGTAATCGATATGCTTTCCTTGACCCGGAATGCCAGCAAGAATCTCCTGCTTTGTATTGAACTGCAGGACAACGTCCACGGCTTTCTTTACAGCAGCCTTCTGCCAATAGGTTTTGGAGAACTTTGACACAATGAGCGGCAACGATTCGGGGCCAGAAGTGAAAATCATGGGTGCTACCACATTGTTGATGCTAGTCACTAACTTTGTGCCTGAAACGATATTTTCTTGGCCATTGACATACATCGTCAAGTTCCCGTTTCGCATCTTGCCCACCCATTCTTTTACCGTCAATTTGGCATTCTTGTTATTGGATTCATATTGGGGCATCAGATCGCGTTTTTTGGCACATGCAGCGTTGGCCATGAAGTCAATGAAGCGGTCGTAGTTCTTCTGCTCAAGCGTTGCGTCAAAAACGACAATGATCACATCCTTGAGTTTCCCTTCGGTGTTCCAGTCGTGTGCTTTGGTTTTAAGGAAGTTGAGCTCGTCATAGTTGCGGGCAACAAGCAACGCGACAAAGATTTCATAGCCTTTGCTGTTCTTCTTGCCGCCTTCAATCTTGTTGAGCAGGGTGTGCTCATTGGCTTGCTGGCTATAAACTTCCATGTGGAACGGACGTGCAATATTGGCGTAGTTGCGCGACAGTTCAGTGATTGCAATATCAGCATATTTTGCCACCTGATCGGTGAACTTAAATTCGCCACTAATGAGTTCTTGCTTGGTTTTTTCAATTTCATCGCCAGGCAGAGCGGTAAACTGAATGGAGAACACATCACCCGGCAAACGTTGAACGATACTTTTATCGTTGAAGAAGTTTAATGCCTCGTCAACAACGGCTTCGGTCTCGGTTCCGCAGAAGAGGTTCTTGATATTCTCTTCGGTAGGAGTGACGGTGTCCTTGTGGGCGATATTGTTCAACGCATTCAGCAGCAGGATTCCTTTGAAAACTTTAGTGTAGTGTTCACCCTCATGCTCTACCTTCAGGTGGTAGGAATTGTATTTCTCGGTGACAGCGCCAAACTTGCCAGAATCCTCATTAAATGCCTCGCGGACATAGTCCCACAGGTAGTCAGCGGTGATAGTGGCATAGTTGCTGAACATCATTTCGTCGTTAAAGAAGTCCCTCACGGCGTCACATGCCAGAAACTCAAAAACGCTACGGCTTGAGGAACCTGCCTCACGAGCATAGTGAGTAGCGAGGTCGGCTGTAGCAGGATGCAGAGGATAGAGCTTCTTCATGTCTTTCTTGGTTTCCTCTGGCTGATTAGACGTGCTGGAGTAGATATCAAGCAATTCAGTATGATGGTCGTAGAATTCATTTACAAGATTATTGTGTGCGGCTTCATCCAGTACGATAAACTTGCGCGACATGATCTTGAAAGCCGACACCGTCTCCATGTTATAGGTGAAGTAATGATAGCGACCAATGGTCTGATTGCGTTTTTGCTCATTCAAGGCATTGAGTGCCGATGGGTGGGAAATGAGCAGGAAATAGCTGTCGTGTTCAGGTGACATGAGCGTATCACAGATTTCTTGTAGTCGCTCCAGTAGTTTCACCCCGATAGCAGGTGTTGTAGCAATCTCAGTAAACTCGTCCCAAACGATAAGCAGACCATTATATATGCCACCTTCACGCAGCTTATTTTGCACCTCGATAATCCAGTTGCACAGGTTCTTGCTGTCCATCCGCACGTCAAGCTGGTTTTCACGCAATGCAACATTTACCCTGTCCAACACACCATGATCACATGCTTTTAGATCTGCTGCAAGTTTATCTACATTGGGAGCAAGTGATGCAAGTTGCGGGCTGCGCTCAATAAGCATCGACCAAAAATCAGGATTCTTTGATATGTGTTCAACATAAGTATCAAAGTCTGTCTTGACGTTGATATTGATTCCGGCTGCTTCAAGGGCTGATTTGATCTCTCGTTGTAGTTGCAAAGAAAGGTCATCTTCATGAGTGATGCTCTGTTGGCCGTACAAGCTCACAGGGAACAAGCGTTTGCAGTCTCGCATGGCCAATAAGTTCGAACGTAGCATGGCAAACTTGGGGTCACTGTATTCCAGATCCACATATCTCATGATGTCCTCTACGGCATCGCAAAGCAAATGCTTGATCACGGCGCCGGCATGTGACTTTCCAGAGCCGTAAGTTCCAGCCATCCAGATTGACTTGTGATTATCGAGGTCATTATTGAAAACAGCCTTGACAACTTTGTCGAGTAAGCTGTTAAACTGGTCGTTCGCAATGAATGTTTCCCAGTCACCTGGTTTCTCCTCACGTATGTTATAGACGGTACGCGATTTGCTGAGCGTGATGATATCGTTATATTTTGTTGCCATTGTATTATTCGGTTTTCTTTCGGATAAAGAAGTTAATAATCAGTTCCTTAAATTCCTCCCGTACAGAAGCATCTTGAAGCAGTTCCCAAAAAGCTTCATCAAAAAATGCGTATTCTGCATTATCTTTTAGGTACTTCGCTGAAGGCGAGTGGGCGTGTGGTGAGGGATTAAAAGGCTTGCCACTCCACTTAATGTCATAATATGAATCCTTTGATAAATGATAAAAAGGCAGTATAAATGGTGATGGATTATACTGAGGTTCATACTGTTGACATGCAGATAGATATAGTCCTTTCAATATCTCATCAGAATGAAAAAACCTATTATCAAGAAGATGTTTATTTTCAATAGCTTGAATAATCGAAAGAACAAATAACGGTTTTGCATTCACGATTCGTCCTCGTGAATTACCACATCGTGTTTTAGAAACTTCTGCTAAATAATATTTCTTCTAGAATGAGTCCATTAGTCATCTACTAACGATTGTAGTATCTCAATTGGATTCTTGTCTTCTCGGTTAATTGTAATTGAGTCTAATCCCATATTCAGCTCAGCAACAATGACGCGATTATTGTCGGAGTTTAACTGTCTAAGAATCTCAATAAAAGTGTCTTTTGATGTGCAGAATTCTTTATTCAAGCCTCCGGTGGCATCCGATTTATATAGATCGAACACTCGCATTGTTGTGATCTTTCTGGTTGTTGCGTATTTATAGAGAGAATAAGCAACAGCTTCTTTACTAATCTCGTTATATTCGCCCCTTGAGAATGAATCTTTATCTATCTCGATGTATTGTGACATCATATATCCGATAGGCGACTCACGAAGCGTCCTCCTCAATTGGTAAACCGCATTGTGGATAGTTTTCTCTTTGTAACTTGGATACTGGTCTCTGATCATTTCTTCGAGGCTTTTTTGAGAGTTGGCCAAAGACGTATTTATGTTCTGAGAGTACCAATTGACTATAAACGAGTTGTAGCAGAGGTTAATCCAAACGATTTCCCATGCGAGGTTGGGATAATTTGCAGATACATTAGGGTTTGCTAATACTT
>JAFTFA010000130.1 GCA_017449785.1 Muribaculaceae bacterium | reverse complement strand
TTAATTCTTTTTCGGTTTTATAACTTGCAAATTTAGGCATATTTTTTGAAACAATGGCCATTTTGCCTAATAATTTCGCTAGATGACGAAAAATGTGTAATTTTGCACCTTATATGATTTATCCCTCAAATTTTGAGACCAAGATAGGCTTTGATGCCGTTAGGCGCGAACTGGAGCGCCTCTGCGTGAGCGCGTTGGGAGCTGCCAATGTGCCGCGGCTGCATTTCTCGACGCGTCGCGACGAGGTCGTGCGCTGGCTGGAGGAAACCAATGAATTCCTGTCCATCGTCCAGACCGGCAAGGAGTTTCCCTTGAGTTACTATTTCGACTTGCGAGTGGTTCTCAAGGAAGTGGCCACGCCTGGCACCTTCTTGTCGGCCGAGCGGCTGTTCGACCTGCAACGCTTGCTGGTGACTGTGAGTCAGGTGGTTCGCTTCTTTGCTGGCGGTGGCGATAGTGCCTCGCTCTATCCGCGACTGCGTGAATTGACCAGCGGCATGCAAGCCTTTCCCGAGCTGAGTGCAGCCATCGGGCATGTGCTCGACAAGGCCGGTAACATCAAAGACACCGCTTCGCCCCACTTGCAGGAACTGCGTGTGTCCATTGCCCGCGTGACCAGCAGCATCAACGGCACCCTGCGCCGCATCATTGCCCAGGGCAAGCAGGACGGCATCCTCGACAACGACGTGCAACCGTCGTTGCGCGACGGCCGCCTGGTATTGCCCGTGAGCGCGATGAACAAGCGCAAGCTGCACGGCATTGTGCATGACGAGAGCGCTACGGGCAAGACCGTCTTTATCGAGCCTGACGCCATTGTAGAAGCCAACAACCGCATCCGCGAGACCGAGGCCGAGATTGCCCGCGAGATCATCCGCATCCTCACCGAGCTGACCGACCTCATCCGGCCTCATCTTGACGAACTGGCTGCGGTTCTCGAGATCCTCGGACAGCTCGACTTCATCAGAGCCAAGGCACTGTTCGCCCAGGACGTGGGTGCCCAGATGTGCCATGTGGACCGCAAGCCGGTTGTCGAGTGGTACAGTGCCATCCATCCGGCCCTGATGCTCTCGCTGCGCGGCCAGGGCAAGCAGGTCGTTCCGCTCAATATCACCCTCAACAAGCAAGATCGCATCCTGGTCATCTCAGGCCCCAATGCCGGTGGCAAGTCGGTGTGCCTGAAGACCGTGGGCGTCGTTCAATACATGATGCAGTGCGGACTGTTGCCCACGCTGCGCGACAACTCCCACATGGGCCTCTTCCGTGACATCTTCATTGACATCGGCGACCAGCAGAGCATCGAGAACGACCTAAGTACCTATAGCAGCCACTTGCAGAACATGAAATTGTTCCTTGCCCGTGGCGGCAAGGAAACGCTCATCCTCATCGACGAGATGGGCAGCGGCACCGAGCCCCAAATCGGCGGCGCTATCGCCCAGTCCATCCTGGAGCAGCTGAACGAGCACCAGGTGATGGGCGTCGTCACGACCCACTACCAGAACCTGAAGCACTATGCCGACGAGGCCGATGGCGTCATCAACGGCGCGATGCTCTATGACCGGCAGCGCATGCAGCCGCTTTTCCAGCTGTCGATGGGTTATCCGGGCAGTTCGTTTGCCATCGAGATTGCCCGCAAGACGGGCCTGCCGCAGCAGGTCATCGACAAGGCGAGCGAGATTGTCGGCAGCGACTATATCAACATGGACAAGTACCTGCTCGACATCGTGCGTGACCGCCGTTACTGGGAAAACAAGCGTCAAGACGTGAGGGCCAAGGAGCGGCGTCTCGACCAGATGATTGCCGACTATGACGAGCGACTGGACAACATCCGGGCCGAGCACCGCCAGATCATCCATGATGCCCGCAACGAGGCCGAGGAAATCCTGCGCACCAGCAACGCCCAGATCGAACGTACCATCAAGGCCATCCGCAACGAGCAGGCCGAGAAGGAGCGCACCAAGGAATTGCGTCGCCAATTGGACGAGTTCAAGCAGCGACTTAATGCCGAGGAACCTGACGAACCCACGCGCCTGAAAGAACTCACCCCCAAGGACAAACCGCGCCGCAAACAGCCCAAGAAGAAGCCGCAGCCCACCGCCGTCAAGGACCGCCCGTTGCAGTCGGGCGACAACGTGGTGCTCAAGGGCACCACTACCGTGGGTACCCTCATCAGCATCGATGAGAAGTATGCGCTGGTGGCCTTCGGCAACATCAAGACCCGTATCGAGGCCGACAAGGTGGAGCGTACCATGCGCAAGGAGAAGATGCCCAAGGCCGAATCCCTGAGCCGAGCGACAAGCGACGAGATCAGGGCGCGCCAGTTGAATTTCAAGCCCGATATCGACGTGCGCGGTATGCGTGCCGACGAGGCTTTGCAGGCGATTACCTATTTCATCGACGACGCCATCCAGTTCAATGCCCAGCGGGTGCGCATCCTGCATGGCACGGGAACCGGCGCCTTGAAGGTAGCCATCCGTGAGTACCTGCACAGTGTCAACGGTGTGAAGTCCTATCGTGACGAGCACGTCCAGTTTGGCGGTGCAGGCATCACCGTCGTTGAGTTAGAGTAGTCTTGACCAATCAATAATAAAAGAACAGTAGATCCATCATGATAGAAAACAATATTTTTTTAAGGCCGTTCAGGACGACGGGTGGGGCAGTGCCCTTTGACCGCATCACGACAGCCGACTATGAACCCGCCATCCGTCGCGGCATCGAAGAACATGACGCCGAGATCAAGGCCATCGCCGGCAATAAGGCCGAGGCGACGTTTGACAACACCATCGTGGCCCTCGATCGTGCCGGTGCCACGTTGAACCGCGTGCTGGGCGTGTATTATCCCATGTTGTCGGCCAACGCCGACGATGAGCTGCTCGCCCTGAGTGAGCGCATGGCCCCGTTGTTGAGCGAGCACTTCAATAGCATCACCCTCAACGAGCAACTGTGGCAGCGGGTGAAGCATGTCCACGACAACTTTGACGTCGCAGGCCACGATGTCGAGGACCAGATGCTGATGCGCGAGACCTATGACGGCTTTGTGCGCAGTGGAGCCAACCTGCAGGGCGAGGACCGCGAGCGTTACCGCCAGTTGGCCAAACGCTTGACCGAATTGACACTGAAGTTTGACCAGAATGCCCTCAAGGAGACGCCCCGCTATGAGTTGTGGCTGACCGAGGATGACCTGGCCGGTCTGCCCGAGAGTGCCCTGGACGCCGCCAAGCAGGCCGCCAAGGCCAAGGGCCGCGAGGATGCCTGGCTGGTGACGCTTGATGCACCCAGCTATGGCCCCTTCATGAAATACAGCGACCGCCGCGACCTGCGCGAGAAATTGTACAAGATGTATAACCGCCAGTGTACCAGTGGCGATTACTGCAACCTGGACATCCTGCGCGAGATCGCCAACGTGCGTCTCGACATTGCCCGGCTGATGGGCTGTGAGACCTATGCCGACTACAAGTTGCAGCACACGATGGCCCAGACGCCCGCCAGTGTCTATCAGATGCTAGACCAGCTGCGTGAGGCCTATCTGCCCGTCGAGCGCGCCGAGATGGAACGATTGACCCAATTTGCCACCCAACTGGAGGGTAAACCCGTTGAAATCATGCCGTGGGACTACGCCTACTATAGTAATAAGGAGAAAGACTCGATGTTTGACATCAACGACGAGTTGTTGAGACCCTATTTTGAGTTGGGCCGTGTTACCCGGGGCGTGTTCGGTTTTGCCACGCGGCTTTATGGCCTGCGCTTCATCCCAAACCATGATGCCCAGGTCTTCCATCCCGAGGTCGAGGTCTATGACGTGACCGACGAGGACGGGCGCGCGGTGGGAATGCTCTATGTAGACTTTTTCCCGCGTCCCACCAAGCAGAGCGGCGCGTGGATGACGAGCTTTCGGGAGCAGTACATCGACGACAACGGCAACGACGTGCGCCCGCTGGTGACCCTGACGATGAATTTCACCCGTCCCACCGACACCAAGCCCTCGCTGCTCACCGTGCGCGAGGTTGAGACGTTCATGCACGAGTTCGGCCACGCCTTGCACCAGCTCTTGACACGCTGCAAGTATCAGTCCCTCTCGGGGACCAACGTCTATCGCGACTTTGTCGAGGTGCCCTCGCAGTTCAATGAGAACTACGTCTATGAGCGCGAATTTCTGGACAGTTTCGCCTCCCATTACCAGACGGGAGAGCCTGTTCCCCAGGAGTTGATCGATCGCCTGCTGGCATCGTCGCAATATGGTGCGGCCTATGCCTGTGTTCGCCAGTTGGGCTTCGGCTATATCGACATGGCCTGGCACAGCATCACCGAGCCCTATCAGGGCGATGACTTCCAGTTTGAGTACAACGCCGTCAAGGACGTTCAGGCTTTTGCCCCCGTCGAGGGTTGCATCATGTCCCCGCAGTTCACCCACATTTTCTCGGGCGGCTATGCAGCCGGTTATTACGGCTACAAGTGGGCCGAGATGATCGAGTGTGATGCATTCTCGCGTTTCCAGGAGGAAGGCATCTTCAATCGCGAGACAGCCCGTTCGTGGGTCGAGAATGTCCTTTCCCGTGGCGGAACCGAGGCACCGATGACCCTGTATAAGCGATTCCGTGGCCGCGAACCCCGCATCGACGCCATGATGCAGCGCGACGGCATCAGTCAGTCACCGGCAGTGAAGTAATCATTTATTAACTATCATAACAGACTTTATTCAAAGATGAAAAGAAGCATTCTATTTCTAGTAGCCGCATCGATGATGCTGGTTTCTACGGCAGCCTCTGAACAGTATGCAAGAGGTGATGTCAATCAAGACGGAGTGGTGAACATCAAGGACGTGACCTGCTTGATCAATTACTTGATGAGTGGCTCTTGGTCAGGAGGTTCTGCCGCCGATCAATCGGGCGATCTCCAGCGCGGTGACTTGAGCCGTGACGGAATGGTGAACATCAAGGACGTGACGACCTTGATCAACTACCTCCTGGGACAAGACTGGCCCAAAGAACCCTTTGCCCTGCAAGATGAGACGATCACGGTGGGAGACGTGTCGTTTACCATGGTGGCAGTCGAGGGCGGAACTTACCTGATGGGTGGCACCGAGGAGCAGGGCACCGAATCCAGCTCACTCGAGAAGCCTGTCCATGAAGTTACCCTGTCGGATTATTACATTGGGCAGACCGAGGTTACCCAGGCCTTGTGGACGGCGGTGATGGGTTCCAATCCCAGCTACTTTACCAGCGCCAAAGGCTTTGGCGACATCGTGGAGCGCCCGGTGGAATCTGTCACATGGGACAACTGTCAGGAATTTATCACCCGGTTGAGTGAGATGACAGGCCGTCAATTCCGCATGCCCACCGAGGCCGAGTGGCAGTATGCAGCCCGTGGCGGCAACAAGACCCAGGCCAACAAGTATGCCGGCAGCTCTGTCATCGATGATGTGGCGTGGTATCGTGTGAACAGCATGGACGTGGGCAACAAGAATCCCGATTATGGCACCCATGCCGTTGCTACCAAGGCAGCCAACGAGTTGGGACTGTATGACATGAGCGGCAACGTCAACGAGTGGTGTTCCGATTGGTATGGCAGTTATACCGAGGAAGCCCAGAACAATCCTACCGGCCCCGAGTCTGGCACGTCCCGCATGTGCCCCGGTGGCAGTTGGGGCAGCCTGCCCGCCTATTGCCGAGTGTCCTATCGTGCCCGTTATGCGCCGACGATGAAGAGTAACATCATCGGCCTGCGTTTGGTCATGATTCCCGAGTGATAGACCCTTGATGATCGAGAGGAAGGGGGAATTGTCTGATTATATTGTATATTTGCGGCATGAATAGGATAATTAGAAAGGCTTGTATGGAGGATGTGCCCGTGATCATGCGGCTCATCGACGAGGCGCGTGGCATCATGCGCTCATGCGGCAACGTGAACCAGTGGATTGGCGGCTACCCCAGCCGTGAAACCATTGTCGAGGACATCAACAACGGCCATTGCTATGTGCTTGAGGAAGAGGGTGGGGTGATTGTGGCCTCGTTTGCCTTTATTCCTGGTCCAGAGCCGACCTACAAGGAAATCTACGAGGGCCAGTGGCTTGACGACCAGCCCTATCATGTCGTGCATCGCTTGGCGAGCACAGCCAGCAGCCATGGCGTCTTCAACGAGGTGATGGACTACTGCATGGATGTTGCGGGCAACCTGCGCATCGACACCCACCGCGACAACGTCATCATGCGCCACGTCATCGAGCGGTATGGCTTTGCCTATTGCGGCATCATTTACCTGCTCAGCGGCGACGAGCGACTGGCCTACCAGTTGGGCCGTTCCCATTAAATCCTTGCATCCCGATCGTTCTTTATCATTACAAAACAATTGAGGCTGGCTCGGTGTGAGTCAGCCTCAATTCTATTAGGATTAAAGAATAATCGTGATTAGTTCTTCTTGAGCTCGTCGGCAACCTTCTGAGCAGCGTCAGCAGCCTTGTCCTTAGCAGCGTCAACGGCGTTGCCAGCGGCGTCCTTAGCGGCGTCAACAGTCTCAGCGGCCTTGTCCTTGGCAGCGTCAACAGCCTCACCAGCAGCATCGGTAGCAGCGTTAACGGCACCGTCAACAGCCTCACCAACCTTCTCGGCAGCCTGCTTGGCTACGAAGTCAGCAAAACCAGCCTTCAGCTCCTCGGGAACGTCAACATAGGCAGTCATCTTCTCGGCCAGAGTCGGGATCTTAGCCAGGATGGCATCCTTGTTGTTCTCCCAAACGGTCTTCAGGATGTTGATGATGTTGAAGTAACCAGCCTGGTCACCACTCTTGAGCAGCTCCTCGGCCTTGGCCTTGATACCATCAAGCAGGGTAACAGCGCTAGCCTCATCGGCGCAGTTCAGCAGGTCGGCGGCTACACCGTCAACAGTGTACTCAACAGCTGCGGGCTCCTCTACGGCCTCCTCAACGGGCTTGGTCTCGGTCTTGCAACCAACAAATGCGATAGCAGCAACAGCTGCAAACATCAATAAAAACTTCTTCATAATAAAACAACTTTTAATTAAAAATGATTAATAATAAAACATTAAAATCAACGCCGCAAATGTAACGGCTATTTTTGAATTACCAAACTTTTTTGTCCTCAATTTTCATTTTTTAATACTTTTATTGCCCTTTTAGGGCATTTTGCGGTCAAAAAACTGTAACTTTGCGGTGCAGATTTTTGTCCGGCATTTTGTGCTACAAATTTCGTGCCAAGTGAGTGAGAAATAACTTTTTATGGATAATGGCTAACTGTGGATTACTCAATACGGTAGGAGGCAGGTAGCCCAAAATGATACAAAGATGTTTATCTGGATATTAATGGGAGGTGTATTTATTCTGAGCATGATAGTTCAGAACTCCCTCAAATCAAAGTTTGCCAAGTACAGTAGGATCCCCCTGGGCGTGCCCATGGCAGGTCGTGATGTAGCTGCCGCCATGTTGCAGCAGAATGGTTGCAGCGATGTGCAGGTGACCAGCGTGAGCGGCCAGTTGACCGATCACTTCAATCCCGCCAACAGGACCGTGAACCTGAGTGAGCCCGTCTATGGTACCAACAGCATCGCCGCCGCTGCCGTTTCCGCCCACGAGTGTGGTCATGCCGTGCAGCACAAGGTGGGCTACAGTATGCTGCAACTGCGCACCAAGATGGTGCCCATCGTGTCGTTTGCATCCAGCACGATCCAGTGGCTCTTGCTCGCCGGTATATTATTGGTATCTATCACGCCGATTCCGCTCTATATCGCTATTGCGCTGTTTGCATCGACGGTGCTGTTCAGTTTTGTGACGCTGCCCGTCGAGGTCGATGCCAGCCGCCGTGCCATCACTTGGCTGGAGGGCTCCGGCCTGGTCAGCGGCCAGCAGTTGGACTATGCCAAGGACGCGCTGCACGCAGCTGCCTATACCTATGTCGTAGCGGCCATCGGCTCACTGGCCACCTTATTGTATTATGTTGCCATGATCTTCGGCGGCAACAGGAGGTAAAAAATCTCAATCATTATTAAATATAATAAAAGAAGTAAAGACAACAGAATGGCACAAAAACCGTCCATCCCTAAAGGGACGCGCGACTTCTCGCCCATTGAGATGGCGCGTCGCAACTATATTTTTAATACGATCAAAGACGTTTTCCTGCTCTACGGTTTCCAGCAGATCGAGACACCGGCCATCGAGAACCTGTCCACGCTGATGGGCAAGTATGGCGAGGAAGGCGACAAACTCCTGTTCAAGATCCTGAACAGCGGTGATTACCTGAAAGACGCCCCCGACGACCTGCTGTCGGCCCATGACTCCTTGCACTTGACCACCAAGATCAGCGAGAAGGGGTTGCGCTATGACTTGACGGTGCCCTTTGCCCGCTATGTGGTGCAGCACCGCAACGACTTGCAGATGCCCTTCAAGCGCTATCAGGTGCAGCCCGTGTGGCGCG
>JAFTFA010000129.1 GCA_017449785.1 Muribaculaceae bacterium | reverse complement strand
GTAGGAGCCGCCGCGCACCATGTACTGCGAACTCATCTCGTTCTTGGAGCTCACGCCCGCCATCGTGGTCAGCACCGCCTCGACACTGCCGCCCGAGGCATCGGGCGTGCGTTTCAGCACATCGACGTCGATGCCTTGCATGCCGGTGGTCTGCTTCTTGTACTCGGTAATTTCCACCCCTTGCAGTTCCAGGGTCTTCTCGTACAGCTTGGGATTGAGCGTGACGGTGCCCTCGGGCTTGATGAGCTGGCGCGTCACCGTCGAGTAGCCCAGGCAGGTGAATTCCACCATGAGGGTGTCGGCCTTGGGTACGGTCATCTCATACATGCCCTTGGTGTCGGTGTTGGTGCCCACGGCGGTCCCGACGAGGCGCACGGTGGCAAATTCGATGGGCTCGCCGGCAGCGTCAACGACCTTGCCGGTGATCTTGACTTGGGAAATAACGCTGAAGGCGCACATCATGCACGCCACCAGCGACAATATGCGGAAATATCGAGATTTCATTGACTGTCTTTTATGTTATAATAACATAACGCAGATAATGGCGTTTTATTGCCGCGATCGGGCACTGGTCGCGATGAGGGCTCAGTTCGAGAAGATAGACAGGAGGCTCTTGGCACTCATGCGGCTGTAGCCGTTGGGGATGTTGCGGTCGATCTTGATGTTGCCGTTCCAGTCGATATTCTTGAAAGTCAATGTCAGGGCCAGTTTCTTTTTCTCGACGGTGGCCGTGGCGTTGAGGCCGTGGGCGATGTTGCCGGCAACGGTGCCGCGCACGTCACTGTATTTTACCTGATAGGCCGCTGTGGTGCTGCCCGCCGGCACGATGTCCAGCGAGGTGATTCGGTTGCTCTTGTCGAAGGTGAAACCGTAGCCATATCCCTTGTAACTCTCGCTGGGTGCAATCACGATGTTGTTGCCCTCGCGGGTGGTGGCCACTTGGGGCTTGAGTTCTGCACTCAAGGAGCCCTGGCCGATGATGAACGGCCTGCCCAGGAAGATGTCTTGCACGTCACTCACGGTGACAGGGATGCCCGAGGTGAGGATGGAAACTTTCTCGGCGATGTAGCGCTTGTGCACCTTGTCGATGGCATAGAGGCTGTCGGCAGTGATGATGATCTTGCCCACCTCGATGCCCAGCATGGGGCGCACCGAGATATAGATGGCCTCGTCTCGCACCATCCGCATCTGGATGGCCGACGAGAAGCTGCTGCCGGCACTCAACTTGATGTTACCGCCACACTGCATCGTCTGCCAGTTGCCCAGCGTGGCGATCACGGCATCGTAGGGGTCGGTTGCGGCCGTCGTTGTGGTCGTGCCGGGGGTAGTTGTCGTGGTGTCGGGGACGGTGACAGCTTTCTTGGCTGTGCCACAGGCGGCCAGCATGGTCATGAGGGTGAAGAGAGTGAGGATGATGGATTTATTTCTCATAATAGGTCTTGTTTTTTACTTTGCGTTGCAGCAGTTCGTTGTCGGGATCTTCCTTGAGGGCGTTGGTCCACTGTTCGACGGCGGCGTCGCGCTCGTCGTTGAACCACAGGATGTCGCCATAGTGTTCCAGCAGGTGGTTATCCTCGTCTTTCTCGACGGCGCTCTTGATGTAGAGCAGGGCCTTGGTATAGTCCTTCTTGGCGAAATAGACCCACGCATAGGTGTCGATGAAGTTGGCGTTGTCGGGATCTTCCTTGACGGCCAGGGCGGCCATGCGCTCGGCCCGGTCCAGGTCCTCGCCGCGCTGGGCGAGGAAGTAGGCATAGTTGTTGAGTGCGCCCGAGTTGACGGGGTTGAGTTCCAGCGCGCGTTCATAGCACTCGATGGCGCTAGTGGTGTCCTTCAACTCGCTGTAGGTGTCCCCCATGCCGGTAATCACCTCCGATTGCCGCTCGTGGTCGGTCGAGTCGGTGAGGACAAGGATCTTCTCATAGGTCTCAATGGCCTTGCCATACTCCTTCATCTGGTGGTAGCATCCCGCGACGTAGCCGTACAGGTCCAGATTGTCGGGATTGTACTCCAGGGCCTTCTCCGATGCTTTGACGGCGTCGGCATAGTTGTCGTCCATCATGTTGAGGATGACCATGTTGCGCCACCCCTCGGCATCGGTCGGATTGACATCAAGGCTGTAGCTCAGCTGCTCGATGGCCCCCTTGATGTCCTTCTTGGCATAGAAATACTCGCTGTAGAGCTGGTGGATGCTGGCCTCGTGGGGATGCTGCTGGATGAGCACGGTGAACAGGTCGTTGATGCGCTGGGTCGTGTCCTCGCGGGCCAGGTGCTGGCGGATGTAGCCCAGCAGCACGCCCAGCTTGGAGTCCACGTCGAGTTGCTCGGCCGTGAGGGCATTGTAGATCTGTTGCTCATAGCCCACGCTGTCGCCCGCCTGCTGGCAATACTCGGCGCGCGCCAGGTAGATGATGCCGTTGTCGGGGGCATATTCCTGGGCGCGGTCCAGGTAGTAGTTGGCGCTGTCGGTCATGCCGTAGTGCTGGAACAGGCTGCTCATGGCGATGTTGTAGGAATCATTCTGCGGTGCGGTGGCTAGCAGGTTGCGCATCTCGCGCAGGGCCCCGGTGCTGTCGTTCATCGCCATGAAGTTCTCGATCTTGCTCGATGTGATCTGGATCGCGTTGCCAAAGATGGCCGCGATGCTGTCATAGGTCGCGTTGCTCTGCTCAAAGTCGCCCGACTGCGAGTAGGCCTCGGCCAGACGCACTTGCAGCTCCAGGCGGTTGGGGTTGTGCTCGTTGAGCAGCTTGATGGCACGCAGGGCCTCGTCGGGATGGCCCAGCTGCATGTTGGCGTCGCTGTAGAAGGTCGTCTCGTACAGGTCTTCGGGCTGCTTGTCAAAGTGATCCTTCATGAGGGCCAGGCCCTGTTCACATCGTTCCTTGGTGGTATTGTTCATCTTGATCAGGCACATGCCCATGTAGTAGGAGATGGCCGTGTTGCCAGGGTCT
The DNA here is from genome assembly GCA_017449785.1 of Muribaculaceae bacterium. Taxonomy (GTDB): domain Bacteria; phylum Bacteroidota; class Bacteroidia; order Bacteroidales; family Muribaculaceae; genus Sodaliphilus. The sequence continues at coordinate 1,742 of JAFTFA010000129.1, read as the reverse complement.
AGCTCGTGGGCATAGCTCAGCAGGTCATAGAGCGCGTCATAGTTGCCCTTCAGCTTCTCGTTCTGTGCCTGCACAAAGATATATTCGGCTTTGCGCTGGTCGGCGAGGGACACAGCCTTCTTGGCCGGTTCCTTCTTTCCCGCGATGGCGGTCAGTGCCAGCAGCGCAACGGCCATTATCGCTAAATGTCTTCTCATCAGTTTGATCCGTTTTTCAATTCTCAGTCGTCAATAATTAGGGTAGCGGATACGTTCAAGAAAGGTCGCGGAAACTCACTCCTCACTCCTCTCTCCTCACTACCTCGTCCCCGTGTGCCCGAAGCCCCCGGCGCCTCGCTCGGTCTCGTCGAGGTCATTGACCAGCGTCCACTCCACGGTGCTGTGGCGGGCGACCACCATCTGGCAGATGCGCTCGCCGTTCTCGATGGTCTGCGGCTCACCGCTCAGATTCACCAGGATGACCCCGATCTCGCCACGGTAGTCGGCATCGATGGTCCCCGGCGTGTTAAGTACCGTCAAGCCACGCTTCAGGGCCAACCCGCTGCGGGGCCTGATCTGGCACTCATAGCCCTCGGGCAGAGCGATATAGATGCCCGTGTGGACCAGCACCCGCTGCAACGGCTGCAAGGTCAGCGGCTCCTCCAGCCACGCCCGCAGGTCCATTCCCGCACTCAACGCCGTCCCATACTGCGGCACCTCATGCGGCCCCCGGTTCACAATCTTCACATTTATCCTCTCCATATTTCAAAAAGTTGTTTTATTCTAATGCATATAGGGTGAAATACATTCTAAGGGTATCTTTGTCGGGCCTCTTGAATTCACTTGGCAAGAAACCGCAATTCTCATAGAAACCCACTGCGCTATAGTCCCTGGTTGCCAAAGACTCAACCGTCAAGAACTGGCATCCTGCAAATGACTGTGTCCTTGCTTTTTCAGCAATCTGGCTGATCAGGAATTTGCCGATGTGCTGTCGTTGCCATTCCTTTTTCACGGCCAGATAGGCTATATCAAGTGCCGGATAACGAGGTTTGGAGTAGAAAGTGTCTTGATAGTTCCAGTCTATGTTCGGTTTGTTCGTTTCTTGAGAAATTGTTTCAAGATTCTCCTTGTCGTCAATGTCAAGGTCTAAGGAATCAAAACTCAGGGCAAAGATGGCTATGATTTCGTCATGGTGCTTGACAGAATAAGCAGAACAATAATGATTCTCAACGCTTAGCTGGAAATCACCATGAATAAAAGTATCCATTGTCTCTATTCCAGAATGAAAATCTGAAAGACAATGGAAATCTTTGATGGGTTCTATGACAACTTGTCGCAGTATCGATTCTAGGCCCATACTGCGCTCCATTCTTTATCGGTCTCTTTGAGTTGGCGCCTTGCTTCTTTTTCGGCGTCAGTGAGTTTGTGGGTCAAGGCTCTTTCGAGAGAAGCCTTCACTTCCTTGGCAAAATGGCCACTGACTAGCTCACGCGGTGAATTCATTCCTAACATAGTCTGTTCCTCCTTTCTTGTTTTTACTCTGCAAAAATAATGCAAATTATTAAATGATGGCGATATTTTAGAAGTTTTTATGATGGTTCATTGGCTTAATGCAAGAAATGAACTATCTTTGCCGCAATCAATGTGTGTCACGAGAACCGAACGGCTGTTGTAAGGTCGTGGTTCGCAACTTTGAAAGAGATGGTGGAAGGCCCACCGCAATCGGTGAACAAGCACTGGTTGCAAACCACTTCATGCTGCTCT
>JAFTFA010000128.1 GCA_017449785.1 Muribaculaceae bacterium | reverse complement strand
TTTCTGAAATCGTTTTCCATAAATTTTAAAGAGTATATTATAATGAATGATATGATTCTTACATTCGTCGTTAGGCAAAGATACTCATTTTTTCTCAATCACATAACAACGCGAGCAACATTTTTATCAACAATGACAAAAATATAATGATGACCCAAGCAAGAATCGAGCCAACCGACAAAATGTCACATTTTCTGCGACGCGGCACAAAAAAAACATGAGGCAAAGCAACCTGATGGTCTGCCCTGCCCCATTGTGTAGCGTTATAGAGTTACAGTATATTACTTGTCGTCCTGCTCATAGAGCTTGCGGAAGTCCTCGACGCTGATGCTCTTCTCGTTGACCTTGACGGCCTCCTTGACAGCGGCATAGAACTTGTTGTCGATGGCGTGCTCCTGGATGGCCTCACGGGCGTGGTCGTCCTGCATGAAGCGCTCGGCCTGCTGGCGGACGAGATCCTCGGGGGCATTGTAGATGCCATACTGTGACAACTGCTCCTGGGCAAAGAGGAAGGCGGCGATGTCGATGTCCTCTTTCTCGACCTTGATGCCCAGCTCCTGGGCCAGGTGATCCTTGACAAGCTGCCAGCGCAGCTGCTTGAACATGCGCTGAGCCTCCTCGTCGGTCACCTCGGTGTTCTCCTTCTCGTCCTGCTCACGGCGCACCTTGAGGAAGCGCTTCAGGAACTCCTCGGGGAGCTGCAGGTCACCAGCCTTGTCGGTGAGGATGCGCTGGGCGTCGATGGTGAAGCGGTAGTTGCTCTCGGGAACGTTGGCACGCTGGATCATCTCGCGGACAGCCTCACGGAAGGCAGCCTCGTCCTTGACCTCGGTCTCGGTGCCGAGGACGCCCTTGAAGAACTCCTCGTTCATCTCGGCCTCCTGGTTCACCTTGATCTCCTCGATGGTAACGCGGAAGTCGCTCTTCACGTCGGCCTGGCTGCGGTCCACGTTGAGCAGGCCGGCCATCTCGGCGATGTTGCCGTTGTTGGCCTTGTGGGGGTTGAAGACGAAGGTGTCACCCACCTTGACGCCGACAAACTTGGCAGCCTCTTCCTCATCGGCCATGTAGCGGGGCGAGATCACGGTGCGCTCCACCTTGATGCCGTCCTCCTTGTCGTTGCCCTGCTCGTCGAGCTCGATCATCGAGCCGCGCAGCATCGACTCCTTGTCGCTCACCTCGCCGTCAACGAGGGTGCCCAGGCGCTTGCGGTCATGGGCAATGGCGTCATCGACCATCTGGTCGGTCACCTCGATATTGTAATAGGGCACGTTGATGCGCTTGTTGAGCTTGAGCTCGATGGCGGGAGCCAGACCCAGGTCAAACTTGAACGACATCTCCTCGTCATTCATCAGGTCCACGTGGGTATCCTCGTCGGGCAGGGGCTCGCCCAGCACCTGGAGCTTGTTCTCACGGATGTGCTCATACAGGGCCTTGCCCACCAGGCGGTCAACAACATTGGCGGTCACGCTAGCGCCGTAAAACTTCATCAGCAGCGACTTGGGGGCCTTGCCGGGGCGGAAACCCTTCAACGGGTGCTTAACGCCCATCTGTGCCACTTCCTTAGCAACGTCGGCTGCAAAATCCTCTCTCTTGATATCAACGATGAGCTTGCCGTTCACCGCATCAATTTGTTCAAAACTTACGTTCATTACTCGGTTTGTATTGTATGTTAACTATTTAATTTTCAAAAAGCGGGTGCAAAGGTACGACATTTAGAACGATACACAAAATTTCGCCGCCACTTTTTTCATTTAATGACTACACTGCAAGGCGGATTGGGGCGGGAGGACAGGTCATGAATGATCAAGTAATAGGGAAAAGGTTAGAGGTTAGAGAGAAAGACGGCTTCCTTTTCTCTAACCTCTAACTTTTATTGCCTGGCCTCAGGCATTAAAGGGGAAAAGCACTTTAACGCCCGGACGAGGGAGGGTCATCATTACCAGCTCCTCGTGAGCAGGTAGTTGATCAGCGTGGTCACGTCGTCGATGCTCACGTTGCCGCTGTTGTCACAGTCTGCCCCACTCAGGTTGACGCCCGTCGCATTGCGGGTGAGCAGGTAATTGATCAGCGTGGTCACGTCATCGATGCTCACATTGCCGCTGTTGTCAACGTCGCCGCGAGTTGTTGCCGTGATCAGAACCCAGTCATAGCCCCCGTAGCGGTAGGGATTCCAGTTCTTGGCAGCGGCAACGGCGGCATGGGCACTGGTGAACACGTTGTTCTCGCCCGTGTTGTACAGGACGTAGAGCTCTCCTTTGCTAGATGCACTGCGGGTGGGCAGACTGTTGACCAGGGTAGTCATGCCTGCGTCGGTAAACTTATTACTGCGGCAGTTGACCATATGGAGCGACGTGCAGCCCTGCACATTGAGTGATGTGAGCTGGTTTTCATAGCAATGAAGTTCTTCCAACGCCGTCTTGCCCTGCACGTTGAGCGAGGTGATGCGGTTGTTCCAGCAGGTCAGGGTCTTCAACTTGCTCAGTGCCGACACATCCAGTGAAGCCAACTTGTTGTCGTTGCAATACAGCTTCTGCAGTGCCGTGCAGCCACTCAGGTCGAGCGAGGCCAGATTGCTGTTGCCGTAGCAGGAGAGACTGGTCAGCGACGTGCAGCCTGTAATGTTGAGTGATGTTAGCACACTGTTGTTGATGATAATGGCACTGGTCAGCAACGTGTTGTTAATGGCGTAAACACTCTGGAGCTTGCTCTTGTTGGTCAGCGTTAGCGAGGTGAGCTTATTGTTGTGGCAAGTCAGGGTGGTCAGGTTGGGCAAGAAGTCGACGGCACTCAGGCCGGTGATAGCACAGTTGCCACAATTAAGGGTGACCATTGCCGTACACTCTTCAAGGCCATCGATGTTTTCCAGGTTGCCACAGGGATTGCAGTCCAGATAGGTCATTGCCGTGTTGCCCGTGACATTGAGCGAGGTCAGGGACGGATTGAAACAGCAACGTAGTGTCTTCAGGGCCTTACAGCCAGAGAGGTTGAGGCTCTTCACGGCAGTGCTCGTGATGCTGGCCTCGGTCATCCACTTGTTGTCGTAGGCATAGACAGTCGTCAGCTTATTCTTGTAGTTCAGCGTGAGCGAGCCCAGCAGGTTGTTGTAGCAGTAGAGTTCGGTCAGGTTGGTGAATGAGTTGACGACACTCAGGTCAGTGATGGCACAATCGTGGCAGTTGAGCAAGGTCATAGCGGTGCAGTCAGCAAGGCCCGTGATGCTTGACAGGTTGCTATTGTTGTAACAGCGCAGGGTCTTCAGGGCCGTGTTGCCCGTCACGGTGAGCGAGTTCAGCGCGTTGCTATAGCATTCAAGCAAGGTCATCAACGTGTTGTTGCTGCAATTGACGCTGGAGAGTTTGCTTTTGTTGTTCAGCGTGAGCGAGGTCAGCTTGTTATTGTAGCAATGAAGTGTTTTCAGGTTGGTCAATGAGTTGGCGGCACTCAAATCAGTGAGGGCACAGCTGTGGCAGTCGAGAACGTTTATAGCGGTGCAGTCAGCAAGGCCAGTGATGCTTGACAGGTTGCTGTTGGAGAAGCAGGCCAGGTACGTCAGTGCCGTGTTGCCCGTCACGTTGAGCGTGGTCAGCGCGTTGCTAATGCAATTAAGCTCCGTTAGTGACGTGCAGTTGTGGCAGTCGATGGAGGTGAGTTGCGGCTTGTTGAAGACCCACAAGTCCGTGAGCTTGGTGCTGTAGCAAGAGAGACTCTTGAGATTGGAGAGGTTGTTCAGAAAGAGCGAGGTGATGCCCGTATTGTAGCAGGTCAACGTCTCCAGGTTGGTGCAGTTGTCGATGTCCAGCGAGGTCAGCTGGCTGTTGGGGGCACAGTCCAGATAGGTCAAGGCGGTGTTGCTGTTCAGGTTCAGTGAGGTGAATGAGTTGCTCCAGCATCGCAGCTCCTTCAGGTAGATGAGCTTCTCGATGCCCTTCATGTTGCTGATGCCCTTGCTTGCCACGTTGAGCGTAGTGAGGTTCTGCAACTCGCTTTGGTTCAGGTATCCCTTGGGGTAGAGCGAGAGCATGTGGTTGCGGAAGTTGGCATCGGGGAAATTGGTTGAGTTCAACAGCAGGGCGTAGTTGTTGGTGATACAGATATCCTGGTTATAGACCTTGGTGCCGTTGACCACGATAGACTCGCTGGAGCTGCTATAGGCGGCGTCGCTGGGAGAGACGATTGCTGCTGGACTGTAAACGCTAAGCGCTTTGACCTGGCGGACGACAGGATAACTGCTGCTGCCTGTTGCCTTGAGGGTGACGTTGCTGCCGCCACCAAACGACACGGACGTCAAGCCAAGAAGGGAACTCTGCGCGCCGGTAACAGTAGCCGTTACAGTGCCGAACGAAATGTAGTCATTAGTCGCTGGATCTGTTGTGGTGGCGTTCCAACTGCCATGACCAGCGATGGCACCGTTCTTCGGACCAGTGATGTTGAACGTGCCGCCGGGACCCTCGATTGACAGCGATGTGTTGTCGCGAACATAGATAGCGCCGTCACCGGTACTTTTCAGGTTCACGGTCGCACCGCTGGCCGCAACAAGTTTACATTGGTAGCCACTACTTTGCCCACCGCACTCAAAGCGGATGACGCGCCCCTCGGTAGTGAGGTTACACGTGCCCACAAACTCCACGCGCAGTCCCTTTTTGCTCCTGTTGTGGATAGCATAGTTGCCGCTGCCGGTGCGTGTGATGGTGACGTTGGTCAGCGTCAGCGTGTTGGTCGAATAGGTGTAAGTCACCGTTCCGCTCTTGAGGTCAGAGATATCACTGGCAGTGTAGGTGTAATTCTTGTCACACTTGCAATCTTTACCAGCCACGTTAATAGGATCGGCGGCGGATGCCGACAGCGCTGCTATCAGCATAATCATTAGTGTAAATAAAGTTTTTTTCATAATAATGAAAGTATAAAAGTTAATAAATAAAATGTATAAACGGCCGAAAAGGCATTCCTTGCCGATGGGCAAGAAATGCCTTAAAGAAATGCCTTAAATATACACGCGGCCGCGCGCGATAAATGTAATGTCAAGATTGGCGGTGAGAGAGGGGGGAAAGAGAAAGTAACAAATCTCGGGAATTATCCAAATCTCAGGACAATCCTTAACATTCTTTAAATTATTTCTACTTATGCAATACATCAATCCTTACTCATCACATTGATGCTGCAATTATAAAAATATTTTTTTAAAAATAAAAGCATAAAGTATATTTTTTCACCCATGCCACCACGAAGACAACAAAAAACTTGCAGACATGGGCAAAAAGCACTAAATATGCCGATGAAAACGACAAATTGAGTCCACTTGAAAAAGTTACCTACGAATAATATGGCCTACCAATCAACCGAACCTTTAGCTCGGCGAAGCCAATTAAACGAATAATTATTTATTATCGAAACAAAAATAGAATTATTGTTTGAAACGACTTGATAAATATTCGATTAATTAGTAGATGGAATCAGCTTGCGTGACTTTTTTAAGTGGACTCAATCAATAAATTGTATTTTCCTTGAAGAAAAGCGGGTTTACATGGTGAGGATGATGTTGCGTTCCTCGGCGATGCGGCGCATGTTCAGGATGGCATAGCGCATGCGGCCCAGGGCGGTGTTGATGCTCACGCCGGTAGCGTCGGCTATCTCCTTGAAGCTCATATTCTTGTAATAGCGCATGATGAGGACCTCGCGCTGGTTGTCGGGCAGCACCTTAACCAGACGGCGCACGTCGTCGTGAATCTGGGTCAAGACGATGTCGTCCTCGACGGTTCCGCCACACAGTTCCTTGCGATTGAGGATGTTGACGTCATCGTCATCGGTCGATTGGGAATTCTCGGCCTTGGTCTGGCGGAAGTAGTCGATAATCTGGTTGTGGGCAATGCGCGTGATCCATGCAGGAAAATGCCCGTTCTCGACATACTTTCCCTGCTTGATGGTCATGATAGCTTTGACAAAGGTGTCCTGGAAAATATCATCGGCTGCATCCTCGTTTTTCACTGCGTGGTATATATACATGTAAAGGCGGTCCTTGTGTCGCTCCAGTAGCGCATCAAAGGCCTCGTTCTTGCCATCGACATACAGCGAGATGAGTTGCTCATCGCTCTTGTCCTTATATACTTTCATTACTTTTTATTTTTGGTCAATAATAGGTAATGTTTGTCGATAGGCAGTCAGTTATTTAAAGGATTAATATCATTTAAAGTTATACTCTCTCGGTTGCGAAATCGCGGATTTCGCGCTGCAAATATAGATAAAATCAGAAAAAACAACTACTTTTTAGAAAAAAAAGTGAATTTTCTGGTCAAATTCAGGCGTCAGCCACTGCCGATTTCAGGACTTCGGGCGGTCAATAACGGCGGCGACGGCTGCTGCGCAGGTTCATCAGCCAGCGCGTGAGCCTGAATCCCAACAGCAGGTAGTCGGCCTTCTTGAGTCCCGACACCGTGCCGGGGCTGAACATGAGCGCCCTGATGCCGTTGCTGGAGACGTTGCTCTTCACGTTGTAGAGGCTGTTCTCGATCTGCACGCGCCCCACTTCTCGACGAATCAGTGCCTTGGCCCTCGCAGCCTTCAGCTGCTCCATGGTCATGCCCTGCCAGGTGGCGGCAGTGTCGCCTTTGGGCGTGGTTGCGCCATCGAGGTTCATATTGTTGTTGTCGTCACTCATTGTCATCAGGTTTTAGGAACAGTTTGCTCACAAATCGGGCCACGGGGTCAACGATGAGCTGCTTCTTGAAGGCGATCACCACCAGCAACAGCAGCAGCAGGATAGCCACCGCGATCAACTGTGCACCCCACATGCAGCCCAGGGCATCGGCGAGGACCGAGATCAGCGCCGCAAACAGGTAATATAGGGCAAAGGTGACAATGATCATCACCACGGCGACAAATGCCATGGCCGACAGCAGCACGGCCATTTTCTCGACAGCGGTGAGCTTGGTGTAATCCCACTCGAGGGCAAAGAACTTGCGGGCCTCGTTGAGGAGTTTTTTATAATCTATCTCGTTCATCTGCTAGTCACAGTAAAAAACATGTTCATGCCAGGCGATGCGTCATGATGCTGCCACACCGCCTGTCATGAAATGCGTAATTTTGTCAGTCCTCGATCTGAGCGCTGATCTGCTTGACCAGCTGCTCCACCTCGTCGTCGCTGAAGTCGATGCCGTTCTTCTTGAGCATCTCCTTGATGCGCGAGCGCAGGTCAGAGCCCTTCTCGGGAGCAAACAGGACAGCTGCCGAAGCGCCAACCAATGCTCCGCCGAGGAATGCGTACAATAAACTTAAACCTTTCATCTTGCTATAACTGTTTTTTTAAAATTGAATTAATCAGATCTTGTCCTTAATCTCCTCGGCGATGTCGTCAACGAGGTTGTCGAGCTTGGAGCCCTTGAGCTTCACGCCTTGTTCACGCAGGGCATCAACAATGCGCTTGCGAGTGTCATCACCTTTCTCGGGGGCAAAAAGCAGACCCACTGCCGCGCCGGCGATAGCACCGCCAACGACAGCCATTACAATGTTAATCGGTTTCATATCAGTCTGTGAATTTAAGAATTAATAATGACTTAGCCATGGTTGACTGCTGCAATAATCGTGCCATGCACAGCAGGCACCCTGGCCAGCAGTCCCCCAAAATTACTCTTTCTTTTTGATTTGAGCAAATTTCGTGCGTTTTTTCCTGAACTTTTTACTAATTTTGCACCCCAAACACATCATAATGGCAAGAGGAGATATTACCATCAAGGGTGCCCGCGTCAACAACTTGAAAAATGTTGACGTGGCGATTCCACGCGGCAAGTTTGTCGTGATTACCGGGTTGTCGGGCAGCGGCAAGTCGTCGCTGGCCTTTGACACGTTGTATGCCGAGGGGCAACGTCGCTATGTCGAGAGCCTGTCGTCCTATGCCCGCCAGTTCATGGGGCGCATGACCAAGCCCGACTGCGACTTCATCCGCGGCCTGCCTCCTGCCATTGCCGTGGAGCAGCGCACCGTGACGCGCAACTCGCGCAGCACCGTGGGCACGAGCACCGAGATCTATGACTACCTGCGCCTGCTCTATGCCCGCGTGGGCAAGACCTTCTCTCCCGTCTCGGGCCAGATGGTCAAGAAGCACAGTGCCAACGATGTCATCAACACCATCAACAGCTATCCCGACGGCACCCGCCTGGCACTGTTGACCGAGGTCATCGTTCCCGAGGGCCGCGACCTGCCCACGCAGCTTGACATTCTCATCAAGGGCGGCTATTCCAGGCTGATGACCCGTGACGGCAAGTTTGTCGATATCTCTCAAGTCATGGCCAGCGAGGGCGACCTTGATGCCAAGGATTACCGCCTGCTCATCGACCGCCTGGCCGTGACCCACAACCGTGACGACGAGATGCGCCTGCTGGATTCATTGCAGACAGCCTTCTATGAGGGCAAGGACGAGTGCATCGTGGCAGTGTGGCAGCAGGACGGCACGATGGTCGAGCACCGTTTCTCCAAGCGATTTGAGCTGGACGGGATGACCTTTGACGAGCCGAGCGACCTGATGTTCAACTTCAACAACCCGATCGGGGCGTGTCCCACGTGTGAGGGATTCGGCAGCGTCATTGGCATCAACGAGAGCCTGGTGGTTCCCGACAGGGGACGATCGGTCTATGACGACGCGGTGATGTGCTGGCGCGGCCAGGTGATGAGCGAGTGGAAACGCGAGTTCATCCATGTTGCCGCACGCCACAACTTCCCTATCCACAAGCCCTATCACGAGCTCACCCCCGAGCAGCTCGACCTGCTGTGGCACGGCACGGGCGACAGCGAGTGGAGCGGCATCGACGGCTTCTTTGACTGGGTCAAGAGCAAGTCCTATGCCATCCAGTTCCGCGTCCTCCAGGCCCGTTATCGCGGCAAGACGGTGTGCCCCGCGTGCCATGGCACGCGGTTGAAACCTCATGCCCAGTATGTCAAGGTGGGCGGCAAGACCATCAGCGACCTGGTGCGCATGCCCGTCAAGGACCTGGCCCAGTGGTTCAACCAGCTGCAGCTCGACGAGACCGACACCCTCATCGCCAAGCGCCTGCTCACCGAGATCAACAGCCGCCTGGACTATCTGTGCGAGGTCGGCGTGGGCTACCTGACGCTGGACCGCCTGTCGGCCACGCTGTCGGGCGGCGAGAGCCAGCGCATCAACCTGGCCACAGCGCTGGGCAGTTCGTTGGTCGGGTCGGTCTATATCCTTGACGAGCCATCCATCGGCCTGCACCCGCGCGACACCCATCGCCTGATCCACGTGCTGCGCATGCTGCAACAGCTGGGCAACACGGTGGTCGTCGTGGAGCACGACGAGGACATCATCCGCAGTGCCGACTACCTCATCGACGTGGGGCCCGAGGCCGGACGCAATGGCGGTCGCATCACCTACCAGGGAACCGTTGACAAGCTGGCCGGTGCCACTGACAGCTACACGGCCAAATACCTGACCGGCGCGATGGCCATTCCCGTGCCCAAGCATCGCCGGCAGTGGAGCCAGTATATTGAGGTCAAGGGGGCCACACACAACAACCTGAAGAACATCAACGTCAAGTTCCCGCTGGGCGTGATGACCGTCGTCACAGGCGTCAGCGGCTCGGGCAAATCGACCCTCGTGGGCAAGATACTCTACCCTGCCCTGGCCCGCAACTACGACCAGACGGCCGAGTCCCCCGGCAGCCACAGCGGCATCGGCGGCGACCTGAGCCGCTTGCAAGCCGTGGAATTTATCGACCAGGGGCCTATCGGCAAGAGCACGCGCAGCAACCCCGCGACCTACCTGAAGGCCTTTGACGAGATACGCCAGCTGTTCGCCCAGCAGCAGCTGTCCAAGCAGATGGGCTACAATTCCAGTTTCTTCTCGTTCAACTCTCCGGGTGGACGATGCGAGGAGTGCAAGGGCGAAGGCACCATCACCATCGAGATGCAGTTCATGGCCGACATCACGCTCACCTGTGAGGCCTGTCACGGCAAGCGCTTCTCGCGCAACGCGTTGGACGTGACCTTCCGCGACCGCACCATCAGCGACGTGCTCGACATGACCGTGAACCAGGCGATCGAGTTCTTCGGCGAGACGAACACCTACAACGAGCACAAGATCGTGCGCCGATTGAAGCCGCTGCAGGACGTCGGGCTGGGCTACATCAAGCTGGGCCAGTCATCATCCACGCTCTCGGGCGGTGAAAATCAGCGCGTCAAGCTGGCCTACTACCTGAGCGGTGAGCGCCAGGGCAACACGCTGTTCATCTTCGACGAGCCGACAACCGGCCTGCACTTCCACGACATCAACACGCTGATGCGCTCGTTTGACCAGCTCATCGGCAATGGCCACACTGTCGTCATCATCGAGCATAACCTGGACGTGATCAAGTGTGCCGACCACATCATCGACCTCGGGCCTGAGGGCGGCGACAAGGGCGGCAACATCGTCGTCGAGGGCACCCCCGAGGAGGTAGCAGCCTGCCCCGAGAGTTACACTGGCCGTTTCCTGGCCGAGAAGTTGGGCTCAAAATAAAGAAGCTGATTTTTATATGGATAATCCGACACAAGAAACATTGAAGGCGATGCGGAAGGAATTCTTTGCCTACCGTAACGGCATCGTGGCCGACAAACTGAGGAAAGCCGGCGATCCCCACACGATCATCATGGGTTGCCTGCTGGTGGACATCCAGGGCATTGCGCAGCGACAGCGCGAGAGCATCACCCAGCCTGACAAATTGGCACAACTGGCCCAAGAGCTCTGGGACGATACCCATTCACGCGAGTGCCGCCTGGCTGCCCCCATGCTCTACCCTGCCGACATGATGCAGCCTGAACAAGCCCTGCAATGGTGCCAAACTGTGGAGACAGTAGAGATTGCCGACAACCTGTGCCACAAGCTGCTGCGTCACATCCCCGAGGCCGATGCCGTCTTCCGCCAACTGATTGCACAGGAACGTCCTCTCACGAAATATACCGGCTACCGCTTGCTGCTCAACCTGCTCATGCTGGGCAAGGTCCAACCCCACGGCTCACTCAAAGCCATCATCGAAACCGAGGACCTGCAAGCCAGCCCGGCCCTGGCCAGCCTGTTGAGAGATATTTTGGAAGAATTTGAATAGGCTGGACGCCACAGAGCATTACTCATCCCATATCAAGTCACGCATCACGCTGTCGCTGAGCATAATGCCATCAGCGGTCAGGACGTAGTTGCCATGATCGGCCACACGCAGGTTCCCGGCCTCGATGTGCCGCTGCGCCTCGTGCTTGAAATGGCGCCAAGCCTCGTCGCCGAAGTAGCGCCTCAATCGTTCAACATCCACGCCACGCGACGTCCTCAACCCCAACATCACGCGCTCGTCATAGCGTTCCCAGCGGGTCAGCACTTCTTCCTCACAAGCCGTCTTGCCAGCCGTCACGCTGGCCACATAGCGCTGCAGGTCGGCAGGATTACTGCGGCGCGTCGTGCCGTCATAGCTATGAGCGGCGGCCCCCAGCCCCAGATAGGGCGTGTCGTTCCAGTAGGAAGAATTGTGGCGGGAATGGTAGCCCGGCAGTGCAAAGTTGGAAATCTCATAGTGTTCATAACCAGCCATCGTCAACATCTTGACCAGAACACGGTACATTGCCAGGCACTGTTCCTCGGGCACCTCAACAACCTCGCCGAGCTCACGCTGGTGCCACAGGCGGGTGCCTTCCTCATAGGTCAGCCCGTAGGCCGACAGGTGCTGTGGCCTCAATGCCAAGGCCTTCTCCACCGCTGTTGTCCAGGTTGACAACGTCTGCCCCGGCAGGCCGTAGATGAGGTCGATACTGATGTTGTCAATGCCTGCTGAACGCAGGTTGTGAACCGCATCGACGGCCTGCTGGGCCGTGTGCCGTCGCCCGATGAGGCGCAAAATGTCGTCCCTGAACGACTGCACCCCCATGCTCACGCGATTCACGCCCAAGTCCGCCACCCGGGCACACCACTCGGCGCTCACGTCATCAGGGTTTGCCTCGATGGTAAATTCCTCGAGTGACAACAGGTCAAGCTCCTGGCGCAGCCCTGCGACCAAGCGCGAGAGCAAGGGGATGGGGAGTTGGGAAGGCGTGCCGCCACCCAAATACAAGGTGCGGATTGATGCTCCGCCCAGTTCAGCCCGACGCAGCCGCGCCTCGGCCACAACGGCCTCGACATAATCCTCGCCCATCCGGCCCAGGGCCAGTGTCGAGTAGAAGTCGCAATAGGAACAGCGGCTTGCACAGAACGGGATGTGAACATAGATGCCTGCCATGACTGATCATGATGGATTGTAAACGGTGCAAAATTAATCAATTTCAAGACAATTTGCCGCTTTCAGGAGGTCAAAATGGCAAGCGGACTGCTCATTTTTTGCTTTGAAAATAATTTTCTTTTTAATAATGTTGTGATTACCAGCAAAAATGAGTAATTTTGCAGGCTGTTTAGCGAACCGAACAACAATTCACTATATAACAACTATTTAACAACTAAATCACTAATGAAGATTTACAAAACAAACGAGATCAAGAACATCTCCCTCGTCGGTGGCAAGGGCGCTGGCAAGACCACTCTTACCGAGTCTATCCTCCTTGAAGGTGGAGCAATCAGCCGCAGGGGCTCTGTCGATGGCGGCAACACCGTGAGCGACAACACTCCCGTTGAGAAAGAGTACGGCTATTCCGTATCCTCATGCGTGTTCTATGCCGAGAAGAACGGCAAGAAGCTCAACTTCTTTGACTGCCCGGGTAGTGATGACTTCGTGGGCAACACCGTGACCGCCCTGAGCGTTACCGATACCGCCGCTCTGGTGGTTGACGGCCGCAACGGCGTCGAGGTGGGCACCCAGAACAACTTCCGCACCGTGGAGCGCATCGGCAAGCCGCTGATGTTTGTCATCAACCGTCTTGAAGACGAGAAGTGTGACTTTGACAATGTATATAACCAGCTGCGCGAGACCTACGGCAACAAGGTTGTTGCCCTGCAGTTCCCCGTGAATGCAGGTCCCGGCTTCAACAGCGTGGTGGACGTGCTGGCCATGAAGCAGTACACCTGGCCCAAGGATGGCGGCAAGGCTACTGCCAGCGACATCGACGGCGCACACGCCGACAAGGCCGAGGAGTACCGCATGGCACTGCTCGAGATGGCTGCCGAGAACGATGAGGAGCTGATGATGAAGTTCCTCGACGAGATGACTCTGACCGAGGAGGAGACCATCAAGGGTATCCGCCTGGGTATGGTTGACCGCAGCATCTTCCCCGTTGTTCTGGTTAGCGCCGAGAACAACATTGGTACCGACCGCATGCTCGAGATCATGAGCATCATCGTTCCCGACGTGACCGAGATGCCCGCTCCCAAGAACAGCAACGGCGACGAGGTTCCCTACGACGAGAACGGCCCCGTGAGCGTCTTCTTCTTCAAGACCTCGGTTGAGAGCCACATCGGTGAGGTTTCCTACTTCAAGGTAATGAGCGGTACCCTCAAGGCTGGTGCCGACCTCAACAACCAGAACCGTGGCAGCAAGGAGCGCCTCGCCCAGATCAACGTCGTTTGTGGCCAGAACAAGACCGCTATCGACGAGATCCACGCCGGTGACATCGGTGCTGCCGTGAAGCTCAAGGACGTTCGTTGCGGCAACACCCTCAACGAGAAGGGTTGCGAGCACGAGTTTGACTTCATCGCTTATCCCGCTCCCAAGTACCAGCGCGCCATCAAGGCCCTGAACGAGAGCGAGACCGAGAAGCTGGGTGCCGTCCTCAACCGCATGCACGAGGAGGATCCCACGCTGCTCATCGAGCAGAGCAAGGAGCTGCGCCAGACCATCGTTTCGGGTCAGGGTGAATTCCACCTGCGCACCTTGAAGTGGAACATCGAGAACAACGACAAGATCCAGATCGAGTATCAGGAGCCCCGCATCCCCTACCGTGAGACCATTACCAAGGCTGCCCGTGCCGACTATCGTCACAAGAAGCAGTCTGGTGGTAGCGGCCAGTTTGGTGAGGTTCACCTGATCGTGGAGCCCTACCGCGAGGGTATGCCCGAGCCCGACACCTACAAGTTCGGCAACCAGGAGTACAAGATGAATATCAAGGACAAGCAGGAGATCCCCATGGAATGGGGCGGTATGCTGGTTGTCTATAACTGTATCGTCGGTGGTGCCATCGATGCACGCTTCATCCCCGCCATCGTCAAGGGTATCATGGACCGCATGGAGCAGGGCCCGTTGACCGGTAGCTATGCTCGCGACGTGCGCGTCTGCATCTACGATGGTAAGATGCACCCGGTTGACAGTAACGAAATCTCGTTCCGTCTGGCAGCCCGCAACGCCTTCTCGGCAGCATTCCGCGATGCTAACCCCAAGGTGCTGGAGCCCGTCTATGACGTCGAGATCCTGTTGCCCGCCGACTGCATGGGTGGCGTACAGAGCGACCTGCAGGGCCGCCGCGGCATCATGATGGACATGTCGAGCGCCAACGGTCTGGAGCGCGTTAAGGCCCGCATCCCCTTGAAGGAGATGTCGAGCTACTCGACCTCCCTGAGCTCCATCTCGGGTGGCCGCGCTTCGTTCAGCATGAAGTTCTCGAGCTACGAGCTCGTGCCCGCCGACGTGCAGGCCCAGCTGCTCAAGGAGTACGAGGAGAGCAAGCAGGACGAGGATTAATCCCCCGCTGCACTCCACATTATATTATAATAGAGGCATCCGGCCCGGGTGCCTCTATTTTTTTTGCCCCCTAAACGACCAAACAACCATGACAACATTAATACAACTACAACAACATTTATGATGGTTGATGCGGTTGTGCTGATGTTGTTACTGTTGTTTGATTGTTTCTAGGGCGGTTTTAACATTTTGCGTTAATTTTTTCAGTAAAAAGTGAAGGAAAATTTTGTTTTTTCACAATAAAGTGTTAATTTTGCCGTTGATTGTTAAAAACAAGGTTTTTCAATTAGTTCAAAACACTCTCATGAAGAGATCAACGATATGGATATTGACGATTGTCATGGCGATAGCCCTGCTGGGACTGCTCGCCATGCAGATCGTGTACCTGGAGAAGATGGTCGACATGCGCAACAGCCAGTTCAGCGAGATCGTGATGCGCAGCCTCTACAGCGTGTCCACCATGCTGGAGCAGAACGAGACCAAGTACTTCCTCGATCAGGATCTGGCCGAAGCCGAGCTGATGTATTCTGGCATCAGCCAGAACAGCTTCAACTTCAGTGACCGTCACGAGGCCACCATCGACACAACCCTCAATGCCGAGGATCCATCAACACTGCGCCCGGCTAACCGCAACACGCTGATGGACCTGAACGACACCTACCAGCTCAAGCAGGAAATCCTCAAGAACCAGTACCTGTACCAGAAGAGCCTGTTGAATGAGGTGATCCTCACGATCCTGAACCACTCCAGCGACCGCCCCATCCAGGAGCGCGCCGACAGTGCCACGGTAGCGAGCTACCTGCGTTCGGAGCTCGAGTACAACGGGTTGTCATTGCCGTTTGAGTTCGCCATCGTCAGCCGCTCCAACGGCGTGGTCTACAAGACCAGCGGCTATTCTCCCCTGTCCCAACAGGACATTTATAGTCAGGTCCTGTTCTCCAACGACCCGAAGAACAAGCAGAACACCCTCAACGTCATCTTCCCCAACAAGAGCGACTACATCTTCTCGTCGGTGAAGTTCCTGGTGCCCTCGCTGGCCTTCACCTTCCTGCTGCTGGGCGTGTTCCTGTACACCATCTCGCTGGCCTTCAAGCAGAAGAAGTTGAGCGAGATCAAGAACGACTTTATCAACAACATGACACACGAGTTCAAGACGCCCATCTCGTCGATCTCGATTGCCGCCCAGATGCTCAACGACGACAGCGTGCGCAAGAGCCCCGAGATGCTCAAGCACGTCTCCACCGTCATCAACGACGAGACCAAGCGCCTGCGCTTCCAGGTTGAGAAGGTGCTGCAACTCTCACTGTTCGACCGCAAGAACGCCACCATGCGCCTGGAGGAAGAGGACGCCAACGCCAGCATCTACAGCGTGATCAACACCTTCAAGCTGAAGGTCGAGAAATATGGCGGCCACATCGAGGCCAACCTTGACGCCGAGGATCCCATCATCAACGTGGACAGGATGCACTTCACCAACGTGATCTTCAACCTGCTGGACAATGCCGTCAAGTACCGCCGCGAGGACGTACCACCCGAGCTCACGGTAACCACCGTCAATCCCGACGAGGACCACATCCAGATCACCGTTGCCGACAACGGCATCTGCATGAAGCGCGAGGACTTGAAGAAGATCTTCGAGAAATTCTACCGCGTATCCACGGGCAACCTGCACGACGTGAAGGGCTTCGGCCTGGGTCTGGCCTATGTGCACAAGATGATAGACCTCTTCGGCGGTTCGATCCGCGCCGAGAGCGAGGTCAACCAGGGATCG
>JAFTFA010000127.1 GCA_017449785.1 Muribaculaceae bacterium | reverse complement strand
GGTCGTCATGACGTGGACGAGACGCAGGCCGTTGGATAGTGTATGATAGTAGATGTTCATGTTATGTCGTTTCGTTTGGATAAGGATAACATGGCCTTTACAGTCTCGTGTTGAGGTGCAACACGTGCTGGACGAGAAGTAGCTCGTGGATATCGGCCAGGCGCACATCCATGTCGTCATAGTTCGGGTTCTCGCTGCGCAGGACCACCATGTTGGGATCGGTGTGGCGACGCACATACTTGACCAGCCTGAAGTCATCGAGCTGGACTATATAGATCTGCCCCCAATAGATCTGGCTGGTCTTGCTCACCTCGCGCACGGCGACAAAGTCACCGTCCATGATGACCGGAGCCATCGAGTCGCCGCTAACGCGCACGATGCGGCAATGGGGGCTCACGTTGGGCAGGTTTACCCAGCCCACGATGTTCTCGCTGGCAAACAGCTCGTTACGGCCCGATGCCGTCCCTGCCGTGGCATCCACGTCATAGACCGGCGTGCCAGCCGCCTCGGTCTGGCCGGTAGCAGGCGAGGGAGCATTGTCCACGCGCACCGGCGTTTTGCCGAAGGGCAGGTCGGTACCGTCGAGCAGCCAATCCTTGGACACGCCTAGGTTCACGACCAGGCGGTTGAGGAACGAATCACTGAGCGGCATGTGGGCATTGAGATATTTCGACAGGTTGGAGGTATCCACCCCGATGCGCTGTGCAAACTGCACCTGGCGCACACCCATTTCTTTCATCAGATACTTGATGCGGGCGATGATTTCAGCATTCTTCTGTGAGTCCATTTTTCTGAAAAATTACCATGTGTTTTCATTTATCGCGGCAAAATTACCACAAAAAATTGTATTCTGCAA
Organism: Muribaculaceae bacterium; assembly: GCA_017449785.1. Taxonomy (GTDB): domain Bacteria; phylum Bacteroidota; class Bacteroidia; order Bacteroidales; family Muribaculaceae; genus Sodaliphilus. Next base: position 13,707 of record JAFTFA010000127.1, on the reverse strand, counting down.
CTTTTCAGCCATTTTTGGGGTCTATTGGTGTTTTACGCTTTTTTGTGTAACTTTGCGGGGTTAATTCATCATGACGTGACAATGAACGTGTTGCTGCGACTGATAATGGCAATAGGCATGGCACTGGCCCTGTGGGCTTGTGACAGACCTGTTGTGCACAATTTTCCGCCCGATGACACCGGTGTGCGGCTAGACTCGACCAACCTGCCCATCGTGTGGATTGAGGTGGGCGGCGACTCCATCATGCGCGACAAGCGCATCGGCGGACGCATGAAAATCATCGACAACGGCATGGGGCGGCTCAATTATGCCGACACCATCGCCCACCCTGGCCAGCGCATCGACTATGACGGCTTTATCGCGGTGAGGCATCGCGGCAACTCCACCTACAACAACAGCCCCAAGAAGCCCTACTCGCTGCGCACGCTGGCCGAGCCGCTTGCACAGGGCGGCAAGAAACAGAAGGTTTCCCTGCTGGGCATGGGCAAGGACAATAATTGGGCATTGCTGGCCCCCTATGCCGACAAGAGCCTGCTGCGCGACGTGCTGACCTTTGAGTTGGCCCGGCCGTGGATGGAATTTGTGCCCCAGGGACGCCATTGCGAACTGATCATAGACGGCACCTACTATGGCGTGTATATCCTGACCGAGGTCGTTTCCAAGGGGAAGCACCGCCTGAACCTGCGCAGCCCCGGCGATAGCATGGATGATCTCACCGGCGACTACCTGATGGAAGTGGACTGCAACGACGACGTGACCTATCGCTCCAAGCGCCACCCCGTGGACACGACCGGCAAGCCCTATACCGACCGCTACATCCTGTTCCAGTACAAGTCTCCCGACCATGAGAGCCTGAGCACCGCCCAACTGAACTACATCAACCGCCGCATCGACGCGATGGAGGACGCGCTGGCCATGGGCGACTACCGCCGCCACATCGACGTCACATCCTTCATCGACTACCAGCTGATGATGGAGTTGTGCCACAATGTGGATGCCTACAGGCTGAGCGGCAAGTTCTACAAGCGGCGGGACAGCGTGGACCCGCGCTTCAAGATGGCGATCTGGGACACCGACCTGGCCTACGGCAACGCCGACCACCGCCAGGGATGGCGAACCGACACTTGGGCCTATCAGAACAACAATACCCTGTATCGGGAGAAAGAGGTGCACCTGATCCCCTTCTGGTGGTACATGCTCAACAACGACCCACACTACACGGCACAGCTCAAGGCCCGCTGGGCACAGTACCGCAACACCACCCTGAACACCGACCGCGTGATGGCGACCATCGACTCGCTGACCAGCGTACTAACCTCCCACGGGGCCATGCAGCGCAACAGCCAGGCATGGCCGCGCTGGGGCAAGCGGGTGTGGCCCAACCACTATATCGCCACGAGCCATGACGACGAGATTGCTTGGCTCAAGCAGTGGCTCACCCAGCGCATCGCCTGGATGGACCGGCAACTTGATTATCAACCTGACAATAACCAATAAATAATTATAGAATCATTATGGCACATATCTGCGAAAACTGCAAGTTCAGGGCTCACTATGATCAGAAGCCCAATTCCGCGCTGGGCAAGTTCTGGCGCTGGCACATCAACTTCTGCCCCGGCTGGAAAAGCTATTTCTCTCGCCAGAGCGAGGAGAAAAAGGCCGAGTTAAGAAGCAAGTATAACTTCAACAAGTACTAGGCCTCATGCTTCAAGAAGGATTGACCCACACCAGCCAACTGACCGTCAACGAGGCTGTCACGGCTGTCGCTATGGGCTCGGGCGACATGCCCGTGCTGGCCACGCCAGCCATGATGGCACTCATGGAGAATGCCGCCATGCTCGCCGTGGCCGGCCATCTGCCCGAGGGCTGCACCACCGTCGGCGGCCACATCACCTCGTCCCATCTCAAGCCCAGCCGTCTGGGCGACACGGTTACGGCGACAGCCACGGTTACCCGTGTCGATGGCAAGAAAATCGAGTTCACGGTCAAGGCCCATTGCGGCGACACGCTGCTGGGCGAGGGCACCCACCTGCGCTTCGTCGTTGACCGCGAGAAGTTCCTGTCACGCCTCTGATACAGCATCGCCATGGCCAATAAGAAAATCTATTTTGCAGGCTCCATCCGCGGCGGGCGTGTCGATGCCAACCTGTACCAGCGCCTGATTGCCTACATGCAGCGCACCGACGTGGTGCTCACCGAGCATATCGGCAAGAGCGACCTCAACCTGATGGAACAGGGTCGCGAGCGTGACGCGCACATCTATGACCAGGACACCGCCTGGCTGCGCGAGAGCGACGTGCTCATCGGCGAGTGCACCTGCCCGTCGCTGGGCGTGGGCTACGAGTTGGCCTATGCCGAGGTCCATGGCATCCCCTGCCACATCTTCTACGACCGCGGCAAGACCCAACTGTCGGCCATGCTCACTGGCAACCCTTACTTCCACATCCACCCCTACACCGCCGAGGCCGACATCTATCCCTTGCTGGACGAGATCCTCAAGCAATAAGTTTACAATACACATAAAATCGTGGTAACCATTTACATTTTAAATATCTTGATGATCATCCTTGCAGCCGTCATCGTTATCGGCAAGGGAGACTGGCTGATCGCCGGCTACAACACGGCCAGTGAGCAGGAAAAACAGCAAGTCAATATCAAGCGGCTGCGCATGGTGATTGCCACTATCATAGTGCTGGCGATGCTGGCGATCGACATTCCGTTTCTCATCGACCAAGAGGACAATGTCACGGCCATTGTGCTGTCGGCTGCCATCGTGGTAACCATCAGTGTCACAGGAGTCATCGTGGCCAATACTTGGTGCAAGAAGAAATAAAGAAACCTGGAATCAATATGTTACAACGAGGAATGATACACAATGCGACTGAGCTGGTGGACCTGATTCAGCAGATCGGGTTCCTGCCGTTGCTCTACAGCGGCATCAGCGGCTACTCGGCCGAGGATGTCGTCGATAACGATTGCTGCTATGTCGTCTATGACGACGGCGGCTGGGACTGGCCCATGTGGAAGTGGAAGGGCCCGATTGTGACCGAGAGCCCCTGCGTGTATGGCAAGTTCTTTGACAAGAAGGCAGGCTACATCAGCATGGACTGGTGGCCCGACTTCATGAACTACCGCCGCCACGCCTACCCCGCCCCGGCCGAGGGCTCCATCGAGGAGGCCATCGTGCTGACCCTGCGCGAGCATGGCAGCCTCATCACGCGCGAGCTGCGCGCGGCCTGCGGCTTTGCGGGCACCAAGATGCGCAGCCGCTTTGACGGCTATGTGACGCGCCTGCAGATGGCGTGCCGCATCATCACCCAGGACTTTGTCTATCCCCGCGACAAGCACGGCCACGAGTACGGCTGGGGCTGGTCGCTGCTCACCACGCCCGAGCAGCTGCTGGGCAAGGAGGCCTGCCACTGTGACCGCACGCCCCAACAATCGCTCGACCGCATCGTGGAGCACTTCCACGACATCCTCCCCCACGCCACCGAGCGGCAAATCATGAAACTCATCAAGTAATCATCGGCAACGATACATTAGGCTTAACCGTTATGAAAAGAATACTCATCACGCTGGTCATGCTCCTGGCCTTCACCGCTATCCAGGCTCAGAAGATCAGTCACATCGAGACGACCCGGTCATGGTACTACGTCTATGACGAGAAAGGCAAGAAGGTGCACACCTTCAGCACCACCCAGGGCGAACTGGTCGCCTACAGCGAGTCGTTCTACATCATCCGCCACGGCAGCTGGTACTATACCTTCAACGCCAAGGGCAAGAAACTGCACACCTTCAACGTGAGCAAAACGGGCGACATCCTCAACGCCGCGGGCGATACCTTCACCAGCCGCAAGGGCAACTGGATCTACACCTGGGACAAGAACGGCAAGAAAATCGCCACCCGCTCGGCCCGTTGATGTGACTGCGGCACATAACAACTATTAACACTGGAAATTTGCAATTTTCGGTAATTATTCCTATATTTGTCCTAGAAAAAACTAACGTAGGGGGAAAACGAGTGTGATCTTTTCTCTAAACCACTTGATTACTCTTTAAACATCAATATTTCATCAATGTTCCGATTCATCCATACCAGTGATTGGCACCTGGGCCAGAACTTCTACGGCTATGACCGCACCGAGGAGCAGAGCGACTTCCTGCACCAGCTGGCCGACATCGTGCGCAAGCATCAGCCCGACGCGCTGCTCGTCAGCGGCGACATCTTCCACACGGCAGCGCCCTCCAATGCCGCCGTCAACATGTATGTCGAAGCCATGCTCAACATCCACAAGGCCTACAGCGACATGGCCATCATCGTCATCGCCGGCAACCACGACAGCGCATCGCGTCTCGACAGCGACAGGCGCCTGTGGGAACTGGCCAACGTGACCGTGCTGGGCGGCATCAACCGCGACGACAAGGGCCTGGCCGACCTCGACAAGCACGTCATCAACGTGGGCAACAAGGGCATTGTCGCCGCCGTGCCGTTTGCCTATCCCGCCAGTTTCCCGCTCACGGACGAGGGCGCCGACATCACCCGTGACACGCGCCAGCGCGCCTATTTCCAGTCCCTGCTAGACCATGCCAACGCCCGCAACGCCACCGGCCTGCCGGTGGTGCTGATGGCCCACCTGGCAGTGAACAACTGCGACACCACGGGCCACGACCGCGACATGATGATGGAATGTGTCGATGTGGGCACCCTGGGCAATGGCTATGACTACGCCGCCCTGGGCCACATCCACCGCCCGCAGCAGCTCGACAGCCGCGTGCGCTACTGTGGCACTCCGGTGCCCGTGAGCTTTGACGAGCAGTGCGAGCACTCGGTCAGCATCGTCGAGATTGACCAGCATGGAGAACTGCCCCGCATCGAGACCAAGGTCATCAAGAACCCTAAACCGCTGCGCACCATCCCTGCCCATGAACCCGTGGACTTTGAGTCCGCCCTGGAACGGCTGCAGCAACTCAACCCCAACGATCGTTCTTACATCAGGCTCAACGTCAAGGTGGACAGTTACTTGCCCACGGGAGCGCAGGAACAGGCAGCCATGGCACTCCAGGACAAGCAGTGCCGTTTCTGTGAGATCAAGAAGACGGTAACACTCCAGGCCCAGACTCGGCGCGCCCGCAACATCTCCCTCGAAGCGTTCAACGCCATGTCACCCATCGCCATCGCCAAGATGTATTTCATCGACATGAACGGCCGGGAGATGAGCGAGCGTCAAGAAGAAATGTTTAACTATATTTACCAACTAGTTGAGGAGGAAAACAGACAATGAAACTCAAGAAACTCACCATCGACAATATTGCCTCGATTGAGCACGCCGTCATCGACTTTGACGCCGCACCGCTCAACGACAAGCGCCTGTTTCTCATCACCGGCGAGACCGGTTCGGGCAAATCGACCATCATCGACTGCATCTGCCTGGCGCTCTACGGCAGCACGCCGCGCCTGGACCGTTCCAGAAGCACCAGCAGCACTCAATACACCGCCGACGAGAACAGTGAGACCATCAACAGCAAGGATCCCAAGCAGTTGTTGAGGCGCGGTGCGGTCAGTGCCGATGTCCGGCTCACCTTTGACGACAACGAGGGTACCCCCTATATCGCCACCTGGCACGTGCATCGTGCACACCGCAACCTTGAGCACCGCATCATGCCTCCCGAACGCACCTTGTGCACCGATGACGGCGCCGCCTCACCCGAGCACCTGGAGAAAGAGACCGAAATCAAGGAACGCATCATTGAACTCACTGGCCTGGACATGAGCCAATTTATCCGCACGGTCGTGCTGGCACAGGGTAAATTTGCCGAGTTCCTCAATAGTGACGAGGATGCCAAGTCCAACCTGCTCGAGAAAATGGTCGGTTCCGGCATCTACACACAGATAGGCAAGAAAATCTATGACGTCTATCGCGAGAAGAAAAACGATCGCGACATCCTGCAGGAACTGCTCCAACACATCAACCTGCTCTCCCCCGAACAGAAAGAAGAAATCTCGGCCGAGGCGGCCCAGTGTGCCCAACTACAGGCCGAGGCCATCAAGCAACGCGACGGTGCCAAGCAGATGATACAATGGCTCGACGACAAGGCGAAGAATGAACATGACATCGTCCAGAAACAGAAGGACCTGGACGACAAGCTGGCGATAACCCGGCAAGAGGAACACGTTGAGCGCCAGCGTCTGGTATCGGACTGGGAAGGCACGATTGCACCGCGACAGGCATGGAGAGAATACCAGCGGGCCGAGGGCGAGATCAAGTCCCTGAGGGGCCAGCAACAAGCCTTGCAGGACGAGTTTGACGATCTGTGCGCCGCCCTGCGTGCCGCCTGCGATGGCCTTGTCGCCCAGCAGAAAAGGCTTGACGACACGCTCCAGTTGCTCCAGCAGGAAGCACCCCACAGTGCCATGTACAAGGCCATCAAGAGCATCAAGATGCTGCTTGACCAGCGCCAGGCAGAACAGGACAACATCACCCATTTCACCGCAGCCCTCAACCAGGATCTAGAGCGCCAGCCACTGGTCGCCGCCCGGGTCGAGAAGTCCCTCAACGAGAGCCAGCAACAAGCCAACCTCGTGCAAAGCCTGCAAGCAGAATATGACGCGATGGACGTCACGGGCATGAACCGCAAGAAAGATGTGCTGACCGAGGCCCGACAGGCACTCAGCCAACTCAAATCGGCCAACGAAGCCTTGTACCAGGCCACCAGAGCGCTGCAAGAGCACCGCATCGACCTCAACAAGGAACAACTGGCGCTCAGCACGTTGCAGGCTACAGTCCAGGACAAGATCAACATCGTCGAGCAGGCACGGGACGCCGTCAACAGGGAGACCGACTGGCACAATCTGCTCCAGCAGGCCCACAAGTCGCTCCACGAGGGAGAACAATGCCCCGTGTGCGGCAACACCATCGAGTCCCTACTTCCCCTCAAGGGGAAAAATGTGCTCGATGAACTGCGCGAGAAGCAGCAACTCGCCGAACAGGACCTCAAAGCCACCGAGCTGGGTATCGTTGCCGCCAATCGCGACATCGCACGCATCAAGCAACTCATCATCAAGGCCGAAGAAGAACTCAACAACAAGTCATCGATGCGCTACCGCCAGTTTGAACTGGCCAGCCAGCTGCTGGAACAGTGCAACATGTCGATCGACAAGACAATCGGCAATGAACGTGCCGACCATCTCATCGCCCTGCTGAACAAGGAAACGGCAGCATTGAACGAACGCATCCTCCAGGCTGATGGCTTGAACAAACGCATCACGGCCGAGGGCAAGAAGGCCGCCCAACTGGTCAAGGCCCACAATGCGGCCACCCAAGACCAGGTCAAAGTGGCCGAGAGCATCAATAGCCAGCGTAAAGCCATCAAGACCTGCACCGAGCGCATCGAGAACTGCATCAGCCAGCTCAACACCTTGTTCACCATGAGCGACTGGCAGGAGCGCATCGTTCAAGACAGCCTATTCATTACCCGGCTGGAGCACCAGGCGGCCCAGTACCAAGAGAATGAGAATCTCGTTCAACAGCTCAGGCATGATATTGACATTGCCGCCGCCATCATCCCCGGCATGGAGGCAGACAAGGCCAGCATCAAGGGGCTGACCGACAATGGCAAGACCACCGACAAGGTGCCTCGCTCACTCGATGGGCAATGGCATCGATTCAAGGATAAATTCAGCCAATGGAACAACCTCTTGGCCAACGAGACGGCCAATGCTTCCCGTGCACAGCAGGAACTCGACCGCTATCTGGCCGGCAACACTACAATGACCATCGATCGCCTCGCGACCCTCGACCGACACAAGCAGAGCGAAATCGACAGCGTCAAGCAAGCCATCCAGGATCTCAAGGAGACCATCACGCGCATGGAGGGCGAGATGACAGCCCTGAAAGGCCGCCAGCAGGACATCAACAACCACAAGCCTGCATTCCCCGTCGAGGATCCCGCCGAACTTGACTCAATCTACAGCAGCAGCCACCGGCGCTATGAGGAATGTGCAGCCCGCTTGGCCATGCTCCATCAGCAACTTGAGGATGACGAGAAGAACATCAAGGAGATCGGAGAGAAGAAAGCCGCGCTGGAGCAGGCCGAGGCCGTTTATCAGCAATGGGAAGAGTTCAACAGGTTACTGGGCAGTGCCGACGGCAAGACCTTCCGCCGGATTGCATTGAGCTACATCCTCAACGAACTGCTCAACACCGCCAACGGCTACCTGCACATGTTCAACGACCGCTACGAATTGGAGGCCAATCCCGGCACTCTCATCATCCTGGTGCGTGACTTGCAGCAGGGCGGCCTCACATCGGTCAACACCCTCTCGGGCGGCGAGAGTTTCATGGTGTCGCTGGCCCTGGCACTCGCCCTGTCGAGCACGACGGGCAAGATGTTCAGCGTGGACACGCTCTTCATCGATGAGGGTTTCGGGTCCCTGAGCGAGAACTATCTCGACAACATGATGGAGACGCTCAACCGCCTGTATGACATGGGCGGCAGGCGCGTGGGCATCATCAGCCACGTCGAGATGCTCAAGGAACGCGTCACGACCCAGATACGCGTCACGCGGGACCCCAAGAACAACACCGTCAGCCGTGTCAACGTGGTCAGCCCCTGACCCCTGAGCGTGCAGGAGACGAGAAAACGGGAGCGACATTGTGTGGCGTCGCCCCCGTTTCTCATTTCATTCCATTAGGGTGTCCAGGGAAAAGAACAATTGTCATGGGCCTATCAGTTTGAGCTGGTGGTTGAGCCCTTCCCTAGACCATACACCTCAAGTTTCAATACAATATACTCAGGTCATGGATCATGCCGCTATAGGAGATGGCATCACGACCACGGGGATCGACATCGATCGTCGTCTTGCCGTTCATGAAGACCTCGACATGGAACCGATAATGGTCATCACCGTTATCAACGCGGAAGGTGATACGGGCGCGGTCGGCCTTGGGATACTCCAGTTTATAGTCAAGCAGTTGACTTGAGAAATTCAGCGCCTTGTAACCGCTGGCACCGTAGCCCACATTCTGACCCGAACCCACATAAGGCAGGTAGCATGTCACCTGGCCGTCGCGCACAATCATCTTCTGCCCCTGGCTAACGCTCATGGTGGGAGCCGAGATTGGCCTCATCGAGCCCACCATCACGACAAATTGCCTCGACTCGAGCAACGCCTTGATAGCCTCGGCCCGCTGGGCATCGACAACTTTATTACCAGTACTGCATGCTGCCAGCACGAGCAGCAACATCGACATCATTAACACTAATAAGCTTTTTTTCATGATCTTACGATATTTTTAGTCAGTTAATTGTTGGCTACACTGCAGCGGTCGAGGCTTCACCGCATCAGAATATCATCTCGCCGTCAAACGAGATGGCATCGCGTTCCTGGGCAATGATGTCAATGATCGACTTGCCGTTGTTGAACACGTCGATGCGGAAGTGGTAGGTATCCTCGCCGCTATTGGCTGTGAACTCGATGTGGCTTCGGTTACTCGTCAAGTAATTGATCGAGTAATTCTCGATTTTGCCCTTGAAGTTCAATCCCTTACCGCCGCCGTAGGGCAAGCGGTAAGCCTCGCCCACGTAGGGCAGATAACTGTCCACCTCGTCGCCATTGACCCTCAACTCATAGTTGGAGGTCACGTGACGGGCCATGCCTCCCAGCGGTTTCATCCAGTCCACAGCGATGGTGTAGTGGCGCGTGTCAAGTCCCTCCTGGACCTGGCGCGTGATGGCAGCCTCGCGCTCGGCCTTGGTCAATCCGTTACTCGTGCCACAAGCCATGAGCAGCACGGTTATGAAAACCGTTGACAATAGTAAAGCAATTTTGTTCCTCATCATATATTATGTTTAGATTTTAAATGTAATACATCAGGTGGCCTCAATCATCCAAAAAATCAGCCACTTCTTCATAAAACAACCAGATTACCAATCGGTTGATAATCCGTTGCAAAATACGCAATAAAAAATAATAATTCCAAATTATTTCTTAATTATTTGTAGTTTTTATATCCGATCATGCGTCTATAAAATAAAACATTTAATTTTCTCTAATACTTAATTATTATGAAATCTGCATTCAAATATTTCTTCCTTTGGCTCATCTTGATGATAGTCGGTGCGACAATTTCTGTACTGCTGATCATGGTCATCGCCAAACCGGGCGAAATACAGGCTGTTGATGAAAGTGCTCTGTCCAGCAATCCGCTCTTCGCTTCAATCATTCTGCTAGGGAGTGACCTGTTGCCGCTGTTTGTATTCTGGATCATGAGATACACGCGGTTCAATTTCAAGTTCGACTACGACTTCGGCCAGGATTTCTCGGCCAGGAAACTGTATCTGTGGGCCGCAATAGGCTGTATTGGGCTGTTGCTGTGGGATCTCGCCCTGGGGGAATTCATTCAGTTTCCCGATTGGGACACCGACGGGCTTGAAATCCTCGGGGACATGGCCACCAACCCTGTGGGCATCATCACCATCTGCCTGAGCGGGCCGCTCCTGGAGGAGGCCGTCTTCAGGGGTGCCATCGAGCGCCGCCTGCTGGAAAAGAGCTGGAATCCGTGGTATGCCATCGTCATCTCGGCTCTGTTTTTTGCCGTCGCTCACTTCAATTTCACTCAGGGCCTGAGTGCCTTCATGATGGGGTGCTTCATCGGATGGGTCTATTACCGCACGCGCAACCTGTGGCCCTGTGTCTTGATCCACGCGCTCAACAACACCATCGCCGTGGTGCTCATGCTGCTACTCGAGGGAACCCGATTTGAGAACGCCGAGAATATGCCGCTTGCCTGCAGCCTCATCATGCTGATCGCCGGACCTGTCCTGATCTACTTTGCCGCCAAGGGCATCAACGCACTCACACGCGACCGCATCCCGCTGGCACGCCCCGAGGAGGCCATCGCCGTGGACACAGTCGATGAAGCCCCGTATCCCGAGGAATGAACCCGACCCTGATCTGAGCGGGATAAAACAGCCATCCGAAGGCGTTGAGCATTGGACAGGCTCAGCGTCCTCCGGATGGCTACTGTGATGCGTTCTATTGTCCTTATAAGCCTTACTTCAACTGGGCGCCGTCGTGGAAGGCGGTGCCGACAGTCGTTCCGAGCTGGACGTACTTGTAACGGGTGGGATCATAGGTGATGATGTGCATCTTCTCGATGTCGGGGTTGCCCTCCTCATCAAGATATTGCTCGCCACACAGCACGTTGACGACCTCGGCCACCAGGTAGTAGCCCGTGTTGCGGTCCTCGTCGATTTTCTGCTTCACGCGGCACTCCATCGTCATGGGGAAGTCGGTGAACAAGGGCGCATTCACGTTGGGAGCCTTCTCGATGGTCCAGCCCGTTTTGGACATCTTCTCGGGGTCTTTCTTGGCACTGACGATGCCCACAAAGTCGGATGCGACCATCGTCTCGACCGTAGCAAAGGCCACGGTGAACGTGTCGTTGACGGCCAGGTTATCGGTTGTTGCATGGGAGGACAGCGAGATGATGATCTCCTTCATGTCCCACGTGCCACCCCAGGCGGCATTCATGGCGTTGGGGCGACCTTCACTGTCATAGGTACCGATGATGAGCACCGGCTGTGGAAGCATCCACGGTTTTGATCCAAAACTCTTCATAATTGCGTTCATGATTTAAAAATTGTCACCACAAAGGTAAGCATTATTTCTGGAATTAACTACCTTTGCAAGAAATTCGACAGACCAACTAAAGAGTTTTTTATGACCATTCAAGAATTTAGAGATTATATGGCTTCGGGACAGCCGATTGGTGGCGGTTCGCCCGTGCACATGATGTTCCACCAGCTGTCGCAGGAGGCCCTGCGCATCACTGCCGAGATCAACGGCAGTTACCACACGCCCGAACAGTTGCACGACCTGCTGGAGCAACTGTGGGGCCGCGAGGTACCCCGCTCGGTGGGTATGTTCCCGCCGTTCCACACCGACTGCGGCAAGAATACCGTCGTCGGCGAGCGTGTGTTCATCAACATGGGCTGCAAGTTCCAGGACCAGGGCGGCATCACCATCGACGAGGGTGCCCTCATCGGCCACAACGTGGTGCTGGCTACGCTCAACCACCTGGTGGACCCCGACCAGCGGGCAGGAATGACCCATGCGCCCATCCACATCGGCAAGAACGTGTGGATCGGGGCCAACGCGACGGTGCTGGCAGGTGTAACCATCGGCGACGGTGCCATCGTGGCCGCCGGTGCCGTGGTGACCAAGGATGTCGCCCCGCGCACCATCGTGGGCGGTGTCCCGGCCAGGTTCATCAAGGCTATCGATTGACGACAACTGGATTTAAACAACTATTCATTTCAACCAAGATTCCCCAATGTTCTTCCTACTCATAACACTGGCTATGGGCTTGTTGATGCCCTTCCAGACCGCCGCCAACTCGCGGCTGCGTGGCGTCGTGGGCCCTGCCTATGTCTCGACGCTGGTTTCATTCTCGGTTTCGACACTGGCCCTGTTGCTGGTGTCGCTCGTGGCAGGCATCCCCATCATGCCCACCGGCGCAATGATCGATGCGGCCCCCTGGTGGAGCTGGTTTGTCGGCTTGTTCGCTGTGGTGACCATCACTATAGCCATCCACCTGTTTAAAGAAATCGGCCAGTTGCAGGCCATGATTATCCCGATGTTCAGCCAGTTGATTTTCAGTCTGTTGATTGACCACTATGGCTGGTTCGGGGCAACGGTAATGCCCCTGGCGGGTAATCGCATCATCGGTGCCCTGCTGCTCATCCTGGGCATCGTGATGGTGGTTATCCTGCCGCGATTGGGAGCCAAGCAGCAAACGGCCAACAAGGGTTCCCGGCTGGTGATGTGGCAGTTGCTGGCTGTGGCTTCGGGCTGCCTGTCGGCAAGCGTCACGGGAGCCTATCCGGTGCTGGGTGCCGCCGTGGGAAATCCCGTGCAGGCCACCACGCTGGCGTTCTTCGTCGCCACGGTGGTGCTGCTGTTCCTCTGCACCCTCAACGGCAGCGTGCGACTGGTGGGCAAGGCCTTCAGCCGCCAATATCCGTGGTGGATGTGGACGGGCGGCCTGTGTGGCGCGATGATCGTGTTCGGCAACGCGTGGCTGGTGCCCAAGGTGGGTGTCGGCGTGTTCTCGATGGCGCTGCTGGTCGGCCAGTTGGCCCTCAGTATGCTCATGGAACACTTCGGCTGGCTGGGGGCTCCGCGCAAGGCCATCACTTGGGTAAAGATTGTCGGCATCCTGCTGATGCTCGGCGGCGTGGCATTGATCAGATTATAAATTGAACCTGCTTGAAAAAAGTAGTCCACAAATAAAATAGCCTACGAATTCATCGAATTATACGAATAATTATTTATTAATGAGACAAAAAAATGGAATCATTCTAAGAAATATTATGATAAAAATTCGATTAATTCGTAGGCAGAGTCATCTTGCAGGACTTTTTCAAGTGTGCTCACTAAGTATTGGTCTAACTATTTGAAATCTAAACGAACAATGAACATCCGTCTCAATTTCACCCTTTTGCTGTTGGCCCTTCTACTCCCAGCCAGCGCCACCGCTACTCCCCCCTCTTCTGATGTATCCCATGATACCTATGACTTCTACGTTGATGGTATCTACTATGACATCATCGGCAACGAGGCATCTGTCACCTGCAAAGATTTGAGTGTTAGTAACAGTGGCGTTTTCGGTATCATTAGTGATTATCGTGGCAATGTGGTCATTC